>JAGXHN010000029.1 GCA_024636225.1 Desulfuromonadaceae bacterium | reverse complement strand
TTGCCCCTTGCCACCATCAATCAAAAGACAATCAGGAAGATTCTCCTCGATCAGACCCCGCTGCAGACGCCGTCGCAACACTTCGGCCAGAGAGGCAAAATCGTCATTACCGGCCACGGTTTTAATCTGGTAGTGACGGTAGTGACGACTGGCCGGTTCCCCCTCTTCGACCACCGCCATGCTCCCGACCATCTGCGTCCCCTGAATATGCGAGATATCAAAACATTCGATCCGGCGCGGCAGGCGCGACAGATTCAGCCGTTGTTGCAACTCGATAAGGAGATTCTGCTGCGCCTCGCGACGACTGCCGCGCTGGCGAAACGATTCACGGGCGTTGCGGTTGGCCAGATCGACCAGACGGACGCGATCGCCACGCTGCGGGACGAGAAGATGAACTCTGCGACCGCGTTGTTCACTCAGCCAGTCGGCCAGGACCTCCGGATCAGCGACAGCAAACGGAAGCAGCACTTCATCCGGGATGATGGTCTCCCGGGCGTAGTACTGCTGAAGAAGATTCGATAACAGGGCATCTTCATCGAGGCACCATTCGAGAGAGAATATCCGTCTGCCGATCAGTTTGCCGCGCCGGATGAACAGGGTGGCTACCTCCACCTCTCCCCCTTCGCGGTGCAGACCGAACACATCCTGATCCCCCCCTTGATCCCCTGCGACTTTCTGCTTTTCGACACTCTGTTTCAAAGCGTTGATCTGATCGCGCAGCCGTGCGGCCTCTTCAAAACGGAGCGCCTCGGAGGCCTTTAACATGCGGGCGGTCAGTAGGGCCTGAACCTCATCCTCACGCCCTTCGAGCAGAGTCATCACCCCCTGAACCAACCGGCCATAGTCGGCGTGACTGATCAGGCCATGACACGGTCCACTGCACTGTCCAATCTGATAATAGAGGCAGGGACGACCGCGACTTTTACAGGTTGCAAGGGGATGATGGCGCAACGGGAAGATGCGATAAATCTCTTTGAGAGTGTGCCGGATAGCACCGGCTGAAGAATAAGGACCGAAGTAACGCGCCCCGTCTTTGCGCACGGCACGAACAATCTTGAGCGAAGGGAATTCTTCTGCCGGGTCGATCCGGACCGAAACATAGGTCTTATCATCACGCAGATCGATATTGTAGCGGGGGCGATATTTCTTGATCAGCGTATTTTCAAGCAGCAGCGCCTCTTTTTCAGTATCGGTGATAATGGTCTCGATCGCGACGACCTTCTCCATCAAAAAGCGGATCTGTGCCCGTCCGTCACCACGGGCGGAAAAATAGCTGCGCAAACGATTATGCAGGTTTTTTGCCTTACCGACATAGAGCACCTGATCATCGGCGCCCCGCATCAGGTAGACCCCGGGGAGAGCCGGGTACGACTGTTTGTCCAACGTGTCCATTTTGCTCACCATCATGCGAATCGTAATTTTTTGCAGTGTAGCAGAACAAGGAATAAAGCAGGAAATCTTTCCTCTATTTTGTCGCCGACAATTGCGCTATAGTAAAAAAATTCGTACTTTTTTGTAATTATCCAGCAGCCCGCTCAAACCGCACAACAATGTGGGCGACTGCTGTTGACAAAAAGGATGTTAAGTGACAACGCTTTACGCAGGCAACAGCTGTAGACCTCATGCCGTAATAGAAGTGCTGAACCGTTACACTTTTTCAGAATAGGAGAAGACCATGCGCTATCCGGCCCTTGCCGTCACTCTTTTATTGTTTCTCACCCCGACTTCGCTCTTTGCGCAAACGAACCTGATCGAAGAGGTTTCACGCCGTTACGCCAATGCGCAGCCGAATCTTGAATCGTACCAGGTCGAATTAAAAACCAGCAAGATCAATGAGATGATCGCCAGAATGACCGCCAGCATGCCGCCGGAGATGCAGCGTCCGGCTGAACCCCAACTGGTTAAATACTGGCGTCGAAATCACGGTTCGACGGTCCGGGCCAGCGGGGCGGTTATGCCGACCATGCAGCAGATGATCGATCGATTTTCGCAGCAGTTTGCCGTCGATCTCGATCGTTTTTTCTTTCCGGCAGATCAGGCAGACCGACGCACAGTGCTGGCCAGACAGGCACAGACAAAAAGTACTGACACCCAGATCGGCAATGAGATGCTCCACAACATCGAGTTTCTGTTTGAAAAACCGGCAACAATCACCGGGGCTTTTTACGCTGCGGGACTCGATCTTCCGCAAGACGGCATCACCCGCCTTGAGTTTGAGCTCGATCAGAAAAAAAAGCTCCTCCGGCAGATCGTCATCGAGGCAAATGAGAGCCCGCAATTGACCGTCGTAATTCGTCATACAGAGCTTGACGGGGAATGGTTCCCGGTCGACATTCGCGTCACCTCGCCCGACGGCAAGATCGACGATCATTTCGTCACGACTCTGAAAAAAATCTCCGGTTTTCATCTGCCAACCAGACAGACCCGTAATATTCGTCGTCCCGGAGACGTCGAGGAGATGCAGGTTGATTTCCTTAATTACAAAGTCACGGCGTCGGTTAAACCTTAAACAGTGTCGCCGCAGGAGCTGTTGTGAATCCACTCTGGATTAATATTTTTCACAAGAAACTTGAGGAAGAGTCGATCGCCTACTTTCTCGGCTCGGTTTCGATCTTCGCTGATCTCGACAAACGGAGCCGCATTCAACTCGAATCATTGATGCATCTGCGCACCTACAGCGCCGGGGAAGTGATCTTCGAAGCTGGAGACCCGGGATCCGGCATGTACATCATACGCAGCGGAACCGTACAGATTTACAACCGTTCTGTTAAAAACAGGGAGATCATACTGGCGCAACTCGGGTTAAAAGAGTTTTTCGGTGAAACAACCCTCGCGGCCCCCTCAAAACGAACCGCTTCGGCCCGGGCATCAGAACCGACCGTTCTGATCGGACTTTTTCGGGCGGACATCAATGAACTGGCAAAAAGAAATCCTTCCGTCGCCTACAAAATCATCCTCAGTCTCAGCCGGGTCGTTAGTGAACGGCTCCATGTTTCGGATCAGCTCATGAACGACCTGCGTCTGAAACACCCCGATCTCTTCACTACGGAGTCATCAACTTGAGCGAACCTTTCCCGACAATCAGACGTCCGGCCGATCGCACTCAGATGATTCTGCTGTTTATTGTTTTAACCGCCGGCCTCGCCGCCGGACTCGCTATCTACAGCTCGGCGACATCGTTCATTACTTTCATCCGTACCGCTTCATCGGCCCTGTTTCTGCCGATCTTGCTCTCTCTGGTCCTGACCTTTCTCCTCGAACCGGTGGTCAGTTTTTTCGAACGGACAACCGGCAAACGGACCAGCAGTATATTCATCGTCTATATCCTCTGTGCCATGCTGCTCTATCTGCTGATGCAATTTATTATCCCCCAATGGCAAAGCGCCTGGAATTCACTACAGGCCGACCTCCCCCGTTATATAAAAGGGATGACAAACTATATTCGCGACCTCGGTCTGAAAATTGAAGCCCAAACCCCTTTTATCGATTCAGCCGATCTGGTCGAGCGTGGCAGATCCCTCGGCAAAAATATTGTCAATACTGTCATTGTCGGCACGCCACAATCTGCCCTACGGCTCGGCGGTCTGTTTTTGATGGTGCCGCTCTTCACTTTCTTTTTTTTGCGTGACGGCAGCCGCATCCTGCGCAGCTGTATCTCCCTGGCTCCGAACCGAACTTTCGAGATGGTGCACGACTTGAGTTACCTGATCACCAAACAGCTCTCGCACTTTATCCGGGGACGGATCATTGAGGCGACAATTATCGGCATCGTGATCTTTATCGGCCTCTCATTCACCGACATCCGTTATACCGGTTTTCTTGCCGTTTTTGCCGGAGTGACCAATCTGATCCCCTATATCGGACCTTTAATCGGCATGATTCCGGGAATCCTGGTCGCCCTTGTCGACCTTGGCATTGGTGGACAGTTCTGGTGGATTGTCATTGTCTATTTTCTGATCGCCCAGGTCATCATTGACAACTTTATCCTGATTCCGATCCTGATCTCCCGCTATTCAAACCTGCACCCCCTCTGGGTTATTATCGCCATTATTCTCGGCGGCAATGCCTACGGCATTCTCGGCATGGTTATCGGCGTCCCGATCGTCAGTACGCTCAAAATCATCCTTATCGAAATCCGTCAATACCGGCGAACCTTCTCTTTGTCAGAGCGACTCCCTGAATCTGAATCGTGACGCTTAGGTGAACCGGATTTTTTTTGCATTCATGCAAAAAAATTGATTCTGCTGTTGCATTCCTGCCTTTGCCCCAGCCACTCCCCGTCCGACCATAAATCGTCCCCCGTCCTGAACTGTTTTTTTGCACTAATGCGAAACCCCTCATCCTGACCCGCTTCAGGTATCTGCACCCTCTCACGCTATAACCTCCTGTAAAAATTGAAAAAAATAAAAAAATAACACTGTTTATTTTTTGGTACGGCCATTGCGAATAGACGAAGACAGATTCAGGACAAATTCAGTCGACTCACTAGCCCGCAATTATCAAAAAGAGGTTTGAATGGCCGACATAACCGGAAAAAAAAGACCGCAACGACCGCTGCACATTACCGGGATTCAGGGCCGCTGGCCGATCTCTTTTCGCGTTCGCCACTTAACCATGCAGAGCATGGACAAATCCAATATCGAGCAAAGGGAGGCATCAATGAGCACTAACAATTCTGCACGACGTGGCTGGACAGTCGTCCTGGCTGGGACAGGTATCAATTTGGCTCTCGGCATTCTTTATGCCTACAGCATGCTTAAAGGCGATATCGCCAAACTGTTCGAAGGGGCGGGCGACCCTTATGCTGTCGCATGTCTGAGCTTCGCCCTGTCGATGATTATCGGCGGCAAGATGCAGGACAAGATCGGACCGCGCATCACGGCGATCGTCGGTGGCCTGCTGGTCGGTGCCGGCTTTATCGTCTGTTCACAGACCACAGAATACTGGGGCTGGATCATCGGCTTCGGACTCCTCGCCGGTCTCGGCTTCGGCTTCGGTTACTCGGCCGCCACCCCACCGGCGCTTAAATGGTTTCCGCCAGCCAAAACCGGTCTGATTGCCGGGATCGTCGTTTCCGGATTCGGCATCGCCCCGGTCTATCTCGCCCCGGCGTGCAAATATCTGCTCGGCAACTACGGCTTGCAACAGACGATGATGATCCTCGGCATCTTTTTTATCGTCGTCGTCTGTGGCATGGCGATGCTGGTCACCAACCCGCCGGCCGATCATCTCAAAGATTTCGCCGCCAGCAAAAACGCCAATGTTCAGGCCAAAAAGACGAGCAACGAACTTACGCCATCACAGGTCCTGCGCACCGGTTCCTTCTACACCCTCTGGCTCTGCTTCTTCGTCGGCGCCGGAGCGGGGCTGATGGTTATCGGGAGTATCGCCGGTATGGCCAAACAGAGCATGGGTGAATATGCTTTCATCGCCGTTGCCGTGATGTCGATCGGCAACGCCGCCGGTCGCATCGTCGCCGGAGTCCTCTCGGACAAACTTGGCCGAGCCAACACCTTGATCGTCATGCTGGTGTTTCAGGCTTCACTGATGTTTGCAGCCATTTCGGTTGTCGGCGGCAATGCTTCCAGCGGGCTTTTAATCACCTTGCTTGCGACATTTATCGGCTTCAACTACGGTTCCAATCTCTCACTTTTCCCGTCTTTTGCCAAAGATCTCTGGGGCGTGAAGCACTACGGACTTAACTATGGTGCCCTCTTCTCCGCCTGGGGGATCGGAGCATTTGTTCTGGTCAAGGCTTCAGCGATGCTGACCGCCCGCACCGGTGGATTCACCATCTCTTTTGCCGTCGCCGGGGTCATGCTTCTGGTCGGCGCCATGATGGCGAGTACACTGCGACCGACCAAAGATCCGGTCACTGTTCCGGCAGCAGCTTCCGATCTGCTCATGGACGAAGAGTTGGAGCTGCAACCTGTCAGAAACGATTGATTAAAAGAACTCCTCTGTATCCGTCTCAGGATACCTGCGAATCGCCCCGCTTTTGCGGGGCATTTTTTTGTCCATAAAACAGCGTCGGAGCCTAAGCTAACGAATAGCCTGAACAAAAACACCCCACGCAAGCAGTTGACTTGCGTGGGGTGTTTTTGTTCACGACAGCAATAAAGATTGCGTTTAACGAACCTGAACAACCTCTTTAACTTCGGGGAGCTGCTCCATCAGAGCCTTTTCGATCCCCATCTTCAACGTCATGGTCGACATCGGACAGGAACCACACGCGCCGGTCAGCTTGACACTGACAACGCCGTCATCACTCACATCAACCAGCTCCACATCACCGCCATCGGCCTGAAGTGCCGGACGAACCTGATTTAATACATCTTGAACTTTTTCGCGCATTACAACCTCCTCATCGGTTCTTTTTTTGTATTGATCGTCCCGTACTTGCGGGCGACACTCTGCTTCACTCTTTTTTGCATCGTCACTCTTTATAGCGTACAGTCTATCAAATCGGCAAGGGGATATCAGAAATTTTTCGATTACAGAGCAGCTCTGGAGTCCCGACCCCCTTGCCTTGTACCAACACCTTAAACGTGCTCCCCATCCCCTCATCCGGCATAATCAGATTTTTCAGGGTCATGCGCAGCGCCAAAGCCTGATTCGGTTCGGTCAATTCAGCCTGAAGCTGCATCAGCTTGTCGACAAAACCGAGGGCCATCAAAAACCGGTACTGCTCCTTGAAATAGAGCAGCTCGAGACCCGCTTCGGTCCCGGCTTTTTGCAGCGCGGTGAAATCGACGTGCGCGGTGATATCCTGCTCGCCAACGAGATGATACGGATCTTCAAGCGCCGCATGCTTGTGGTAACACATCACCGTACCGTTGCGTCGAAACGGAGCATACAGCTCCCCGGACGGATACCCATAATCGATTGTTAGCACGAATCCGCGCTGTAAATTTGCAGCCACCCGCCGTATCCAGTCGACCGCCAAAAGGTTTACTTCGCCCCGGTTCCCTTCAGCCGGTTCGACTCCGAGCCAGGCGAAGTACTCGGAAATAGCAGCTGTTGAGAGCGGGCCGACAGTTTCGCCGAGCTCTCCCCTATTATCGGTGACAAAAACCTCCTGCAGCTCCCCTTCGCGCTTTTCAACCACGTGGACAGGAAACGCATCGATCAGTTCGTTACAGAGATAACAGCCTGTAAACGGCTGCAGTTCACTCTCGGCGCACCAGTCAACGCGACCAACATGCCGGAGCAGCTGTTCGCGCTGTCGTCGCCGGTTATCTGGACTGACCTCCACCAGACAATACGTGCTCCGGTTATATACTTCAGGGGCTTCGATCTGCAAAGCATCGAGAATATCTTTGGCCAGATGTCCTTCCCCGGCCCCCTGCTCTACAATGATGAACGGTCCTTCGCCAAGAATCTGTGCCATCTCGATCAACTGGCGGGCAATCAGACCACCAAACAGGGCATGCACACTGCTTGATGTGAAGAAATCCCCCTGCTTCCCGATCCGGTTACGTGACCCGATATAATAACCGTGTTCAGGGTGATAGAGACAATCAGCCATAAACTCGGCAAAGGTAATATTGCCATGCGACTGAATTTTCTCCAGCAGAATATTTTGTAACGCTGATGTTGCTGCCATAACCATAACAGGATCGCTCCGCTTCTATTTTAATGAGCTTTCAATGAGCGCAGAATCTTACCTTAAGACCGGTCTGCTGACAAGCGCAGATCTCCCTTGTCTGCGCAACCTGTTTTGTCTTGACCCTTGGAGACGTTAACCGTAACATCGGTATTTATTATTGACTCATGACATTGGTTCGGCATGACAAAAAGGAGAGTTCTGATGAAAAAAACCTTGATATTCACTCTGCTGGCACTCGGTTTATCCTGCTCTTTTTGCTTCGCAGAGCAAAAAAAAGACCCTCTTTTAGCCTGGCAGCCAAGTTTTGATCCGTCATCTGCCGAATATACCTATCTTCTCTCCTGCGTGGGGCACCCTGCCATTGAAGGGGTTGCGGCCGGATTCAAGATCCGCGACCAGGTCTGGGAGAAATCGAAAGGGCGTCTGTATGTCGATTTTCGCCCTTTAAGTCAACTCGGCGGCGAAAAGGATGTCATCAGCAAACTGAGGATGGGGGCGGTGCAGGGGATGATGAGTTCCTCGGTGGCGGCGGCAAATATCGCGCCCCGACTCGGCGTTGTCAACCTCCCTTATGTGGTCGATACGTTTACAAAACTCGATCAATTACGCAACACCAAAGCTCTCTGGCAACCGTTCAGTACCGCTGCAGCAGCACAGGGGCTTCTCACTGCTGATTTCACCGGCTACGGCAGCTACGGCTGGGCGACAAACAAGCCGGTCAGAAACCTTACGGATGCGGCAGATGTGAACTTTCGCATCGCTGAAGCTCCGGTCAATATAGACGTGTACAAGGCCTGGGGGCTAAAATTCACCGTCATGCCGTGGCCCGATGTCCCTCAAGCGTTGCAGACCGGCGTCATTGACGGGCTTGATCACACTCCGATCGTCTGTAATATTTCAAAAAAATTCACGATTGCCCGTTACTACACCCAACTCGACTATGCCCAGGGACTTTACATTCACCTGATCAACCAGCGCTGGCTCGACAAGCTCCCCGCTGATCTGCGCGACATCCTGCTTCAGACCATTGCCGAAGAGAGCGCCGCGGCCCGGCGGCTGACTGAACAGCAGCAGATGGAGCAGATCGCAGCGGCCAAGGCCGATGGGGTAGAGTTTATTGAACTCAATGAGGCCGACCGCTCACTCCTTATAAAGCAAGCGGAGCCGATCTACAGCAAATGGGGAAAAGAGATCGGTGTCGATTACTTGAAAATGGTTCGCGAAGAGATGCGTCACTGAACGAACAGTCCTTATGTAAAAAACGTTATACCTGAAATTAAGGTTTTTAAATCAAGAAACGAAAAATCAGATAAAGACGCCCCATTCCCCCTTGGGAAAGTTTGTAAACAGGCCATCGACGCCGATACGCAGGAGTGCGTCACGCCGACGGGTATCGTCAACCGTCCAGGGGAAGACCTTCATCCCGACCTGGTGACAGGCGTTGACCAGTACCCTTGTAACATGACGTTCGGGCGGGTGAAAACTTTCAGCTCGGCAAGCGACGGCGCGCTTCAGGGCCAACCGCCAGAAACAGGAATCGCTGAGAAAGGCAATCGGCAAATCAGGAGACCACTGGCGCATGGAAAACAACAATTCATGCCGGAACGAGGAGATCAGTACAGGCACCTGCGGAAACTGGACCAATAGGTCCAGAACCGCTCGACCGGCCTGGGGTGATTTGATTTCGATATTCAACCGGATGCGATCCGCCGCCCAGGCCAATACCTCTTCAAGCAAAGGGACGGTCTCACCGCAAAATTCTGGCGCAAACCAGCTCCCTGCATCGCGGCGCTGCAGATCACGCAGCAAAATATCGGCAACCGCACCAGACCCGTCTGTCGTGCGATCGATCGTCTCATCATGGATAACCACCGGTCGCCGGTCGCGGCTTAGGTGAACGTCGAGTTCAATACCGTCAGCTCCAGCCAACTCAGCCTGTCTGAAGGCTGCCATCGTATTTTCCGGAGCCAGACCAGAGGCGCCTCGATGCGCCCAGATAAATGGTGCTATTTCCATAACAGTAAACAACTCCTTATGCGACAAGTGAGCTTTACAAATAACACGAGATAAAAGAGATAGCCCAGTCAAAAATGCGAGTCAAAAATATGAAAAAATTGTTTTTATTTTCGATTTTATGCAATTATACCAACCGTTAAAAGAATCGAACATAATCTGGAGACTTAAATGAATCGCAATTTAGCCCTGGAACTGGCACGCGTCACCGAAGCCGCCGCTCTTGCCTCTGGACGTTGGGTTGGCAAAGGGAATAAAATTGCTGCCGATGATGCGGCGACCGAAGCGATGCGCCGGACTCTCGACTCGCTTGATATCTACGGCACGGTCGTTATCGGAGAGGGCGAAATGGACGAAGCGCCGATGCTCTACATCGGCGAAAAACTCGGCAGAAAAAAAGGGACCCCGGTCGACATCGCCGTCGATCCATTAGAGGGGACCACACTCTGTGCCAAAGGGATGAATGGCGCCATTGCCACCATTGCCCTCGCCCCGCATGGAAGTTTTCTGCATGCGCCCGATATGTATATGGAGAAGATTATCGTCGGTCCACAGGCGTACGGCGTTATCGACATCAATGCCACCCCGACACAAAATTTGCAACGAGTTGCTGAAGCAAAATCGTGCTACATCGAAGATTTGACTGTCGTTCTTCTTGACCGTCCCCGTCACGACAAAATTGTCGAGGAGATTCGTCGAGCGGGAGCCAGAATTCATCTGATCTCTGATGGCGACGTCGCTCCGGCAGTCGCAGCCGCCGTCCCCGGCAGTGGCATCGATATGGTTATGGGGATTGGCGGCGCACCGGAAGGAGTTCTGGCCGCGGCCGCACTGAAATGCATGGGTGGGGACATGCAGGGACGACTGATCTTCATGAATCAGGAAGAGCGGGAGCGCGCCGTCACCATGGGGATCAATGATTTCGACAAAATTTACAACTGCGAAGAGATGGCGGGCGGAGATGTCGTCTTTGCCGCAACCGGCGTCACCAATGGTGAACTGCTCAAAGGGGTTCGCTACTTCTCCGGTGGGGCAGAGACCCATTCCGTGGTTATGCGCTCCAAAAGCCGCACTGTTCGCTTCATCCAGGCGCATCATCAGTTCGACTACAAACCCGTCTATTAGACTTGAGAGCAGTTTTCGTCTTGTCAATCACTGAGTGAATTGCTAGTATCCGAAGTCTAATAACACTCTCGAATCGAGTCACGAAGAGGAATGTCATGGCAATCATTACGATTTCACGCGAAATGGGCAGCGGCGGAATTCCGATCGCCCACAGGGTTGCGAAAGAGCTCGGATATACGCTGGTCGACGGTTCGACTCTGAAAAAAGCTGCCCATAAGTATGGACTCTCCGACGAAGCGTTTGAGCATGCTGATGAAAGACCGCCAGCATTCGTTGAAGGGGAAGACGTTCAGCACCTGCTCGATCTGCGTCAGATCGAACTCATGGTTCTCAATTTTGCCCTCAAGGGGAATGTCGTTATCTACGGTCGTGCCGGTGAAGATCTGCTCAGGGATATCTTGAGTGCTTTTCGCGTCCGGATCATTGCCCCCTTTGAAGACCGGGTTGAACGCTGGGCCGTACGTGAATGGCTCGACCCTGATCTTGCGCGACTGATGGTTCGCAAAAGTGATCAGCAGCGGGCCGGATTTATCCGCTACTATTTCGACCGTGAGTGGGAGAACCCTCTCCATTACGATCTGGTCATCAACACACAACGCCTGTCCGAAGACAAGGCTGTTGAAATGATCTGCAGCGGTGTCAATGACAACAATCTGGTTGAAGAAAAAGGGAGCGCCAAAAAAATTCTGACTGATCTTGTCCTCGGTAAGAAAGCCGAAATTGCCATCCTCTCCCTGAATGAGTTCGACTGTGAGCATCTAATCATCACAGCCAAGGGGAAGACGGTTACGATCTCGGGGCATGTCCACAGCAAAGATGAGCACAAAAGTGTTCTGGCGGCAGTGAAAACGGTCGAAGGGGTTGAGAAAATTGCCGATAATCTCTCGGTAATCGGCTTCAGGACCACACCGGACGAAAGCTGACTTTTCTCTAAACCATAAACAAACAGAACTGGTACGGTAAATTACGAAACATTCTGTGCCATTTGACAATAGTAGACGGCAGTGAACAAGACCAGAATCACAACAAAAGCCGGCAGATTGCCGGCTTTTGTTGTTCCCGGCCGGGAGGCAAAAGCTTGTCGAAACAGACAACTGCGTGATAATGTCTAAAACTGAATTCTATGTAGAACACAGGAGGGTTTCAAGATCATGGCAGGACACAGTAAATGGGCCAACATCAAACACCGCAAAGGTGCTCAGGATGCCAAGCGCGGCAAAGTTTTCACCAAACTGATCAAAGAGATTACTGTAGCAGCAAAAATCGGCGGAAGCGATCTCGAAAGCAATGCGCGCCTGCGGATGGCGGTCGACAAAGCCAAACAGGCGAACATGCCAAAAGACAATATCGATCGGGCCATTAAAAAAGGGGCCGGAGATCTTGACGGCGTTGTTTATGAAGAAGGGACATTCGAGGGGTACGGCCCCGGTGGCGTCGCTATTCTCGTCGAATTTATGACGGACAACCGTACCCGCACCGTCGCCGATGTCCGGTTCATATTTAGTCGGAACAACGGTAATCTTGGCGTCAACGGCTCTGTCGCGTTCCTGTTCGACCGCAAAGGCTTGATTTCTCTCTCCCGTGACGAAGATTTTGATACTCTTTTCGAAGTAGCACTCGAAGCCGGTGCCGAGGACGTCAAGGACGAAGGAGACGTATTTGAAGTCACAACCGATCCGGCTGACTTTATTGAGATCCGCGAGGCGATCACGGCACGGGGTTTAAATATTCAGACCGCTGAAGTTACGATGATCCCGCAGAACACGACCCTCCTCGAAGGTCAGCAGGCCGAGCAGATGCTTAAATTGATGGATAAACTCGAAGATAACGACGATATTCAGAACGTCTATGCTAACTTTGACATTTCAGAAGAGGAGATCGGCCGGATCATGGACTAAGAGCGAGTAGACTCTCCATGCAAACGCTGTCCTTATGAGAATTCTCGGCATCGACCCTGGATCCAGAGCGACCGGTTATGGCCTGATTCGTCTGGAGGGGAATCGTCTGCACCATATCGACAACGGTGTTATTCGCCCTCCGCAAGAGTTTGATCTGGCACAACGCCTGCTTCATATTTATCAGGAGCTTCAGATTATTATCCAAAATTACGCCCCCGACTGTTCTGCGATCGAACAGGTTTTTATCGGGAGTAACGCCCAATCTGCACTCAAACTTGGGCAAGCGCGGGGTGTCGCCGTTCTTTCTGCAGCAACAGCTGACCTCAATGTCGCTGAATACAGTCCGCTGCAGATCAAAAGTGCTGTCGTCGGTTATGGCCGCGCCAGCAAAAGTCAGGTGCAACTGATGGTCAAAGTTCTTCTGAAACTCCCTGAAGTCGCACAGGAAGACGCCGCCGACGCATTGGCGGTTGCCATCTGTCATGCACACACCGGTAGTCTGAACAGGCTGACCATACCCCCAAGAAGCCGGACAAATCGAGGACTGAATCGATGATCGCTCTTCTCAATGGCCGGATTGCATACAAAACAGTCGATCATATCATTCTGGATGTTGGTGGTGTCGGCTACCGAATTCTGGTGCCGCTATCAACCTATTACGCTCTGCCGGAGAGTGGTCAGGCCGAACTGCATATCCACACTCATGTCCGGGAAGATGCTATTCAGTTATTCGGATTCGGCACTTTCGAAGAGAAAGGGATCTTCACTGTGCTGATTTCGGTTTCAGGTGTGGGGCCGAAACTGGCGTTAAATATCCTTTCACATATCCCGACATCCGAACTGGCGGCCGCCCTGGCAAACAGCGATATTGCCCGCCTTTCATCCCTGCCGGGGATCGGCAAGAAAACAGCAGAGCGGCTGTCGCTGGAACTGAAGGACAAAGTTGCGCCGTTTCTGGCAGCAGGACGTGACAACGAGGAGGCGCTCTCGTTGTCAAAACCGGATCTGCTCGACGATCTGTTGTCGGCCTTGATCAATCTCGGGTATAAAGAGAATGTCGCCCGTAACGCCCTCAAAAGCATGGAGATTACTCCGGACAGCCCTCTTGAAACGACATTGAAGGCAGCATTAAAGCTGCTCGGAAAATAACGATTATGCCTGAGCGATTGATTTCTGCCACCCCTGATTACGATGATGACCGGTTTGACGTTTCGCTACGTCCCGGCACATTATCGGAGTATGTCGGACAAGCAAAAGCCAAAGAAAACCTGAAAATTTTTATTGAGGCTGCACGTGGACGCAATGAGCCGCTTGACCATGTCCTCTTTTATGGCCCCCCGGGCCTCGGCAAAACCACCCTGGCCAACATTGTCGCCAACGAAATGGGTGTCAGCATCAAAAGTACATCAGGGCCGGTCATTGAAAAACCGGGCGATCTGGCAGCGGTTCTGACGAATCTGGAAGAGGGGGACGTGCTCTTTATCGATGAAATCCACCGACTCTCGCCGGTAGTCGAGGAGATTCTCTACCCGGCAATGGAAGATTACCAGCTCGATATTATGATCGGACAGGGGCCTTCTGCCCGCACCATCAAACTCGATATTCCCCGTTTTACGCTAGTCGGAGCCACGACCAGGGCTGGTCTCCTCTCTTCTCCACTGCGCGACCGATTCGGCATCATCAGCCGCCTTGAGTTTTACTCTATTGAAGAACTCTCGATTATTGTCGAGCGGAGTGCCCGATTACTCAAAATCGAGGCGACGAAAGAAGGGGCCGCAGAGATCGCCCGCCGCAGTCGGGGGACGCCCCGGAACGCCAATCGGTTATTGAGACGGGTTCGCGACTTTGCTCAAGTGAATGCGAGCGGCACCGTCACCCGGAGCATCGCCGACAGCTCATTGCTCCGATTAGAAGTCGACAGCAAAGGGTTCGATCAGATGGATCGTCTTCTGATGTTGACGATTCTCGATAAATTTAATGGCGGACCGGTCGGACTCGACACTCTTGCCGCTGCAATCGGTGAAGAACGCGATACGATAGAGGACGTTATAGAGCCGTTTCTGATTCAACAGGGGTATCTGAACAGAACGCCTCGCGGTCGCATGGCGACACAACTGGCACTCAAACATTTTGAACGGCCGTTACCTCAGAATCAGGACGATCTGTTTTCAGCGGGTGATTAAATGCGTAACAGAAGACAATCCTATACAGATCAGATCCGGATCACGGTTACCGACAAGATCACGGTAACCTACCTTCTTCTGGCCTGTTTCAGCCTCATATCAATCGGTTATGCTCTGAACAGTCTGCATACGCAGACGACCGTGTCACGTGAGCTGGTCAACACCGACGTTCGGGCCGCAGCACTGGCGCGGGATCTGCAATCAGACATAAATCGGCAGGAACAGTTAGCTGACCTGCTCACAATTCGCCCGAATCAGGAAGCGCTCGATCTGCTCATAGAAAAAACAGAGAGCAGCCTGTCAACTCAAAAAGCCTTCCTGGAAAAAATTTCTAAAGAGAGACAACAGCACTTTAATACCCGCTTTTCTCAATACCGCAAAAATTTAGACGAATTTCTAAATCTGTTACCGGAAAAGAAGAGAGCCGCTGATCTTTTATTCAAAAAAACCTTGCGGCCCGGGCAACAGAGTCTCGTTGAGGAACTGAGAAATTTTCGAGATACACAACAGGAAAAGATAGACCGCTCCCTCGACCAGTTGGTCAACAATAGCGATAGAGCCTTTCGCATTACCTTGACCCTACTTCTGTTGGGACTGATCCTGTCGCTTCCGATCGGTATCTCACTCATCCTTCAGATACATCGTTCACTGCGCAAATTAACAGATGCAACCCAGCAGATTGCCGAAGGGAATTACGATGTTAACATCGTAACAACCGCCCGGGATGAGTTCGGTCTGTTAACCCGCGAATTTATAACCATGGGACACAAACTGCGCGAATATGAAACCTTGAATCTTGATGCCAGTCCACTGACGCGTCTCCCCGGCAATCTCGTCATTCAGCGTCGCGTAGAAGAACTGTTGCAAAGAGATATCCCCTTTGCCCACGCCTTTATCGATCTGGATCACTTCAAGGCGTTCAATGACCGCTACGGCTACCAGAACGGGAGTGACATCATCAAGATGGTTGGTGGTATGATTGAGCAGATCGTCAAATTGGAAGGGAACCCGGATGATTTTGTCGGGCACATCGGCGGCGACGATTATATTTTTCTGACAACTCCCGATAAAGTTGAGTCTCTGGCCCAAAAATTTATAAATGAATTTGACAAAAAGATCCCTGAATATTATTCGGAACAGGATCGTCAAACCGGGTCTTTTACCGGTGAAGACCGTTTTGGCGTTAAACGCAAATTTCAGATCATGACTGTGTCGATTGCCATTGTCTGCAGTGAAATGTCAAATTATGAATCAGCAACGGCTATCAGTTACGAGTGTGCCCGAATGAAAGAACACTTAAAGCGACTTCCCGGCAGTAACTATATGATCGATCGTCGAAAAGGGGTAACCTGATGAGAACAGCGACCATCGCCTGCCTGTTTTTTTTAGTAACCGGATGTGCAACCATAACAGCAACCGGACAGAATCCGTCACGCACCGAATCAGAACAGTTTCACAATGCAATCGAGCAATTTTTCAAAAAGACAGACTCCGCCCCCTTAAAAACATATATTAAAAAGTACCCGGACAGTCTCTTTGTCAATGACGCCAAGAGCCTGCTCCAACTTTACAGCAGCAACCTGAGTTACCAGAAAAGACTCAAAACCTGCAATCAGCAGGCTGACGCATCAAAGCTGGAGATCGAAAAGTTGCAGGCAGATATTGAACGGCTCACCCGACTGCACCTGGAAATGGGGCGCAATAACCCCTGATTTCAGCAACAGGTAAAAAACAACGTTGGCAACTGCCGCAACCTGTGTTACTAAATATCGAGTGTGGGGGGATTAAGCACCCAAGCCCTGCTGAGTCACCCCCGGGGCCGTCATTGTGACGGCCCTCTTTTTTTGCGACACTGAGTCTATTGATGAATCAAGAGCCACTACACCAATTTGCGAAACAGCTCCACATCTGGGCGACAGATCATCTCCGGGAAAATCCAGGACCCTTTCGAACCGTCGACCTATACCCGGTTCTGCTGGGGGAGGAAGAGTTACTCTCGCCGCCGATCGTGTTCTGGGTCAATCGGGAAAGCCATTTGGCGGCAGGGGTCATCCTGTTACCAAAAAACAATCTTTCAGAGGTAGCCGAATCCGGCCGCAAAATATCTGCGGCCCTCGGATTAGAGAGCTATTACACCTGGGGGATCGGTGAAGTTTCCGCTTGGGGAGTCAGTACACCCTCTGCACGCCTCTGGTCAGAACTGATACCTGACACCGCTCTGCACGAAACAGGCACCTCCAGAAAAATCTTGACACTTTTACTGCAGGAGATGCAGAACCGCTTCTTCGGAGGAGAACAACAGCGGCTGCAACTGTCTGCGCCCTACTTGACGAACCTGCTGCACAGCTGCATAGAATCAGCGTTGTTGATCTCCTCGCCTGACCGGAGCAACAATGCCGATCGCAGTCCCCTCGCCTGCATCGTACTGCAGATGCTCGCACTCCACAGCATGCGAGCGTTTCCGGCCAGAACCGGTCCGGACAGCTTGATAGACGACCTCAATCTTGAAATGCAAAAACTCCCTGCGGCTCTGCGGACGGCATTGAGCCTGCAGGCAAAGAGTCTGCAGCCGCCCAGAGAGGTGAAGGTCAAGCTGCATCATCTTCACCAACGACTCCAGCAACTCGGATCCGAAATCACTCCCCTCTTACCGGAAGCGATCTCACGACTCCTTTGGTTTTGGTCAGAAGCAGAAGCACTCACCCCCCTGCCGGCACGTCTTGATAAAAACTGTTCGACGCTGATTATCAACCCGGATCGTTACCATCCAGATGAATCGGTTGCGATCGAAATTGCTCTCCCCCCCATGACAGCTGCAACCGCCTTCTTAAGATCGTTCCAGGATCGAGACAGGAAGCATCCCGATCAACACTCAGACCTGCTCGACCTGCGAAAACCGATTACCGTTGATGAAGTGATCGGCAACCTCAGTGATCACTCAAGTGGATCGATTTATGAACAAAAACAGTTGAATACAATCCTGCGGCATTCCTGGCCGAACAGACATATAAAATTTACAGCGTCGACTCCTCGTTGGGTCTGGCGCGTCATTCATCTAGTCGGCCTTTTGCAGGGAACACCACGGGGCGTCTTGAACCTCCCGGCTGATTGGCTCTGGGCCGCCTACGGCGAGCATTTCTTCACCCTCTTATCCGAGCGCGTTGAACTCAACCGAATCTCACCGCTGGAGAATCATTCTGTGCGGATTGAATTCAATCGACCGAACAATAACCGGCAGCTGACTGTCGACTCCTTCGGTAACGGCATTCGACTCATAGAGAGGAATAACAAGGAACTAACGCGGTCAGATATTCTATTAGCGCTCACGCTGCCAACCGATATTTTAGACCTTTTGCGCAGTGGCGAACTGAAAACAACCACAGACGTTGCCTCTCACCTCGACGCAGTCGAACTATTTCTGCACTCCTCAATCGGTCTAGGGCTCTGGCAAATTCTCGCACCTAAAAAACAACTTCCGAAACTTAAAAATATGGTGACAGAGATCATCCGAACCGGCCTGCCTCTCCCGGGAAAGAGTGTACTGACCGCCCTCTCCCGATTAGGAGACAAACAGATTCATCCTGACAAAGCGGCGATCGACCGGGAGCTTCAGGTCTGGCTCGGCTCAGCCGCCCTGACCGCTCTGCAACCAGGATTTAAACCGACTCCTGCAAAAATGACATCCGCGCCAGAAATCAACCCGGCTGAGAAGATTGCCGCCACTCTGATCAAAGCCGGAGACGTCCCCTCTTTCCCGACAGACTATCTGTATGCCACTTCGGAAAAGTCGCGGCGCAAATATTTGATTCCGGGGCTTCTCGTGGTGCGCGAAACTTTCTTCGACCATATCATCATGCAGACACCCGATGGCGATACCATGCAAGTTGAAGGGGTCGCAACGGCACAAGCACTCGAGCTGATTTCAACAATTCAAAGCACTGAGATTACACTGCCGGATAATGAACCCGCCGTTGAAATCATTCTGAATCGCTATCTGCATGACCTCCAGAGACTCTACGCAGCTGTGCAACAGCACGCATTGACCGCTGATTACAGAGACAAAGAAGAACTTGCCGATCAAATATGGCGACATTTACCGGTTCCGCCGCGTAGTAAATTGAATGAAAGCTAAACAAGTTTCCAGCATTCCATCAAAAATGTTATGCTACTCGTCGAAAAGGGAGGAGTAGACATGAGAATTCTCTTACATATCTGTTGCGCAAACTGTGCTATTTATCCGGTCAGCGTTTTGCGTGACAAAAATCACACTGTTGACGGGGTGTTCTACAATCACAATATCCACCCCTATCAGGAATTCAGGAAACGCCTCGATACGGTGCGTGAATATAGTCGTCTGGTTGAACTGAATGTATTAATCAACGAAACCTATCTGCTTGAAGAGTTTTTAAAAAATGTTGCCGTTGACCCGGCCAATCGTTGCAATTATTGTTACCAGTCACGGCTTGAAGAGACGGCCCGCGTCGCAGCCGAACAAGAGTATGATGCGTTCACAACAACCCTGCTCTATTCACGTTACCAGCAGCATGATGCAATTCGCGAGACCGGTGAGGCGTTAGCTCAGCAGTATGGACTACAATTCTACCATGAAGATTTCCGCATCGGATGGCAGGAAGGGATCCGCGCATCGAAAAGCATGGGGCTCTATCGTCAGCAGTATTGTGGCTGTATTTATTCCGAAAAAGACCGCTATTATCCGCGCAGTAAAAACTGACGGAAGATCCGACTATCGATGACCGACTTCGACACACAAGCCGTTGTGGGAAGTAAAATCCCCGCCGATCGAATCACCGGCCTGGCCCTTGGCAGCGGAGCGGCCAGGGGCTTTTGTCACATTGGCGTTTTACACGCCCTTGAAGAATTTCAGGTTCGAATTGACCTTCTAGCCGGAACATCCATCGGCGCCATGATCGGCGCTCTCTACGCTTCAGGCGTCCCTGTCTCCCGCCTCAAACAGGTAGCCTGCGAACTTAACTGGCGTAAACTCGCTGGAATGCTCGGACCGAACATTCTCTCCTCTGGCCTGATGGACAGTCGAAAGGTTGCTCGATTCATTAAGGAGCTTTTGCCGGTCAAGACCTTCGAAGAGTTAAAGATCCCCTTGGCGGTCACCACTACCGATATCGAAACCGGCGAATTAATCGTGATTCGGCAAGGTTTGTTGCTACCGGCCATTCTCGCTGCAATCTCTTTTCCGGGCCTGTTTTCACCGGTGCGCGTTGGTAATCGTTTTCTGGTCGATGGCGGCCTCTGTTCTCCTGTGCCGACGGATGTCGTCAGACAGATGGGTGCTGAAACCGTTATCGGCGTCTGTGCCATCCCGGCGGTTGACAAACATTTCAGCGAAACATTTGCTCCTGACACGAGTCGGTCACGAGCCAAAAAGCCGATTCTGAAACGATTTACCCGGGAGTGGGTCGAACGAACCTTCAGCGAAATCTGGACGTCGCAAAATCATTATGAACCGGAGGAGGCAGACGAAAAAGAGCGAAATCCACCGGGCATATTCAGGGTTTTTGCCCAGAGTGTCGCTATCCTTGAAAACCAGATCAATAGTTTGCGTCTGAATCAGGAGAAAGTCGATTTTCTTATCCGTCCGGAATTGAATACCATCACTTTGCTCGAATTTCACAAGGCGGCTGAAGCGATTGAATCAGGTCGTCTCGCGACCAACTTACTGCTAAAGTCAAAAAATTGATTCATTTGCGCCGTGATTCCGATGTGATACAGTTGTAACCGACTAGAATGACTTGCGAACAAAAGGAGGCAGTATGATCGACCTGATTGAAAAAACAGTATTGGCAGGTATCGGGGTGCTCGCTTTGAGCCAGAAAAAAGCTGAAGAATTGGTCGATGACCTCAAAAAGAGATTTAATCTCAGCGAAGAGGAAGGGCGATCTTTGCTGGATAACCTTAAAAAGGTTGCCGAAGAGAACCGCCAGAAACTGGAAGAAATTGCCCGCGAAGAGGTTGAGAAAAACCTGAATCGACTCGGTCTGGTCAGTCAAAAAGAGTTTGACGCCTTGCAGAAAAAAGTTGCCCAGCTTGCGAAGCGTTTAAAGGAAACCGGCTGACCTTATAATGATTGCCTTCACTCGAATTAATCGAAACATCCGCTCCATTCGCCGTTACAGACAGATTCTTGGTATTTTGATCAAGTACGGTTTCGGTCAAGTTATTGAGCAGTTGAATATCGACTACTACATCGAACTCGGTCGTCGCATCGTTACGCTTGGTTCTCCGTCCAAGGAGATTGAGCGTCTGAGCACACCGCAACGTTTGCGACTGGCCATGGAAGAACTCGGGCCAACCTTTGTCAAACTGGGGCAGACACTCTCTACACGTCCCGATCTTATCCCTTATGATTATTCAGAAGAGTTCCGAAAACTTCAGGACAATGTTCCGGCGTTTGATGACAACAAGGTTCATCAGCAGATATTCAGAGAATTGGGTACGACCAGCGACAATCTGTTCGCAGAATTTTCTGACAAGCCGATTGCAGCCGCTTCGATCGGGCAGGTTCACAGAGCCCGACTTAAAACAGGCGAAGACGTTGTCGTTAAAATTCAGCGCCCCG
Organism: Desulfuromonadaceae bacterium; assembly: GCA_024636225.1. Next base: position 6,325 of record JAGXHN010000029.1, on the reverse strand, counting down.
ACATTGAAAAGACCATTGAGACAGACCTCGATATCCTGATGGGGCTCGCTTATCTGATTGAAAATCACCTCTCTGAGGAGATGATTACCGAACCGATCGCCATCGTCAAAGAATTTCGTCGCATTATACGCCGCGAGCTTGACTATACCCGTGAAGGGCGGGCTATCGATCGCTTCGCTGCAAATTTCAAGGACGACAAAACCGTTCTGATTCCTGAAGTATTTTGGGATTATACTGGACCGACCATCTTGACAATGTCCTATGTGGAAGGGATAAAAATCAATAATTTTTCCCAGCTGGAAACGGCCGGTTACGATCTTAAAGCCATCGCCAGCAATGGAGCCAATACCTTTCTTTCACAAGTCCTGGTTCATGGTCTGTTTCACGGCGACCCCCACCCGGGGAACATCCTGGTTGCGCCAGGAAATGTCATCTGCATGCTCGATTACGGTATGGTCGGGCATCTGGATGAAGCCCTCAAGTTTCATTTAATCGATATTATTCTGGCAATTGTCAGCAGGGATGTTGATCGGATCATCAACCAGCTCCTCTACTCTGGTGAGATCACCGACGATACGGATCAGAAACAGATGAAACGTGACATGTCCGATTTCATGGACGATTATTACGAAATTTCACTGCAGAGAATCGATTCAGGACGGCTCGTCGCCGAATTTATCGAAATTTTACAATGCCACCACGTCAAGTTTCCGGCAGACCTTATTCTTCTCGCCAAGGCTCTTGTCTCCATGGAAGGGCTTGGCAAACAGCTCGACCCGGACTTTAATATTGCAGACAATCTCAAGCCGTTTATCGAACGCGTCATTCATGAGCGTGTCAGCGTCGGGAACCTGAAACGGGAGGCAGAGAGTGTCAGCTACGCCTACTTCAACCTTCTGCGCAGCCTGCCGAAGGATCTGAAAGAGTTTATTAATCGCATAAACCGGAATAACTTTAAAATAGACTTGGAACACCGCGGGCTTGAGCGGCTGATCACCGACCTTGATAAATCGAGTAACAGATTATCATTCAGCCTGCTGATCGGCTCGATCATTGTTGGATCTTCACTCATCATGCAAATCAACAAAGGCCCCCAGCTCCTTGGTTTTCCGGCCCTCGGTCTGGCTGGCTACACCATTGCCGGCCTGCTGGGACTCTGGCTGGCAATCGGGATCCTGCGCTCCGGTCGGCTGTAGATAAGCAAAGAGTGTGTCTTATTGTCCACACCTGTGATTTCCTACCACCATATGATGTAACCAGCACCTTCCCATAACTTACATTCTCTTTAAAAATCAGACATTTATGAAAAACCAGGCATTGGCACTGTTTTTGTATAGATATATTATGGTCACCACTTATAAACGACACAAACACAAACTGAAAGCACACTTTTTGTTATGATATTTCAAAGCACTGTTGCCAAACCATTAACCATATCCGGAATCGGATTACACACCGGCGAGCAGATCTCGATGAATCTGCGCCCTGCTGAAGCCGACACCGGCGTTATATTTTATCGCCAGGATGGCGACCGCAGAGTAGCGATAGAAGCTCGCTCGGCCAATGTTATCGATACCCGCATGGCAACGGTCCTCGGCAAAGCCGGTCTGAGCGTCTCGACTGTTGAACATTTTATGGCGGCTCTTTATTCACTCGAAATCGATAATTTGCATGTCGATATTGATGGGCCGGAAGTCCCGATAATGGATGGTAGCGCTGAGCCCTTCCTTAAAGCTCTACGCTCAGCCGGGATTCGGACCCTTACCAAGAGTCGTGCTTATCTGGCAATCCGCAAGCCGCTCTCATTTATCGATGGTGAAAAACGGATCAATATTATTCCGTCACGGTTTTTTCGTATCACTTCAGATATTGCCTTTGACCACCCAAGTATCGCCCTGCAACACCGATCGATCAAACATTCCACAGAGCTGTTCTCAAAAGAGATAGCACCCGCCAGAACCTTCGGCTTTCTTGAGGAGGTGGAATTTCTCAAGGCAAATGGTCTGGCGCGGGGCGGGTCGCTTGAAAATGCGATTGTAATCGATAAAAAAGGGGTGATGAATCCAGATGGGTTGCGCTTCAATGACGAGTTTGTCCGCCATAAGATTCTCGACACAATCGGTGATTTCAGTCTGATCGGCTACCCCATACTTGGCCATATCCGCACCTATAAATCCGGGCATGACATCAACCATTTGATGGTTGAAAAAATTCTCGCTTCGCCGGATCATTGGCAGCTGGTCGAATTTAACGATGAAGAGCTTCGTCATGCCGCACGCGTGGAAAGCAGCGAAGGTCTCCACGGACTGCTTGCTTACGGCGAGGCCTGACGTGACGCTTTTATAGACAGAAAAGAAAAAGGCAGCTGAGCAGGCTGCCTTTTTCTTTTCGTACGCTTGCATAACCGACACACGTGTCCTATTATCAAGCGGCTATCTATAGTCGAAAGTGTGCGAATGGCAACTGTCCCAACAACACCATCTCCCCGCTCAAATCCGCGGCGCAAGATTTATCGTGAATGGCTGATTGCCTTTGCGGTGATCGCTCTGCTGTTTGTCTTTTCCCTGTTCGAAAAGCAGCTTTTCGAAATTGCAGAAAAGCTTCCGGTCTCCAACAGCATCCTGGTGCTGGCCATCATCAACATCAACATTTTATTGATCATTCTTTTTCTGTTCTTAGTCTTTCGGAATTTACTTAAACTTTTGCTGGAACGGCGCAGGGGAGTCCCTGGCGCTCGCCTGCGTTCAAAACTTGTTCTCTCCTTTGTTGCGCTCTCTTTGATACCGACAATGTTATTGTACTTCGTCTCAGCGGGATTGATTACAAATTCTATCGACAACTGGTTTAATCAACAGATTGAAACATCGTTGCAAGAATCGTTAGATGTCGCCCAGATCTACTATAAAAACTCTGCCGCCAATGCTCTCTATTATGCTGACCAACTTGCCAGTATTATTAAAGAGGAACGGCTCCTGAAGCAGGAAAATCTATCATTGCTCGAATCGGTGATTCAGAAAAAACAACAAGAGTACAATCTCGGCATCGTTGAAGTTTTTTCATCAACATTTGAAGAGCTTGTGCGCTCTTCAAATCCGCAAGTACCTACCTCTGATTTCACAAACCCCGGCTCAGATAATATTCGCGAGGCATTGGAAGGGAGACGTTTCAGCCGGATTACCCCGATCGGACGAGCAGATCTGATTCGCGGTATTGTACCAATCTACTCTAACTGGAACCCCAACGACATTGTCGGAGCCGTCGTTGTTAATTACTACGTCCCCTTCTCTCTTGTAGAAAAAATGAAAGAAATTTCGAGTTCGTATGAACAGTATAAAAACTCGAAGATGATCAAGGGGAGCATTAAATCGTGGTATCTGATTTTTCTTTTATTAATTGCGCTGGTCATAATTTTTCTTGCCACCTGGTTCGGTTTTCATATTGCGCGTGGTATTTCAGTCCCAATACAGGAATTAGCCGAAGCAACAAAAAGGGTCGCAGAAGGTGACCTGGATATTCAGATCGACGTCAGGAGTGACGATGAAGTCGGGACTCTGATCGATTCCTTCAACACAATGACTGGCGACCTGCGACGCGGACGCCTTCGTTTAACAGAAACCAATCAAGAACTTCAATCATCCAATCTGGAACTTGAACAGCGCCGTCGGTATATGGAAATCGTATTACGTAATGTGACCGCCGGAATCATCTCTATCGACAAACATGGACATCTGACCACAGTCAACACCGCAGCAGAGCAACTGTTTCATCTCAACGCCAAGAGTATATTAGGGCAAAGCTTCCTCGATGTGGTGCATGCCGACCACCTCCCATTAATGACCGAAACTCTTGATGAACTGCGTGCCTCAAAAAGAGATTCCATTCGCAAACAGCTGACACTCCAGATCGGTGAAAACAAATTGACGCTGCACGTCACCGTCTCCAACCTGCTGGACGAATCGGGGGAGTTCATGGGGACAGTTGTTATATTTGATGACCTCACCCAGCTCCTCAAGGCTCAGAGAATGGCCGCATGGCGCGAGGTTGCCCGCCGCATCGCTCATGAAATCAAAAATCCGCTAACACCAATCCAGCTCTCTGCACAACGTTTACGCCGCAAATATCTCGGCTATTTCAATGATGATGAGACTGTCTTTGACGACTGTACCAGTGTTATTATCAGCCAGGTCGATGATCTGAAGAATCTGGTTAATGAATTCTCAAATTTTGCTCGCATGCCTGCCAGTAACCCAGAGCCGGGCCAATTGAATACTGTTCTGTCCGAAGTTATCAGTCTTTATCAGGATGGTCACTCGGACATCACCTTCACCCTGAAACAGGATCCGAATCTTCCGGAGTTCAACATCGATCGAGACCAGATCAAACGGGTCTGTATTAATTTGATCGACAACGCAATCGGTGCCATTTCAGATTCCGGAAAAATTGAGATTCGCAGCGACTTCAACCCGGACCTGAAAATGGCAAGCTTTTCCATATCCGACAATGGTTGCGGTATTCCTGCTGAAGACAAGCCGCGTCTGTTTGAACCCTATTTTTCAACAAAAAAAGCCGGAACGGGATTAGGTCTTGCGATCGTAGCAACAATAATTTCCGATCATAACGGTTATATCCGCGTTAAAAAGAATGAACCGAAGGGGACAACGTTTATTGTTGAACTCCCTGTGAGCGGAAACGCCCTGGAAACAGAGGAATACGCATTATGAAACAGATCCTGATTATTGACGATGAAGCCAACATAAGAAAAAGTCTGGCCGATATCCTTCAGGATGAAGGGTTCACTGTGCTGGTTGCAGAAAATGGAGAACAAGGGCTCGACAAATTAAGAGCTGAATCAATCGATCTGGTTCTGCTCGATATCTGGATGCCGGGCTGCGATGGTATCGACACCCTGCGCCAGATCCGTGAAGAATTTCCGGAGCAGATAGTCATTATGATGAGTGGACACGGAACAATAGAGACCGCGGTAAAAGCGACGCGTCTTGGCGCCTTTGATTTCATTGAAAAACCCCTCTCACTCGAAAAGGTTCTGCACAGCATTGAACAGGCGAACAGGGTCGGTCAACTGGTCAATGAAAACCACGCTCTTAAAGCATCAATTGCCAAAGAGCATGAAATGATCGGTAGCAGTGCCCCGATACTCGAACTTAAAAAACAGATCGAACTCGCAGCACCCACTTCTGGATGGGTTCTTATTACAGGTGAAAACGGTACCGGTAAAGAGCTCGTCGCCCGATCAATTCACTCCCAGTCACTTCGCAATGCAAAGCCTTTTGTTGAAGTGAATTGCGCTGCGATTCCAGAAGAGTTAATCGAATCGGAATTATTCGGTCACGAAAAGGGTGCGTTTACCGGTGCCACTGCACAGCGCAAAGGTAAATTTGACCTGGCCAATGACGGCACTCTTTTTCTCGATGAGATAGGTGACATGAGTCTGAAAACTCAGGCTAAAATCCTGCGCATTTTACAGGAGAAAAAATTTGAGAGGGTCGGCGGCAGTCGAACCATCGAGGTCGATGTCAGGGTCATTGCTGCAACCAATAAAGATCTGGGGACGCAAATTCGTGAGGGGCATTTTCGAGAGGACCTTTTTTACAGGTTGAACGTCCTCCCCTTTCATGTTCCGCCTCTGCGAGAACGCACCGCCGATGTTATCCCATTAGCAAAACACTTTCTCAGATTCTTCTGTCAACAGGAAGGGCGACCGGAAAAGTCTTTCGATGCTGGTGCGATTGAGGCGCTAGCCGCATATTCCTGGCCTGGCAACGTACGCGAGTTGAAAAACATAGCTGAGCGCCTGGTGATCATGACTCCTGACATGATCATTAAATCTGAGCATCTTCCGCAGGAGATCGCGGTCAGAAATTCGAATATTGCTTCCAGCTCGAACCAAAACTATCCAGACTCTCTGCGCGATGCCCGTGATAGCTTTGAGCGTGAATTTATTATCCGCAAACTCAAAGAACAAAACTGGAACGTCTCCAAAACTGCTGAAATGATTGAAATAGAGCGATCCAATCTGCATCGCAAGATTAAAACGTATGAAATAGAGTTAAAGAAGGGATAATTCGCAGATGTTGCCCGAATGAAGAGTTACCGCTGCATTGAAAACAAAAAGGCCCACCTCTAGCGAGATGGGCCTTTTTTTAAAAATTCGGCAACGACCTACTTTCCCACACAGTCTCCCATGCAGTATCATCGGCGCAACAGGGCTTAACTTCTGTGTTCGGGATGGGAACAGGTGTACCCCACGCGTAATAAACACCAAGACAGTAAAAAAGAGAAATTATCCCTACGGGAAATATACGAT
>JAGXHN010000028.1 GCA_024636225.1 Desulfuromonadaceae bacterium | reverse complement strand
TCATAATCAAACCCCCGCTGGGGATGGTAACTACAGTAGTGCCTTGAGCCTGGGGGGTAATTTCAATGTGACCCCTTCTTTAGCTGCCGCCGGTGTCGGTTCCGCCTTTCAGTGGGGACAGATCGGTGTTGACACAACGATTCTCGATCTGCGCCTCGGCGCGCTTGAAGCAAAAGGTGATGGTCGCGTTGTTTCGAATCCGCGCATAATGGCTCTTAACGGCGAAAAAGCTAAAATCACCCAGGGGACACTGATTCCGTATCAGACCGTGAAAGACGGAGAGATCAGTACTGAATTTATTGAAGCGGCTCTCGCTCTTGAAGTGACGCCGGTTATTAATCCGGACAATACGGTTATTCTTGTGGTGAAAGCTTCAAACAGCGCTCCGGGAGCTTCCCCAGGCCAGATTGACAAGAAGGAAGCTGAGACCAAGATGCTGGTTGCAAATGGCGAAACAATGGTCATAGGTGGTGTTTTTGTTGAATCGGATAACGGGAGTGTGAGTGGTGTGCCGTTTCTTATGGATATCCCGCTTTTAGGTAATCTCTTTAAATCGACAAATAATGTCAAGACCAGAACCGAAATGATGGTCTTTGTGACTCCCCGTATTCTGCAGTAGTTACATTAATTTTTCTTTCAATAAAGGGCAGGGGAACCTGCCCTTTATTGTCTCTATCAAGTTTTGTGTAATATGAACAGTCATCTTTTTCTGATCGGATTCATGGGGGCTGGCAAAACTTCTGTCGGCCTGGCTCTGGCTGCCGAGCTTGATCTGCCGTATGTCGATCTTGATCAGAAGATTGTTGCCTTGGCCGGCAAATCGATCCCGAAGATATTTCACGACGAGGGTGAGTCTGTTTTCAGGGATCTTGAATCCGCTGCTCTCTTTGACCTCTCGGGGGGACCACCGTCGGTGGTTGCGACCGGGGGGGGGTCATCGGTCGGTCTGAAAATCGTGCTTTTATGTCTGATCATGGTACCGTTCTTTATCTCTTCGCTCAGTGGGAGACTTTGAAACAGAGAATCGGCGCGACTGCGGAAAGACCTCTGGCTCAATCAGATGATGATTGGAGTGCAACCAGAGAGCTTCTGTCGGCACGCTCCCCTTTGTACGAACAGGCCGATATTATTATCGTAACGGATCATCGGACGATTCCGGATATTGTCACTGAAATCAGGTCTCATGCAAAATTGTAACTTCAAAAAAATAGAGGTTGGTCTGGCACCTGATTCCTATCCGATTCTGATCGGCCAGGGGGGAATTAAAAATCTCGGTCTGTCATTAAACTCAGTCTCTTTTCCCCGGAAGATTTCGATTGTTTCCAATGAACGTGTCTTTTCCCTGTACGGTGAAACGGTTGTTCATTCGCTTGAGTCTAGTGGTTTTACGACGACTGTAATTTTGATCGGCGACGGTGAGGAGTACAAGACCCTGTCGACCCTGAATTCTGTATATGACCGGTTTGTTGCCAATGGTATGGATCGAAGTTGCGGTGTGGTTGCCCTCGGTGGCGGCGTTGTCGGTGATCTTGCCGGTTATGCGGCGGCTTCTTATATGCGAGGGATCGCTGTTGCTCAAGTTCCGACTACACTGCTGGCTCAGGTCGACAGCTCGGTCGGTGGCAAGACGGCGGTCAATCACCCGCAGGGGAAAAATATTATCGGCGCTTTTCATCAGCCAAAGCTGGTCTGTATCGATGTCGATCTCTTGAAAACCCTGGCGGATCGTGAATACTTTTCCGGATTGGCTGAGGTTGTAAAGTATGGAGTGATCCGTGATTCTGATTTTTTTGAGTGGTTGGTCGCTCATTGTGATCTGCTCAAAAACCGCGACCCCGAACCGCTTGAGTATGCAATAATGACATCTTGCCAAATCAAGGCAGATATTGTAGAAATTGATGAAAAAGAGTCGGGGTTAAGGGCTATTTTGAATTTTGGCCATACTTTTGGTCATGCAGTTGAAACACTTACTGGCTACAATCGTTATCTGCACGGTGAAGCTGTAGCAATCGGGATGGTGGTCGCCAGTAAAATTTCTACCCGGCAGGGACTCTGCTCTGAACAGGATGTCGCAGCGATTCTCTCTTTGTTGCAGCGTTTCAACCTGCCGGTTGTGCCGCCTGATTTTACAACCGATGCGTATGTTGTTGCGATGATGCACGACAAGAAAGTGAAAGAAGGACGATTGCAGATGGTTTTGAATCGGGGTATTGGCCAGTCTGAAATCGTTGATATTGCTGAACCGCTAGCGTTACTCGAATCTGTTTTTCAACCGTGTTGACGGGCTGATCTATGACTGATCAAACAAAATATATTGCCAGGATAGCCGATTATAAAAAAGCTTTGGCGCAAGATCCTAAATCTATGGTTTTTGTCCCCCTTGCTGATTGCTATCAAAGGTGCGGTATGCTGGATGACGCGCTCGAAACAGCCCTTAAAGGGATCTGGGAACTGCCCGATTACACCCCCGGTTTTGTTGCTGTTGGTCGGATCTATGCACTTCGTCAGGCCCCTGAAAAAGCGATTGAATTTTTTCGCAAAGCGATTGATCTTGACCCTTCTTCTCTTGATGCTTACAAAGGGTTGGCTCGAATCTATCGCGAGCAGGGGGATATCGATGCGGCGGTTAAGCTTTTGACCAATGCTGTTTTCTTTTCCCTGGGGAACCATCCCTTAAACTGATGCTCGAATCTCTCACACCGGCCGCTTCTGTAACATCTGTCACCAAGGTTGATTCCCGATCAGCTCAGGATGCCGGTTCGAAAACGATTACAACAGCAACGATTGCTGAAATTTATATCAAACAGGGGTTTTATGGTAAGGCTCTTGACGTTTACCGTGAACTCTATGCAAAAACCAAATCTTTAGAAGTTGCACAAAAAATTGCCGAAATAGAGATGCTGGCTCAGGCAGAGGGGGTGAAAGTATCCGCTCCTGCACCGATTACAACGCCTGTTCCGCCACCGGCTGTTGCTCCAGTTCCTGTTGCGACGTCAGACAATGCTGTTCTTTCTTCTGCTCAGACGGTGCTGGATACTTTTAACGGGATGCTGGCGTCAATTCAGTTAAGGAGGAATCGTGTTTAACAAAATACTGCAGGATATCGTTAAACAGTCTGGTGGTGGTATTGGAGCTGTGTTGATGGGGTATGACGGTATTCCGGTAGAACAGTATCTCGAGCCGGTTGAAGGTCTCGATTTTCAGATGCTTTCGGTTGAGTATGCTAATGTGATACGCGAAATCAGAAAGACGGTTGAACTGCTCGATACCGGAATGATGGAAGAGGTGTCGATTAAAACAGAACGCTTCTTTGTTATTATCCGGGCGCTTACAAATGACTATTTTCTCGCTCTCACTCTCGACCGGGGGGGGAATTTTGGCAAGGGGCGTTATCTGATGATGCGTGAGGCCCCGAAACTGCTTGAAGCATTGAGCTGACATTATGACTATTCTGGTGTTGCATGGTCCGAATCTGAATTTACTCGGTCAACGTGAACCTGAAATCTACGGCAGGCAGACGCTTGCCGAGATCGATCATGAGATTGTTCAGCTCGGTATGGAGCTCGGTCTGAAGGTCGAGACATTTCAGTCCAACCATGAGGGTGCGCTGATCGATCGACTTCATTTGTCGATGAATGATGGGACATCCGGCCTGCTGATTAATCCGGCTGGCTTAACACACACCAGCGTTTCTTTGCGTGATGCGATTGCGGCGTTGAAGGTTCCGGTGGTCGAAGTTCATCTCTCAAACATTCACGGTCGTGAACCGTTTCGTCAACACTCTTTTATCTCCCCGGTTGTAACCGGCGTCATTTGCGGTTTTGGCCATCACAGTTATCTCCTCGCCTTGCGTGCTGTTTTAGCAAGGCTAAATTAATTTGTAGTTCTCCCCTCTCTATGGTAAAAGACAGACGCCGAAAGGCCATCGATATACTGCAGACACATGGCCTGGATGCCATGCTGTTTACAGATCTGACAAACATCAGATATCTAACCGGTTTTACCGGGACAGATGGTGCATTGATCCTGTTTGAATCGGCCGCCCTTTTTTTGTGTGACAGTCGTTATACCACCCAGGCTACCGAGCAGGTGGGTGGTGATGTCGCTGAATATAAAAAAAAGTTGCCGGAGATCGTCGATCATCTCAAACAGGATGAATTTATAAGAGTCGGGTTCGAAAGTTCGGTCGTTTCATGTTCTGAATTCAATCAGCTCAAACAAGCGGGTGGCGCTGATATCGAATGGATTCCGATTGAGGATCTCTCTTCTTTGCGACTTGTAAAAGATGAGGCTGAGATTGCTTTGATCGAGCAGGCAACCTTGCTGTCGTCTCAGGCTTTTGATGATGTTCTACCGATGATCCGCCCCGGTGTCTCTGAAGCCGAGATTGCTCTCGCTTTGGAAATTGCGATAAGGAAGCGGGGTGGTGAAGAGAAATCTTTCGATTTTATTGTTGCGTCCGGTGAGCGCGGGGCCTTGCCGCACGGAGTTGCCTCAGATAAAAAAATAGTCTCTTCGGATCTGGTGACGATCGATTTTGGCGGCCGCTATCGGGGTTACTATTCTGATGAGACCGTGACCTGTGCCGTGGGGGAACCTGACAAGAAAATGCGTCAGGTTTATGATATTGTCCTCGAAGCACACGACCGCGCTTTGGCTCAAATTAAACCGGGTGTCCCGCTCAAACTGATCGATGCTGCTGCCAGAGATTATATTAATCAGTCTGGTTATGGCGATTACTTTGGTCACGGTCTCGGTCATGGTGTGGGGCTTGAGGTTCATGAATCGCCGCGTGTTTCGCCCTTATCAAAAGGGTTGACGGAAGTTGGAATGGTCTTTACTGTTGAACCTGGCATTTATCTGCCGGGTCAAGGTGGTGTTCGCATCGAAGACATGGTTGTGGTTACGGCAGATGGGTACCGTATTCTCACCCGTTTGTCGAAAAGTTTTTGTCGTTTGAATTAAATCTGATTATTCTTAACATTAAACATTGAAATTGCAGGAGGTAAAAATGGATATCAAGGATATTAAAGCACTGATTAAACTGGTAACGGATACCGATATTACCGAATTTGAGATGGAGAACGCCGAGGAAAAAATCATTGTCAAGCGGGGGACGGGACGCGATATTGTCCATGTTGCTGCGCCGGCGATGATGCAGGCAGCCACCCCCGTCGCGGCGCCGGTTGCCGCTGCACCTGCTGCTGTCGCCGCTGCGCCGGTTGAGGACGATAAATACCTGACGATTAACTCCCCGATCGTCGGAACTTTTTATCGTAAACCGAGTCCCGAAGCGAGCAACTATGCCGAGGTTGGTGATGTGATGGAAGCCGGCTCCACCGTCTGTCTGGTTGAAGCGATGAAGATGTTCAACGAAATTGAAGCAGAATTCAAGTGCCGTATTATTGCTATTCTTAAAGATGATGCGGCACCGGTCGAATTTGGTGAGCCGTTGTTCCGGGTCGAAGCGCTGTAATCAGCCGGGCAGATATTGTAAAGTCCGCAAGTTTACGTTCGGTTACTGCCCTTGAGTCTGTTCACTTTGGAGATAATTCGATGTTTCATAAAATTCTGATTGCAAATCGCGGTGAGATTGCCCTTCGGATCATTCGCGCCTGCAAGGAGCTTGGCATAAAAACCGTTGCGGTCCATTCTGATGTGGATAGTGAATCGCTGCATGTAAAACTGGCAGATCAGAGTGTCTGTATCGGTTCGGCTCCGAGCGCCAAAAGTTATCTGAATATCAAAGCGATCCTCAGCGCCGCTGAAATCACGGATGCCGATGCAATTCATCCCGGATACGGATTTTTGTCCGAGAACGCTGAATTTGCCGAAATCTGCGAAAAATGCGGCATTACTTTTATCGGTCCGTCGGCTGAAAGCATGCGTCTGATGGGGGATAAGATCAGCGCTCGGCGGACGGTTACCGAAGCCGGAGTGCCGATTCTCCCCGGTACCAAGGATAATGTCGCGACCGTCGAGGATGCAGTAAAGATCGCTGAAGAGATCGGTTTCCCGATCATTATCAAGGCGACGGCTGGCGGTGGCGGGCGTGGCATGAAGGTCGTCTATTCTCAGGTCCATCTTCCGAATGCGTTTGCCGCTGCCCGGACTGAAGCTGAAGCCGGTTTTGGCAATCCCGATGTCTATATCGAAAAATTCTGTGAAAATCCCCGTCATGTCGAGATCCAGATCCTTGCCGACAAACATGGCAATGTGATTCATCTCGGTGAACGAGATTGTTCGATTCAGCGGCGGCACCAGAAGCTGATCGAAGAGGCGCCCTGTCCGGTTCTCTCTGAGGAACTCCGCGAAAAAATGGGGGCATGTTCCGTCGCCGCGGCAAAAAAGGTTGGATATAACAGCGTCGGAACGATGGAATTTCTGCTCGACAAAAACAACAACTTCTTCTTTATGGAGATGAATACGCGGGTCCAGGTTGAGCATCCGGTGACCGAAATGGTAACCGGTGTTGATGTTATCAAAGAGCAGATCCGCTCTGCCGCCGGTGAGCCGCTCCGTTATACGCAGGACGATATCAAGATTTCCGGACACGCTATCGAGTGCCGGATCAATGCCGAAGATCCGGTTAAATTTACTCCGTTTCCCGGCAAAATTACCGCTTATCACACCCCCGGCGGGCTCGGGGTACGTGTCGACAGCTTCGTTTATGATCAGTACACGGTGCTGCAGCACTACGATTCAATGATCGCCAAGTTGATTGTTCACGCCAATACGCGTGAAGAGGCGATCAAGCGGATGGATCGGGCTCTTGATGAATATATTATTGAGGGGATCAAGACGACTATCCCGTTCCATAAACGGATCATGAATAATAAAGATTTTATCGACTCAAACGTCGATACCGGTTTTCTGGAGCGCGAGTAATCCTGCTGAAAGCAGCCGATTCTCAAAAATCGAAAGAAGGGCCGTTTCGGCCCTTCTTTTGTTTCAGGGTGCAAACGATCCCCGAATAAATCTAGCAAAGGATCCACAGCTTTAAAAGCTGGATTCCCGATTACCCCCTCGGGAATGACGCCTATTTCGCAGGTGCCGAATAGTTACATTTCTCTTTTGTTTTTTGTGCTGATCGATACCATGGTGTAAATGTATGCAGGAGTGGCGACTCATCAACTGTGGAGAGCAGAGCGGGGCCTGGAATATGGCGCTCGATGAGGCGTTGCTGTGCTCGGTTGAAAACGGCTTGTCACCGCCTCTCCTCAGATTGTATCGATGGCAGCCGGCGACGGTGACCCTCGGCTATTTTCAGCAAGGGAGTGATGTTGTTAATCTTGCGGCCTGTCGCACTTTTGGTTATTCGGTCGTCAGGCGCTTTACTGGCGGGCGCGCTGTTTTGCATGATAATGAGGTGACCTATGCGGTTATTTCACCCGAGCAAAATGAAATATTCCCCGGTGGTGTCGCACAAAATTACCATGTTATTGCAGAGGTTTTGCAGGCAACTTTAGCTGAATTTGGCTTGCAGACAACAATCTCATCCGGTCGCAAAGAGAGAGCTGCCGCCGATAGTGTCGAGCGGAGTGCCTGTTTTACCGCCCCGGCCCTGTCCGAACTTGTCTATAACGGTCAAAAGATGACTGGCAGTGCTCAGAAGAGACTCTCGACCGCCTTTTTGCAGCACGGGTCGATCCCGATTGATATCGATCCAAAACGGCTCTACCTGGCGCTGAACACCGGCGACACAACAAATATCGAACAAAGGATCGAGCGTCTTGCCGCTCGGGTCGGCTGGATGAATCGCTGGCTCGATCATCCGGTCGAAATCGATGCGGTTGAACAGACTCTGATCGCCCAATTCAAACGACTGCTCAACCTCAACTTCAAGTTTGATCTGCCGACTGCTGAGGAAACAGCTTTGGCGAATCGGCTTTTGACGGAAAAGTATGCCAACCCCGATTGGGTTTTGCGCGGGATAACCTCGTCCTGATTTCACCCCACACGACTCGATTTCCGATTAGACCTTCGGGAATGACATCTTTTACAAATGTGGTGTATTGTTGCATTGTTTGTAATTATTCAGCACCCTGCTCAATCTACACAGCATGTGGGCTACTGCTATTGCCAAAAGGGAAGTTAAGTGACAACGTTGGACGTAGGTAATCGTTGTAGACCGCATGCCGGAATAGAAGTGCTGAACAGTTACCATTATTTCAATGTTCGTTATTGAGTGCCATCAGCGATTCGAGTCGAGATGTCGTCTCTAACTGCTGAAAACAGTGGATCCTTTGATTAAGTCACTGTGGGGATGATAACCTTTTTGCAAGAGGTTCAACCTGATCGGATTATTTTATGACACTTTCAGTCGGGCACATCACTTACGCCAATTGCATCCCCTGGTTTCACTTTTTACGGGAAAGCGGGTTTACCGGTGCTGTTGTTGACGGCGTACCGGCAGATTTAAACCGTTTGTTAGCGGCCGGAAAGATCGATATTTGCCCTTCCTCTTCCATTGAATACGCCAGAAATCCAGATAAATATCTACTTTTACCAAGACATTCAATAAGTTCTATCGGCCCGGTTGAAAGCGTTTTGCTCTTTACCCCGAACCCGATGTCGGAATTGAATCGGGTGCCGATCGCTATAACCGGAGAATCAGCCACCTCTGTAGCCCTGCTGCAGGTTCTGTTAAAAGAATTTATCCGCCTGGAGGAGGTTGTCTGCTCCGTGCCGGATATCCCGGTCGAGGATGTGATCGCTCAAGGTCGACCGGCGCTTTTGATCGGTGATCGAGCGCTGAAGATGAGCGGGGCAGGGCGACCGGCTGAACATATCATCGATCTCGGTGCCTTGTGGCACCATTTTACCGGTTTACCGTTTGTGTTCGCCCTCTGGATCGTGCGCCGAGACGTGGTTCGGGAAAAAAGCGCAGAAGTCGCCACCTTTGTCACTCAACTCGATGCTTCACGCGCCAGGGCGTTTCAATCCCTGGAAGATGTGGTCCAAAGTTCGACCGAAGTCAGCTGGATGGGGAAAGAGCGTCTCTATAATTATTTGACCAGTGTCTCCTATGATCTCGATCCGCAGCATCTTACCGGTCTGACCTGCTTTTACTCTCTCCTCGAAAAACATGGTCTGATTAAGTCGGCACCAAAACCCCAATTTATCCCAAACTGATCAATCGAGCGATTTTATATAATCAGTCAGTATCTGCTCATGATCAAAACAGAGCGGGGCAGGAAGATTGTTCAGCGCGAAGAGCCTTACTGCTGCCGCATCGTCCCCGGCGACGGGGCTCTCTTGCGTCTCGGCGGTAAAGACATAAGAGATCGTATGCTGCCGCGGATCCCGCTCTGGATCTGAATAAGCTCCGAACTGTTTCAGGTTCGTCAATTCAAGTCCGGTCTCCTCCAGCGCCTCCCGCTTTGCCGCGCACTCCAGACTCTCTCCGTAGTCGACAAAACCGCCCGGGAGTGCCCAGCCGTATGGCGGATTGCGCCGTTTGATCAGAATAATTTCGTTGCCACTGCGAATAATGATATCGACGGTCGGGATCGGATTGCGCCAGGTTTCAATAATCGTCGCGCATTTCGGGCAGGTTGTTGTTTTTTTCATGATCTTGGCCTTAAAGCTCGATTTAATGATTGACAGAGAAGGAACCGGTTGTCGATAATGGCGCCTCGCCCGGATGGCGGAACTGGTAGACGCAAGGGACTTAAAATCCCTCGGCCTTTGGCCGTCCGAGTTCGATTCTCGGTCCGGGCACCATCTATAAAGACAAGGGGTCAACCTGCACAAGGTTGGCCCCTTGTTTGTTGGTTGTAACTATTCAGCAGCAGCGAAAAGGGTGTCATTCCCGAGGGTGTAATCGGGAATCCAGTCTTTAAAGCCATGGATCCCCGATAGAATCGTTCGGGGATGACACTCTTTCTTGAGTTTTTCTTATGATTCACAATAGTA
>JAGXHN010000027.1 GCA_024636225.1 Desulfuromonadaceae bacterium | reverse complement strand
TCCCCGAAGCGACCCAGCTGGTGCTGCAGGCCGGAAGCATGGGGCAGGGGGGGGAGATCTTTCTGCTCGATATGGGGGAGCCGGTGAAGATCGTCGATCTGGCCGAAGAGCTGATCCGCCTGAGTGGCTTTGTTCCGCATGAAGAGATTGCGATCGAATTTACCGGCCTGAGACCGGGGGAGAAGCTGTACGAAGAGCTGCTCCTCGCCGGTGAAGATGTGCAGCCGACCGAACACGCGTCGATTCATATCGCCAAGGCTGGGCACAGTGACCCGATTGTCGTCCTGGCGCTGATGGAAGAGCTCTATCAGCTGCAGCGCCAGCTCGATCGGAAAGGTTTGGTGAAAACGCTGCAGAAGATGGTTCCTGAATATACTCCTGATGTCAATTTCTGGTCCTGAAACAAAATCAAAAACGAATACAGCGTCGCAAAGAGAGCCAAAACAAAAGGCTTTATTGGCCGCGGTGAAAGTCTGTCCGGGTCTGTCGTTCTAAGCAAAATCAATCTCACACGGAGACACAAAGTCACGAAGAAGGGCAATGACCTTATTCTGGGTAAAACCTGGAACCAATGTTTTTCTGTTTACCTTGGCGCCTTACAGAAGTGGGCGCCTCCAGGCGAAGCCAGAACGCGAAGAAGGGCAAAAACGGCAAGTTTGGTTTGTGGCTGAGATAACTCTTTGCACTCGATGGAAGCTATTGTATTCTCTTTTTAAGTATTTGGTTAAAGAAGTACATGATAACGCGCGAAGAAATTTTGAAATTTATGCAGGGGGGAGTGCTGCCCGTGGCGAATGGTTTTCTGGAAGTCTAACGTATATGCTTTTGTATAAAGGAGACGGCTGATGTCTACAGCACAGGAGCTTGTTCTCGAAATTGAAAAACTTTCACCTGCGGAGAAAGTTCGACTGATCGATCGGGTGATACGAGATACGATTAAGCCCGATGCCGAGATTGAACAGATCTGGGCCAAAGAGGCGGAATCTCGCTGGGAGTCTTTTGACCGTGGCGAGGTCGATGCGATTTCTTATGAATCGGTGATCTCCAGGTATCGTCATAAATGAAGAAGGTCTCTTTTCTCCCTCTGGCACAGGCTGAGCTTGATGATGCTTTTATCTGGTATGAAGATCAGGCTGTCGGCCTCGGCTAAGAATTCCTTTTGGAGCTGGACCAATCGATCCGCCTTATTGCATCTTTCCCAGAGCTTCAACCTCTTGTCGGTAAAAAAAATCAGACGCTGCCTGGTGAACCGCTTTCGTATGGCGTTTTTTTCGGTATCTCTGCCGATACGATTATTATTGTTGCCGTTGGCCATCTGAGACGAAAACCCGCGTATTGGAATAGGCGGATTGAGACTTGAATGTAATTGGCCGCGATGAAAATCTGATAAAATCTGATAGGTCAAAGGCAAGGCGTTTACCGCAGAGGCGCAGGGAACGCAGAGGAAACCTTGGATCTTTTTTTTGTATAACCAAAGTCGTTTTGGTCTTTACTCTGCACCCTTTGCGTCTCGAGTGAGCGAAGCGAACGGGCGGTGAAGATTCAGGTTCAAAGGCTTTAAGGCGTTTATTTAGGGAGTCAGTGAAACTTTGAGTTTTTAATGAAACGCGGATGACACGAAAAAGGGTATGAGGGTTTTGATTTTGAAGGGAAAGAGGAATGGAAGAAAAAGATTTTCGGCGATTTGAAGAGATGATGTTTCTCATGATGGGGAAATTCAGGGGAGAGATTGGCGCAGACTTTCGTCATCAACTTGGTATTCAGCGTGAAGACTTCCAGCACAATCTCGACCTGGTGGTCGAGGGGCAGCAGATGCTGGCCGAGAGGTTGGATCGCGTTGAGGATAATCTCAAAGGGGAAATTCATAAAGTTGACCAACGTGTGACGGCAATGTCTTCTGATTTGGCCGAGCACCGCCACGATACTGAAGCGCACCGTAAGGGGTGGCGGGTGAGTGAAGGGGAATGAAGTCGGCGCAAAAAATTGCTTTTGAATCAAGGGCTATAATTGGCTGCGGATGCAAGCTGATAAAATCTGATAGGTCAAAAGCTGTCTCACACGAAGCCACAAAGAACACAAAGAAGGTCAAACGCAACGACCGTTTTTTGTCATTCCCGAAGCGGTTTTTGATCGGGAATCCAGCCTTTAACGCCATAGATGTGGACGCTGCGGTTGCCACCATTGTGCGAGATCCGACAGTCGGGGTGGCCAAGAGAGGGGATTTGGCCGGGGTCTATGTGTATCAATTCAAATGCAACGGTCAGCTGACATCGCTGGCTTATGAGTATGACCCGGTTTCCAGACTTTTACTGCTGCTTGGTTCGCATGAAAATTTCTACCGGAATTTAAAATGATAATGGACTCATTTTGTCATCAAAGTTGCGTGTCGAGAAAATCTGATTAAATCTGACAGGTCAAAGGCTTAAGTGCGTAAACTTGAGACGGAATCACGAATCCTTTATCTATTGTTATCTATGCCACTAGGTGCTATAGTATGTCATGCACGATCCTGAAAACTCGGTATTTCAATCGTTGGGCGAAAAAGGTTGGGTTGTCAGACAAAGTATTGTCCGAAGCAGTCGTTGAAATGGTCAGCGGATTGGTCGATGCCGTCCTTGGGAGCGGGATCGTAAAAAAACGGATCGCTCTCCCGGGGCAAGGGAAACGCGGCAGTACGCGGACGCTTCTGGCAACCAATTGTGGTGATCGATGGATCTTCGTGTTTGGCTTCGAAAAGAACCAACGATCCAATATTTCGGACCGGGAACTGGAATCCTTGAAAATGTTGGCTGGCGACCTATTGAGCTTAAGCAAAGAGCAAATTGCCGCTGCGATCGAGAGTGGGGCTCTGCTGGAGGTGTTGCATGAAACAAACAAAAATTAACAAAAACCGGATTCTTGATGCCGTTCATGATGTTGCTCGGGATCTGCGTACTCTGGATTTTATCGACAAGCGCGCCATGCGACGTTACGATGCCTTGTGCCTTGAGCCGGTTCCTGACTATACCGCCACGGACATTCGCGCTCTGCGTGAGCGCTATCGGCTCAGCCAGGCGGTGCTCGCTTCCATCCTCAATACCAGCCTCTCCACCGTGCAGAAATGGGAGATTGGCGAAAAGCATCCCGGCGGGCCGTCGCTGAAACTGCTGAACATTCTCGACCGTAAGGGGCTGGAAAGCCTTATCTGATGGGATTGATCGTGTAGTGGTCAGACTGATGGATTCGGCTGTACGTGTAAATTTACGAAGGAGTATCTTCCTGTAAAGATCGAATGGCTTTTTCGAGGGGAATGAGGTCGTTTTTGGCCGTCTCCCAGAGAATCTGCAGATCAACACCGAAATATTCGTGGATCAGTTTGTCACGTGTTCCGGCGATCTCCTTCCAGGGAAGATCGTTGTGTTTCTGTCGCAAACCGGTGGGGATCTTCTTGACAGCCTTTCCAATAACCTCAAGACTTCGAATCACCGCATTGACAGTTTTCTTGTCAACAGCAAATTCTTCATAATCTAACCCGGCGATGAAAGAACGAATGTCGCTTATCGCTTCGATGATGTCCGCCAGATAATCGTCAATCGGTCGATCAATTGACATAGCGAACTTCATCAAGAATGCGCTTGCCTATGCCGGGCTTGAGGGCATTGGGCGTGACCAGGTCGACTTTTGCTCCCAGAAGGTCGGAGAGCTGATTTTCCAGTTCGATGAACTTGAACAAGCCCACGGGCTTCTTGAATTCGACCAAAAGGTCGATATCACTTCCGGAGTGCTGGCTACCGCGGACCAGCGACCCGAACAGGCCAATCCGTTCAACCCCGTACTGCATTCGCAGGATCTCAAGGTGCTTCTCCAGCTTTTCCGTGACCTCGTTGGTATTCAGCATGACGCTCATCCTCTTTCGAGACTGCATGACTATTGTCTGGTTGTTGTTTTGATATGGGTGACACTTTAGCAGAATTAGTCGTCCCTGAGTAGGAATTGTCAATGGTGACCCCTTGATGAGATAACTTTTTGCACTCGATGAAGAAAATCTCTTTTCTCCCTCTGGCACAGGCTGACAGGTCAAAAGCTGCCTCACGCAAAGCCGCGAGGAACGCAAAGAAGGGCAAAAACGGCAAGTTTGGTTTAGGTCTTTAACAAAGATTCTGGTTTTAACTTTGCGCCTTTGCGGCTTGAGTGAACAAAGTGAACGGGCGAGAGGGGAAGCTTTAAAGTCTTGTCTCACACGAAGCCACAAAGACACGAAGAAAGTCATAGGCAACGACCGTTTTTTGTCATTCCCGAAGCGGTTTTTGATCGGGAATCCAGATCTTGAAAATTGAAAAGGCTGGATCCTTTGATAGAATCTTTTTTGGGATGACAGGTTAAAAGCAAGGCGACTCTCGCAGAGCCCGCAGAGTTCGCAGAGAGAGGCAAGACCGTGGTTACGTCTTTAAGGTTTCCTCTGTGTTCTCGAGTGAGCGAAGCGAACGGGCGAGAGACGTTTAAAGGCTTTTTCACAGGAAGCCGCGATATCATCGCGCCTAAATCACAATCGTTGCATCAGGTAAAAGCCGCTCCAGCTCCCGCTTCAACACTTCGCGCGCCTCACTCTCCCCATGCACAAGATGGATCATTTCAGGCTTGTGCCGAATCCGTTTAACGAAATCGAGCAGATTTTTCTGGTCAGCATGGGCTGAATAACCCGAGATCGTATGAATCTGCGCACGGATACCGATCTTTTCTCCATCCAGGAAAACATACCCGCCTTGCGGCCCGTATTTTTGAATAGCGCGACCGGGGGTCGACTCGGCCTGATAACCGACAAACAGCAGATCCGTCCGGGGATCCGGAAGCAGCTCTTTGAGATAGTTAACAATCCGGCCACCGGCACACATCCCGCCAGCGGCAATGACAACAGCCGGGCGGGCGGTCTTGCGCAGATAATCGACGGCGTAAAGATGAGCCTCATGCGTGTCGATGGTGGTGATCTGCTCGAAGCCGAGAGGATGACGTCCGGACTTCACTCGCTTTTTCGCCTCGGCATCCCAATAATCTTGCAATTTACGATAGAGACGGGTCAACCGACTCGCCAGAGGGGAATCGACAATAATCTCCAGCTCACTCCAGGGGAGTTTTTTTGCGGCAAATTCTTTGCGGTTTTTAAAAATAATCTCTTCGAGTTCGTACAGCAGCTCCTGAGTGCGACCGAGGGAAAAAGCCGGGATCAGAACCACGCCACGATCTTGCAGCGCCTTCTCAATGATCGCTTTCAGGGTCTGGCGGCGGATCTTGCGATCGGCATGCAGGCGGTCACCGTAGGTGCTTTCAAGCACAAGGCGATCAGCCCGGTAAGGGGATTTTGGCGCCGGAAGGAGTGGCGTGTACGGCGCGCCAAGATCCCCCGAGAAGACGACAATCTCTTCTCCACCTGCAGAGCGGATGCGCGCTTCGAGATAAGCCGAACCGAGAATATGGCCGGCCGTTTTCAATCGAACCGCCAGCTGGATTGAAGATTCGTCAACAATCTCATGCCACACATTGTAAGAGAGCGGTCGAATCTGTCTCTGCAGTTGACGAAGAAATTTTCGAATCAGCTCCTGATTGCGCGTCACACCGATCTTTACCGCATCTTCGAGCACCAGCGGCAGAAGTTGTGCCGACGGCTCACTGCAATAGATCGGTCCTTTGAATCCGGCCGCAAGAAGCTGCGGGATACGACCGACATGATCGATATGAACATGAGTCACAATCAGGGCGCGAATGAGATCGAGCGGAAAATCGATCTGCGGATCGACATCGCTCTGTTCCCCCTGCAGCAGACCACAATCGATCAGAACAGCAAAATCGCCTGAAGCAGATTTCAGACGAAGCTCATGACACGATCCGGTAACTGTCTGTTTCCCCCCGTGGTGAATAATTTCAGAAGACCGATTCATCCTTCCCCCCTTGCGATAGCAAAGTAAACATAAATATCGATTGAGCCTTGCACGATAGGCTCTTCGAAACAGCTCAAACTATCTCACACGAAGCCACGAAGCCGCAAAGAAAATTAAGGGTTGATTGGCCGCGGATGCAATCTGATCAAATCTGACAGGTTAAAAGCTGTCTCTCGCAGAGCACGCAGAGAGAGGCAAAGGCATAGGTATAAGTCTTTAGGTTTCCTCTGTGACCTCTGAGTTCTCGAGTGAACGCAGTGAACGGGCGAGAGAAGCTTTAAGATCTTGTCTCACACGAAGGCACGAAGAACACAAAGAAGGTCAAACACAACGACTTTTTTTGTCATTCCCGAAGCGGTTCTGATCGGGAATCCAGCATTTAAGGCCATGGATCCTTTGATAGAATTCATTTGTCAAAGGCGGCTCTCGCAGAGTCCGCAGAGAGAGGCAAAGGCAACAATTATTCATGTCATTCCCGAGACGATTTTGATCGGGAATCCATGTTTTAAACGTCTGAAGACTGGATCCTTTGATTAATACATTCGGGGATGACAAAAAACTCATAACCGTCGGGTCCCGGCCCGACAGCCGGGTTCATTTTCTTTGGAAAGCTGAAGCCAGCCGCGAAATTTCAGCGTGACATATCGCGATAACTCTCCGTACGAACTGTCTTGACCGTATCAAATTATCTTTGATTGAATCAGCCTTGTCGCTCAAACTACTCGTAGCGCATCAACTGATTCGAGAACGCTCACACCCGCAAAAAAAGAGGCCCATATATCCTTAGATAATATGGGACCTCTTGATTGGAGCAACTTATGGGACTTTAATTTTATCAACGGTCAAGGTGTCCCCCTCCCATCAGCATTAAACATGAACTAGTCGCCCTTTTGAGTCCTTGCATATTTTCTCCAGTTGACTGGCCACTACCGGGCGGCTAACAAAATAGCCTTGAATCAGGTCACAGCCTGCACTCATGAGAAAATCGTACGCAGCCCGGTTCTCGACTCCTTCCGCGACAACCTTCATTCCAAAATTATGCGCCAGTCCAATGGCTGCTTCTACAATCTTCCTCGAACCCTGCTCGGCTGGTAATGATCGGATGAAACCTTGATCAATCTTGATGATTGAAACAGGCATCTTGCCCAGATATTGCAATGATGAGTAACCTGTTCCAAAATCATCGATCGACAGAATAATTCCGGTCTTGGCCAGGTTTGTTAGCTCTATGATAGAGCTCTCCATATTCTCCATGAATGAACTCTCGGTGATTTCCAACTCCAGTTTTTCCCCGTTCACGCCATGCCGATCCAGAAGTTGCTTAACGGTCTTGTTAAAATCCGGATTCAACAGGTTTCTTGTTGAGATATTCACCGCCACGCGAATATTTTCCAGACCGTTCTTTTCCCATGCCACCAACTGCGCGAGTGATTGATCAATGGCAAAATGCGTGATCCGATCAATGAGCGTGCTGTTCTCGGCGAAAGGAATGAAATTACCAGGCGGAATATTGCCGCGCGTGGGATGTTGCCAGCGCATCAAGGCTTCAACACTATCAATCATTCCCGTAGCCGTTTCCACCTTGGGTTGATAATGCATGAGTACCTGACCATTGCCCAGCGCATCACCCAGTTCGCCGAGCAGTTGCAAATTTTCCGCGAGCCCGATTCCCTCGTCGATGCTCGTCAGAATTCCATTCCGCCGCCCGCTGTTGCTTGCTTCGGACGCGGCATGACTGGCTCTCTGGATGTACAATTGCGGTCCCCTGGTTGCATCATCCAAGGCAACAATTCCCAGATAAACATCCGAATGGATCTGAATATCGCCGAATCCACCAGACTTGGTGAAAACTTGCTCCAATTTGTTCGCCAGGCTTTTTATGGCGTGTTCATCTTCAGCGCACTGTACAAATCCCAAGCGCTCGGCACCGATCCGCCATACCTCGGCAGAATCTTGCAATTCATTCTGGATCGCATTGGCCAGTTGCGCAATAATTCCGTCAAAGCACTGTACGCCAAAGCTGTCTTCAATCTGTGCCTGATTTGTAAGCCGGGCGATCAGTAGATAGGGAGGCTTGCTCCTGTCTCCGTCTGAAGCCAGCAGCCCCTTGATAATCGTCTCCAAAGCAAAAGAGTTGGGCAGGTTAGTCATGCTGTCATGACTAGCCTCCCATCTCATTCTGTTCAGATAGGCAACCATAGTGTTACTGCTTGCCCCCACAAGAAAACCGATAAATGTAAAAAAGCCGGTTCGGTACAGCCAGTTGATGGTATCCTGCTGTTCGCCAGTAAGGGTATCGATCGGCATGAATGGTCCGAGTAGCAGGCCGCCTGCCAGAGCCGCCAGTACTCCACCTTTTACACCAAAGATGATGGCGGCCAGCACAATCGGTAAATACATCGAGTGGGAAAATACATACTTGATTCCACCTGTCATATAGACAAGCGCATATACCCCGGCAATCGGGAGCATGATTGCCGGCACAAGAAAATTCTGTACCTGAGAGCGGTTCCTTTCAATCCAGTGAAATATGTTATTTATTTTCATAGTATGCTCGCACTCTGTGTATGCATGGATTGTACTAGCGAACTGGGTCGATATGGCAACGCTAGTTTAATTTAAGTTCTATTACTGAAGTCATTGCATTCAAATAAAAAAAGGGCTGAAAAAGCTAAATATTGATCCATGCTAAACCGACTCAAGCGATTGCATAAATCAAAGCTTTTCAAACCCATTTAAGACCCCTCTCCAATAAATTTCCATAACCCTACATAAATAATAAAATTTAACGTAACGGATAATAATTGAATGGTCAACACAAAATGACCTTCTTATTAATCCCCCTATTTCTAATCAGGAGCTGAAAATCCTTCAGAATTTGCTGTTTTTTGCTACCCCTGACTTATGGGAGTCACCTACCAATTCCGAATAATCAGCTCTTGCCGTTTAGCGGCCTTATTCGCCCCGCCGACGGTGTAGTTTATATCTACCGTGTCCATCGGTAAACCTCTAAACACTTTCCGGATGTCCGGGTGGTCATTGATGCTGAGGATCGCCTTGCCTTTGATGCTGCGCAGCAGATCGGACATCTGCTCGTATTGCTCAAAATCGAAGGGAACGCCGTACCCCTCGGTTTGCCAGTATGGTGGATCCAGATAGAACAGCGTCGCTGGCCGGTCGTATTTGGTGATGCAGGTTTGCCAGTCGAGGTGCTCGATCGTGACTCTCGAGAGGCGCAGGTGGGCGAGACTGAGATCTTCTTCGATACGGAGCAGATTAAGACCAGATGGTCGTTCGACACTAACGCCGAAGCTCTGTCCGGAGACCTTGCCACCGAAGGCCATCTTTTGCAGATAGAAGAACCGGGCGGCGCGTTGAATATCGGTGAGGACGTGCGACGGGGTATCCTGCAGCCAGCCGAAGATTTCGCGGCTGACCAAGGCATGCTTGTATTGCCGACAGAACTCCTCGAGGTGATGCTGCACAACCCGGTAGAGACAGACGAGATCGCTGTTGATATCGTTGATCACCTCGGCCTTGCTCGGTGGCTTCATGAAGAACAGTGCTGCCGCACCGCAGAACGGTTCAACGTAGCAGGTGTGCTCAGGGAATTGGGGTAACAGATGTTTCGCGAGGCGACGTTTGCCGCCGATCCAGGGAATAATTGGTTTGCTCATGTGAGATCCGCCTTATCAAAAGTGGTTTGATATGCTATATTCCCCTCGCCGTGATCACGGTGAGGGAGCCTTTGGCCTAAGCTCACAGGGATGTTCTGTGGGTTGGGCGGCCGGGTTGTAGTTACAACTACTCCCCGGTCGCTTCCTCTATTTTCCTACTATAGGTCTTTCGTCTAACCCTATCTTTAGCAGCATATTCACCTCACCAGGTAATTGCGTCCAGATCTTCAACGCTCCCAGCCGCCGATACAGCTGCCTTTATCGTCCAACTCTTTTGATATTGAGTATTGACATGGCCCAGCATTGCTGCGGCTAAACTGACCAAGTTTGCGGCATCGAATGGAACGTCCTGGTTCTCAGCGCTGCGCCAAGTGAACCCTTGCGGCAGAGAGATCCCAGCCTGTACAGCGGCTACCGTGGCCGTCAAGTTCGCCCGGCTACGATCATCGCTGTCAAAGCGATAACTACCGTAATCAACACCGTCGTTAATAGCCGTATCACGGGCGCGGTTGATCTCGATATTTTTACTTGATCGATAGTTCTCCAAATCAACCGGAGGCTCTGCATTGCACGGAAGGCCAGCGTCATCAGTAGTAATTATTTTGCCTTGGCTTTGACCATCGAGCAAAGCTTTATGCTCAGCAGCTGTAATCTCTACAGCATCAGATGGGATGTCTTTACCGTGAATTGCAACGGAATAAAAACCATTCGTTGATTTTGAATAAAACATATTCCTCCTTTAAAATCCTACCGCAAAAAACTTGCACGTTCCGGCATTGTAGTTTGAGTAAAAACCTATTTGTGTCTTTGTCGTTTTATTTGGGGTTGAAAAATCTACATGCACTATCTCGGCGCCCGATGCAGCAGCACCATCAGGAGAGGGGACTACAAAAATAGTTGCTGTCGGAAATGCTGTTGGTAGTGTAATGATTTGCGGATTGCCTAACGTCTGAGACGCATTAGGATTAAACATGCCCCACTGAAACATTAACCCATTCGGGAGTGCCACGTGCCCGTTTGATAATTTAGATACTGGAAACTGGGAAAAATTCACAAGATCGTTCCCGGTAATGCCAGCCACCGCCTCAAGACGGCCGTAAAGATCGCGGTAGGGCAGGGAGTATCCAACGGCACCAATGGATGCACCGTGTGGATATGAGGTCAGGGCCGCATGCGTATCAACCTTCGCCTGAGCACCGGCGGGGGTCTCCTTGGCGGCGAGAGCGTTCATGACAGTCGTTGCAAAATCTGGATCATCACCCAGGGCCGCCGCCAGCTCATTCAATGTATCAAGGGCTGCCGGAGACGAGGCAACCAGCGCAGCGATGGCAGCGTCTGCCTTCGCCTGCGCTCCCGCCGGAGTCTCCGCACCGATCTGAGCCGGAGATACACCATGCGGGTTATCAATCCGGTCAGCGTGGGCATTAAGCATATCCTGAGTTAAATAGACCAAGGTCGGATCGATCGACTGAACCACTTCTGCCGCATTGGTGATTTCGCAGATGATCCGCACATACAGATCCTTGGTACTGCCGCCAGCCGGATCCGGTTTTTGGGTCAACGCCTGACTGGCAACAACCACCAGATCCCCGGCCGCATCATAGATCCCGACTTCGCGGATATCGAATGGACCGGCAGCAGCGGGTACCGCCGCCTCGATCACCACCCAGTTGGCGTTGACCGGATGCACCTTGACGCTGTTGATCACCCCGCGCCACACCTCATTCACCAGACTCACCTGGGTTTCCAGCGGATTAAAAGGTGCGCCGCCACCATCACCGACCGCCAGTTCGGCATATTGCGGCATCGCTTGCCCGGCGGCCCGAGCAGCAGCAGCTTTCTCTTTCCCTTTATTGGTCGCAATGGCATAAAACATAAATAGTCCTCACTTTGGATAGATGGTAATCACTTCGCTGCTCTGGATCCCGATCGCCAGACGCGGTACGGCACCGCTGGTGGCAAAAAGATATTGCACATCGCTCAGCTTCGATCGGGCCGGTTTCGCCTCATTAATCGCCCATTCAACCTGCGCCTCACTCACCTCCATATTCGAACCGAGCACCTCGATTTCCGTTCGAAACTCAGCCCAGCGCGCCGGGTCCTCATCGCGCAGGGAGATGATGCTCACATTGCCGAAGCCAAAAAACTCCATCAAGGTCAACCGCATTGCCCCGGCTCGGCCCCCGCGTGCCCACCAGAGATAAGCAAACCGCACCCGCCCCTGGTAGTGAGCAGTCGTTTCCAGCGGCGCTTGCACGATCCCGCGACTCCGGGCAAAGTTGTCCAGGAACGCGTCATCACACAGCTCGGGCAGAAACTGATCCCGCAGGCGCAGGATGATGGCACGCACATCATCAAGACAGAGCGCCGCCCCTTCAGCCAGCATCGCCAACGGCCCCGGTAAAGAGATAAAGCCGAGCCGTAACTTCTGCTTGAAATAGTCCCAGAACAGGTTCATTTATTCCTCCGCCGCCCAGCTGAAGGTCAGGTTGAAATTCTGCAACACCGCCAGCCCATCATCGGCCACCGCAACATCGGCGGCCGGGGTAGTAAAATTGATCTGCTTCACCCCGTCGATCGCCATATAGATGTGCCGTTGCAGATCGAGCGGCAGATCCTGACCGATCTGCAGGGTAGCAACATCGGTCACGGTAGCATCCGCTTCAAACAGCGCCCGATAACGTACCTCAGCCTCAGCCAGAATTGCAGCCGGATCGCCATGGGTCAAAACCAGCTCCGCATCGAGATCAACCGGAACCAGCACCGGACCTTTTATCAGTACATCATCATTAATCGGCCGCAGTTCATCATCAGCACCGGTGCCGTTGATCGCCGCATCAACCGCATCAATCAGCGATTGCGTCGGTGCACCGGCCGTCCTTTTTAACACCACATCAATCGTCCCCTGGCCACGCGGATGGTTATCGATGATCTTCGCTGTAACCACGCCAGGCACAGCAAGAGCCCACGCGCGGTACGCGTGCTTGGTGCAGCCGCTCAGCTGCTGCCATGCCAGCGTGTAGCGATCAAACAGCGGACCGTCCAGCTCCTTATCCGCCCCTTCGATCAAAAGGCTGTTGACTCGGTTTTCCACCGCATCGATGCCGTCAACAGACGTCGCAATCTCGCAGATCTGCCCGACGGTCACGTTCCCCGCCTGGCCGTAATCTTCCGCCTCGGCATTAACGGCGATCTCCGTTAGCCCATCGGCCAGAACCACAGCATCGAGCGTCACAAAACGATAGACTCGGCCGAGCCCGTCCGGTTTGGTTTTAACAATCCGTCCGGCAGGGATCGGCACGTTGCCAACCGAGTCGGCGCGCACAAAATAGAGCAGATGCCGGGCCTTGGTTGCCGACTTACGATAGACGTTGACTTGCTTGCAGTGCAGCTCAAGCCAGAGGCCGGTCGCCGTATCCGCAAACGCCTGCTTCAGCACCACGGCCAGAAACTGATAGAGCTGAAACAGCCCCCACGCCCAGAGCTCAATCAGACCGCGCACGATCCCCTTGTTCAGATTCAGCCGGATCGGCAACCACCCCTTGGTCGCATATTCAGCCTGCTTCTCATTGATCCGGTCAAACAGGCTTTGACGGATCTCCTCCAGCGATCGATTCAGCAGTTCACGGATTGACATCTTTGATCACCATTTCCTGTTTGTTGCGGTCAAGAGCGATAACCAGGTTGTAAGGGTGGTCAGCATCGATAAAACTCCACTGCACTGTTGCGGTCAGTTGCCGCTCATCCCAGTTGATAATTTTGCAGGATACGCTCCCCGCGACCACACGCGGATCACGCTGCACGCGACGCTCAACTTCCGCCG
>JAGXHN010000004.1 GCA_024636225.1 Desulfuromonadaceae bacterium | reverse complement strand
TTCCATCTCGTCCACAAACACTCCGGGCGCGATGATCAGATCGAGCGGTTCAAATGCCCGATAATAGACCGCCTTCTCGCGATCTGTGGTCACACTGGTATAAGAGATAAATCCGTTGCGCTCCTTGCGCATCGTATCAATATGTGCCGCTCCGGCAAGGCTCTTCCCTTCGCTCGAGGGATGAATAGTGAGAACACCGGCGCTGTTGAGACCAAAGGCGTAGCCTGTTTCCCCGATCTTTTCCGCCAGCACAATGGAGCGAATTTTTGCAGGGTCAGCCAACTCTCCAGCCTCGCTGTAATAGTTCGCAATACTGGAAAAGATCGTATCTGCACGGGAGCGGAGATAATTTTTGATCGCCGTCTTACGCTGCTGCGTAATCATGCGTTGCGTGCTTTCGGCCAACCGAATAGCCGCCTCGATCGAATGATCGAGATCACTCACCGCAAGGCGCTCAGCTTCTTCAGCGGCAACCTGCTCTGTTGACTCTGAGAGAGAGTTCACTACGACCAACACCGTTACCAGAGGGACGAGGACTGCGACAACCACCATCATCATTAATTTATACTTGATAGACATTAATCAACCTTTTCAGACACTAAGCCGATTCCAGATAGCCAGAACCGAACACCTTAACACTTCATAACTCCAATCAGTCCACAGAAGGGGCGGATAAAAAAAGGATCGCGCACAATGGACAAACAATTAATCAGACGACCCTCTTAAACCAATCCGACGCGGCAAAAATTTATGCGTCATTTAACATTAAAAACCATATAGCGCAACTTAATGTTTTCTTAGAAACCTTGTTAGACAAAAAAAAGAATCAAGCTCTTGATTTTACAAATAAATAAAAAGGCCCTGACAAATATCAGGACCTTTTCAACGTTATCTGGCCACCTAACTAGGTCGCAATTTTTCCCCCTCAGGTAAAGCCGGAACCGGCGGTGCAGGCGAAGCAGTGATCGCCGGTCGCAATCGCTCCCCCTCGCGGTGGCGGTTCCATAAGCTCCGATACATGCAACAGTTTGCCACCGAGTGGTATTCCGGCCGCCAGATTAAAATCGCAATCATACAGCAGGCCGTTCCAGTCAACCGAAAGGAGTGAACGACACATCAGACCGTTTAGAGTCGAAGGATTGAATCCCTTTTCAAGGGTTTCCATGGAACTCTCAAAGTTCCCTGATTTTTCAAGCCAGTTACAAAAACGGCCGAGCGGCATATTAGCAAAGGTAAAGAGGGAGTTAAAAACGATCCTCCATTTACGCAGCGCATCACTCTTGAATTTCTGTTCGGCGGCGCATTGATCAGCCGGTAGAAACGCCCCGGTCGGATTGGCGACAAGATTCAGTTCCAAACCGGCTTCAGGCTGACGAGGTTTTGTCTGAAGAAGATGCAGTCCAGGAGTTTCCAGCGGCACGGTACAAACAAAGAGGCCAGCTCCCATGCAGGAGCCGGCCTCTTGCTTTTCGGCATGACGTACGTCACTCAGGTAAACATCAATTTGCGTTCCAGATCCATCGAACGTGAGACCTGTTTGGCCGCGTCGACAGTGATCAACCCGTTTTTGCAAAGATCGACCAGATGCTGATCCATGGTCTGCATATGGTACTCGGAGCGGCCGTTTTCAATATGCTTCCCGATCTCGTCCAGACGCCCTTCGCGGATACAGGCCTGAATCGTCGTTGTTGTCCGCATCACCTCAACCACCGGAATCAGTGTTTCTCCGGCCTTGTCCTTAACCAGACGCAAAGAGACGGTTGCAACAAGAATATCCGCCAGACGATGCCGCAGAATCTCCTGGGAATCGGGCGGGAAATTGCCGAGCAGACGGTTGATGGTCGAGACCGCCCCTTGTGTGTGCAGAGTCGAGAAGACGAGGTGTCCGGTCTCGGCCGCCTTGATACAGGAATCGATCGTCTCCAGATCGCGCATCTCGCCGACCATGATCACATCCGGATCCATACGCAAGGCCGCTTTCAGAGCATGACTGAACCCTTGCGTATCGATACCGACCTCTCGCTGAATAATGCAGCTCTTCTCCGAAGTGAAGATGAATTCGATCGGATCTTCAACCGTGATGATGTTGTAATCCTGCTTTTGATTGAGCAGATTTATCATTGAGGCCAGAGTCGTCGACTTCCCGTTTCCGGTCGGACCGGTGACCAGGATCAACCCGTTCGGCGCCTTGATGATCTCCTGCAGTACCGCTGGCAGGTTAAGTTCCTTCAGTGTGCCGATCTGCGGTGGGATCACGCGCATGACGACCCCGAAACTGCCACGTTGCTTGAAGATGCTGACGCGAAAACGGCCGCCATCTTCGAGCGCATAGGAAGCGTCGGTCTCGCGAATCTCCTCCGAGAGGGTTCGCCCGCTCTGCTCCAGAATTGTCGCCGCAATAAATTCTGTATCCACCGGCTTCAGGTGCGCCAGTTTGGAACGGATCAACTGCCCCCGACCGCGAAAAAACGGCGGATTATCAACTTCAAAATGAACATCCGATACCCGCTTTTCAAAGGCAATACCGAGAATCTGATTTAATATTGCTGCATCCATAATCGCACCTCATATCGTTGAACGTCTCATAACTCGACGTTTCAGCCTGATTAAGCTCCGGCGTATTCCAATGCCTCCGCAACCTGATCGATCATCATTTCCAGAATTTCAACCGGAACCTCCACTTTCAGCTCGGTGCCGAAATCCGCATAGACCATAAAGATCGACCGGCCAAACCGTTTGATCGGCAAAAGCAGAACGGTCGGGTCAGTCGGGGCGCCGAATTTATCCTGCAACCCTCTCTTGATCGCGTCATCAGCGGCCCCGCAATAGAGTTCTCCCGATTTCAGCGTCTGCTGCAAAATCGAAACGGCACCGATCGGAACTTCGAACCCGAGAGAGGGGGCAATCCCCTCATCACGCGACTGAGCAATCCCGATCGATCTTTGGGCAAACAGACCCTCGGGACGCACAACCAGAGTTAATGCCCGGTCAAAGATCGTCGCGGTCAGCTGCATGACCCCCTCGGCAATTTCAGGTGCCGTTCCCAACTCCGGCAGCAGGGCCAGAAACTCATTCAAACGCCGTATAACGGAGACCTGGCGCGGCGGTGCCGGTTTGGTTTTTACCGCAGCGCCGGGGTCGTCCAACCCCTGATACACCCCGGGAATTCTGCGTTCCAGACTATCGAGATTATCCAGACCGAGAAGATCAGCCGTGATCCCTTCCGTTAAATCCGGCTCCTCTTCTTCGAGAACCAGCTCCCCATCACGGATTTTTTCATCGAACAGACGCAGCGCATCCATCAGGATACTCTGCACATCTACATTGATTTCACGTTCGATCTCATCCGGGTAATATTTAAAGGCATCAGCCGCCGTCTCATCTTTTGCCTCAAGAGTAAATTCCCCTTTGCGCCAGGTCAGAACTTCGATCAGGGTCAATTCAATCAGGGATTTTAACGCCGTGTAGGCTTCCTGCTCCCCGACCATCCCCCAATCGAGCAGAGTGACGATAAGTGGGCGGCGGGGGGTTCCGGGCGTATGCTGAATACCGAGAGCCTCCTGCAGCGCCTCTTCGGTGATGGCACCGTGCGCAACCAGAATATCACCAATACGAACACCATTATTCAGGTGACTGGCTCCGACGATATACCCGTTTTTAAAAACAAGCTGACTCTCACCACGCTTCCCTTTGATGTGCAAGATCCCGGAATTACGGGTCGAATGCATCAATTGAATCACATCAACAATCGGCAGGTGTTCAAGATCACCGGTAAAAGCCATTTAAGCTACCTCGTGGTAAATTTGCAGGCGTCAATCAGCGCCTGTTGCATCCCCCTCCACTCATCAAGCAATTTCGACAACATAACTCAAAACAGCGCGCAAATTCAAGCAGTTCAACACGGCATCAGGACAATAATTTCATATCCGGCAAATTCCAAAGTTAAAACGATCCGGCAAAACATCAAAAATCATCACAGAGACTTTCGGGTTGCACCGCTGAGAAAACAGGAACAGACCTTTTTTACGACAACGATTTTCGCATTGAAATAAAAACTATTTGATGCGGACCAACGGTTCATGCTCCACCGATGTGTCCCCGGTCCCCATCTCCTGCTGCTGAAATGCGCTCAGCGGCACCTGCATCGCCAGCATACCGACAGACGTTACCGCCAGCAGAGTCAGAAAGGCAAAACCGACGAAGACCCTTTTTCCAAACGTCACCGCATAGTAGCGTCTCTTTTCATCTGCGGTACGTTTTGACGCCGAGTAGATCTGATAACTCCCCAGGATAATAATCAGGGCAACGATCGGAGACCAGGTGAGATAAAACAGGCCGATCGCTCCGATCAGACCGACGATCCATAATTTTGGACTGATTACGCCGATGATCCGTCCGCCATCCAGAGGGGAGATCGGCAGAAGATTGAAGAGATTAAGTAAAAATCCGGTCATCGCCAGAGCGAACCAGAAAGGGTTGCCGGTCAGATAACCTGCCCCGGCGCAGCCGATCGCCCCGATGGTGCCGAGCAGCGGCCCACCATAAGCCATTACCGCCTCATCAAAAGCATTTTTCGGCAGCTGCTTCATGCCGATATAGGCGCCCATAAACGGAATAAACATCGGTGCCGTCGCTTTTATTCCCATCATCCGCAACGCAATCACATGCCCCATTTCGTGGATAAACAGCAGCGCCACAAACCCGACCGCAAACGACCACCCCCAGAACAAGGCATACGCCCAGATGCTGATCAGCATTGTGATGAAGGTTTTGAACTTGCCGATCTGCAGGATGAATCCAAGATATTTGAGCTTGCCGAAAACAAAGAGCAACAGCAGGCCGATCGGGCCGAGTTTGCGCAGCAGACTTTTTTTGGGCGGTGGCGGGTTCGAGGCGGGTTCGAATCTATAGGGGATGTTGTTTTCCGGATCTGACTGCGGATCGTTCATTTATATTTCCAATGGACAGAGGTTTTATTGATCAGGTTTTTTTTGCAGGATAGGGTATTTCGAGGGAAGCCGCCAGCAGTATTTAATTGCAGGTAAATTGCACCATTGCAGGACCGAACACCGGCAGTTATAAAAATCCCCTCTGCATATACGAGAAGGGATTCATAAATGAGCATTGCCAAAAAAGAAGCCCGGCCGAAGATGGGGCAACCGAGTATGGTTCATTCAGAACCTTTAAATAGAGTTGGCCGCTATCTGGCGCGGAACGATACCGATGAACGAACTAAGGTTATTGATCCCCGGCAGAGGGGCTGATTTGTTAAAGTTGTGAAAAGCGATTAATAATGTTATACAGATCCCTCGAATCATTTTGATTTGGAGGGGTTATGGGTTAAACAAGGAAACATTTGTGAGCGTCAGCTGCTGAAAAGCGGGTGGCGTCTTTTTGCGTTTAAGGGGATATTTCTATTTCTGTTGAACTGCACTTTTATACATTCACAGATTGGGCATGATCCCCATCCAAAGATGGTAAAAGAATGCTATCAAAAGTGACTAAAAATAAGATGTTGAAATTATGGGAAAATTCAACAAATAGCACGGCTGCCGTCATATCCAATATGACCGCTGCAGTCTAATCCCTGTTAGCCGCACACTGGAATATTTATGAACGATTTTTTGCGAGAATTACTGGGTGGCAACAAACCTCTCCTACTAACTATTTTGGGTGTTGGATCCATTACTGGCCTTTTATGGTTTGTTTTAGATGCACTTTCGCCACTGTTCCCAGCAATACATTCCGAAACTCTAGCTAAAACAAAACTTGTTGTTGCTACCATTATTCTTGTAGTCGGTTCGATTCTTTACTTAATACATCGCCGTAAACAAGCAGCAAAAGATAAGCCGATCGAAACGGTTGATTTGTCTAAATATGAAAATAATTAGCGGCTAACCCTTATAAGGCCTCCGGCTGTCAAGAGGTAAACGGGTCCGTCGACGAATAAGCTTTTGCTTTTCGCTTTTGTACTGGGCAGATTTAGAAGAACTCAAATCGTTCTGGCTTCGTTTCAATATTATGGTTGCAAGATTCTGCACCAAACCCTTATCGAGGCTCTGTATTG
>JAGXHN010000026.1 GCA_024636225.1 Desulfuromonadaceae bacterium | reverse complement strand
TTGAAGAAGATCAAAAGCAACAGCCGTCTCTGTCATTCCCGAAGCGATTTTGATCGGGAATCCAGATCATAAAGATCGAAAAGCTGGATTCCCGATTACCCCCTCGGGAATGACAGGCTTTTCGCAGGTACTGAATAATTACACGAAATCTTGTTTAATTCAGGGACTAGTGAAACTTTATCTTCCGAACTTGCGGAAGGGCTGATAAGGCGCCGATCAGATCGTTACGCATCTTTTGCTTGCACTGCGCAATAACAAAATCGTAACGCACTTCATCGGCGAGCAGATCTTTTTCAAACCCGAAATCGATAATGCGCAAACCTTGCTGAGTCAGACAGAGTTCGAGACGGGGGAGAAGATCGTCGAAAAGATCACAAGTGATAATCAGGGTCCGGTAACGATCCGAATTAAAGAGGCGTTCGACCCGTTTCAGAAAAAGGAGATTAAACAGAGCCAGGGCGGTCACAAACAGTGCCGGGAAGTAGAGACCGACCCCGACAGCCATACCGATTCCGGCGGCTACCCAGAGACAGGCGGCCGTGGTCAGTCCGCGGACAACATGACCATCTTTGATGATCGCTCCAGCCCCGAGAAAACCGATTCCGGTGACGATCTGGGCTGCAACACGACCCGGATCAAGGCGTACGACCGAGTCGCCGGCGAGCATCCCGTATTTAAAATAATAGGCCTCGGAAACGGCCATCATCAGACAGGCACCGACCGTCACCAGAAGATGCGTGCGAAAACCGGCGGGGCGCCCATGGATTTCTCTCTCAATGCCGATCAGACCGCCAAGGGTGGCGGCAAGAGCCAGACGCCAGAAAATATTTAATTCCCCGGTCGTATCGAGCAATAGTGACATCCAATCCATCTCTTCTCCTTACCTGCCGCAGTCGCCGGTACTCCCCTGCAGTGTCGCCAGAGCATGGGGTAATGCCGGAAGAATCGCCTCCAGATTTTCCCGAGAAGCCTTTTCACTCCCGGGGAGATTCACAATCAGGGTCTGCTTGCAAATACCGACAACCCCGCGCGACAGCATGGCATGCGGCGTTTTCTGCATTCCGACCAACCGCATCGCCTCCGCCATTCCCGGGACAAGACGGTCGACAACATTCAGGGTCGCCTCCGGCGTCACATCCCGTGGCGTCAATCCGGTACCGCCAGTCGTCAGAATCAGATCGATCCCCTGTTCACTCCATTGGCGCAATAACGCTTCGATCCGGGGGCGATCATCCGGCAGCAGAGCGGTTTGCGTTACCGTCCCTATTGTCGAAACTAGACGACAGATCTGCGGACCGCTGGTGTCAACCCGTTCGCCGATTGAACCCTTGTCCGAGAGAGTCAAAACAGCAACCCGAAAGGCCCCGTTACTATTACCAAAAGCCATTAGATCACCCCTTCTTCTCTTTCATCATAATAATTCGCCGGGCATTATTGACCAGAACAGCAGAAATATCCTTGCTTTTTGCGATCGTCTTAAGATCTTTCTCCGTCAGAATCGACATGAACCGCAACGCGCTGTTGAGCGGTGTCCGTGGATGGCGCATCAGAGCTTTTTTCATTTCGTAACTCTTCAACCACTCCCTGTTGAGGAGGATAATACGAATCATGTCATCGCTCGCCGCCTTGTTTTTGGCAACCGCCAGCACTTCACCTTCGGTAATACGCGGATTTTTCAATACGGCTGAAGAGACCAGCTTATTGGGATCACGCAGCAAAAGGGTTCGCCACTCCTTATCACCGGTTAAAGCCATCTTGATTTTGTCGGAAACACCGAGAACCAGAACCTGTTGATATTTGGTCAGATTGACCTCTTCAACATCGCTGTCAACTTCACCCTCTTCTTCCTCCGGCAACGCATCGAGCGGCGCTTCTGACTTTTTCTGCTCAGCCTCCTCTACATCCTCTGCGGGATCAATCCAGCCGAGCCGATATTTCAAAGCTCTGTCTGCCTGGGGATTGTTTAAAATAGCATCTATCAGCTCTGGAGCTGCCAGAATCCGCTCACTATTTTCCGAGATCATCGCCAGAATCGGCCCGGAACAGCGCTTTGCACAGAGGATAAAAGTTTCGTCTGCCGTTGAGGGGTTCTGTAAAACATCAACGATCAACTGTTGCTCAAAATACCGTTCCCGGGCAATGAAATGGAGCAGCTCTGGACTGACCTGCGGATCAGAAACAACCGGAGTCATTATCGATACCGGCAGTTCCAGAAGAGAAGCCTTGGCAAGAGTTTTGAGTTCCTGATCCCTGCCGTTACAGAAAAAAAAGAAGATGGTCAAAAGGTCGTTGGCGTCAAGCGGCAAAGCCCCCCGTGCTGCCGAGAGCTGCAGATCACGGGAGGCTTCTTTACCGACGATACGAACCACCTGCGGCGACACTTTAATCCGCACGGTTGTGGTAGATTTAGACATTACTGTTTAATAACCCCGACGGACTATTTTTTAACGGGTGTGGCGACAAGACCCTGGCCAGCAACCTTTCGCGAAATTTTCAAGGCCTCTTCCCGGCTGGCAAACGATCCGAACGTGACGCGCTGCAGCGTTTGATCAATCTGCACTCCCTCTTCGGTCACACGAATACCGTTCTCGATCAGTGTCGTATCGGCAAATATCCGTGCTTTATCGAGCACCAGATACGACCCGGCGTAGACAGCGATTTTGTCCCCCTTGTTAAGACTGAAGGCATCGGGTGTAATCTTTTTAACCTCGAGAAGTTTTTGCGCTGCAGTCGCTTCAGGGTAGACGCCTACCAACAGACGGGTCATATCAACCTTGCGTTTGATCTTATGAATCTGCGCTTCATATCCGAGCTTACGAACTCTTTTTAAAACATCATCAACGCTCGATTGCATCAGAAACGCACCGGCAGAGAGGGTGTAGAGACCTTCTGCCGCCACCGGCGTAGTCGGCTGAGGAACAAACGGCTCCGGCTTCACCAGAGCTGCCTCTGCTTTTGAAGGTATATCTTCAACCGATTTTGGTTTTGATTCCAGAGGGGCAACAGCCGGTTCCGGCGCATCCGGAACAACAGTCACTGCCGGAGCGGCATTATCCTTTGCAGGCTCAGTCTGCATTGTTGCAGTTTCCGGCACAGTCGGTACAGCGGCCGCGGTCGGGGCTGAAATCGGCTCCGCTGCGGTACCAGTTTTTTCGCCCGATGCAGCTTTTGCTGCAGGGATCGGCGCGGCAATTGGCTTGGGCATCGGCGCAGCTTTGAGCTTCGGCTTGACAGAAACAACATTGATCGGAGGAGAAGGGCCATCCTCCGGGGCAAGGATCAAAACATAAACCGCGGCAAAAGCGAGGACAAGCAAGAGCAGCAGCAAGTAAACCAGTCGCTTCGACCCCTTTTTTTTCTCGGGTTCGTAATTACCCCACTCTTCCGGCTCTGGCTCTAGCCCTGGTTCGGAATCAAACTCTGTCTTATCCTCTTCATCAAACATAAAATCATCTTTGTCAGCCATCAGTCGCTCCTGCGATTATTATTGAGCCTGCAATTCTGTTATAATTTTTTGCGCCATCGGCCCAGGAATCTCCTCGTAATGAGAAAATTCGAGTGTAAACATCCCACGATCAGAAGTCATGGATCGAAGTTCAGGCGCATATTTCAAAACCTCAGACATCGGGACCTGGGCATTGATTATCTGGGAGCCCCCATTCGGATCCATGCCGAGCACTTTGCCACGCCGGGAGTTCATGTCACCAATCACATCACCGACACATTCATCCGGAACATTGATTTCCATCTTCACAATCGGTTCAAGCAGAGCCGGTTTGGCCTCTTCCATCGCTTTTTTAAACCCCATCGCCCCGGCGATCTTGAACGCCATCTCTGAGGAATCGACCGCATGGTGCTGGCCGTCATAGAGGGTCACGCGAACATCCTGCACCGGGAAACCGGCAATGATCCCTTTGCGCATCGCCTCCTGTACCCCTTTGTCGACAGCCGGGATATAGGTGCGGGGAACAGACCCGCCGACAACTTTATCGACAAATTCATAGCCGCTGCCGCGCGGCAACGGTTCGACTTCGATATGAATATCAGCAAACTGACCACGTCCCCCTGACTGTTTTTTGTGCCGGTAATGCTGCTGCACCTTCTTGCGAATCGCTTCGCGGTAAGGGACTTTCGGCTCTCTGATCAGAACATCTACGCCGAATTTACGCTTCATTTTTTCAACAACAACCTCGACGTGAATCTGTCCCATGCCGGAGAGAACCATCTCCTTGGTCTCTTCGTCCCGAACCACCTGCAGACAGGGATCTTCCTCCATCAACCGCTTCAATGCGGTGTGAATTTTATCTTCGTCCCCCTTGTTTTTCGGTTCAAGGGCAAAAGAAATAACAGGATGCAACGGTTCCGGTGCCGGATAAATGATCGGCTTTCCAGCCGCACAGAGGGTATCACCGGTTACCGTCTCTTTAAGCTTGGCAACGGCAACAATTTCACCGGCACTGGCTGAGCTGACCGGGGACTGTTTCTTCCCTTCCATACGGAGAATCGTCCCGAATTTTTCACTGACCTCCTTGGTTGAGTTGTAGAAGCTGTCACCGGTCAGTTCTCCGGAAACTATTTTAAACAGGGTCAATCGTCCGGTATAAGGATCACTGATGGTCTTGAAAACAAAGGCTGAAAACGGTTCGTCTTTCGACGGTTTACGCTCAACCTCGACGCCGGTTTTTGGATCGATCCCGAGCATCGGCGGTCGCTCCGTCGGCGCTGGCAGGCAGTTCATGATCGTATCGAGCAGCAGATGCGTTCCGGCATTAGCGGCGGCGCTACCACAGATGACCGGAGTGAATATACCGCTGACCGTCCCTTGATGCAGCCCATCGAACAGTTCTGCGGAAGTCAGGTTGTCCTCTTCCAGATACTTCTCCATCAGTGTATCGTTGGCTTCGGCAACAACCTCAACCATTTTAAATCGCATTTCATTCGCTTCTTCCTGCATCTCAGCCGGAATATCAGCCTCTTCAAACCCCCCTTTGCCATCAAAAGTAAAGATCCGGGCTTTCATTCTGACCAGGTCGATAATACCCCTGAAATTTGCCTCGCTCCCGATCGGCATACTTAAAACAGCAGCACGGGTATCGAGACTCTTTTCCAGTTCAGCAACCACCTTGCGAAAATCGGCGCGTTCACGATCCATTTTATTGATAAAGGCAATACGCGGCACCTGAAACTCACTGGCCCACTTCCAGATCATGGAAGATTGCGCCTTAACCCCGTCAACGGCCGAAACCACCAGAACCGCACCGTCGAGAGCGCGCATGCAACTACGCGTGTCGTGCAGAAAATTGGTATAACCGGGAGTATCGATAATCGTCAGGTCAAACCCTTTCCAATCACAATGGTGCAAGCTTGACGTGATAGTAATCTTGCGTTTGATCTCCTCATCTTCATAATCAAAATTGGAATTTCCTTCGTCCACCTTGCCGAGGCGATCGGTCTTGCCGGCGGCGAAAAGAAGAGCCTCTGCCAGAGATGTCTTGCCGGAATCTCCCTGTCCGACAAAACCGACGTTCCGAAGTTTGGCGATGTCAACTGTTCCCATTGTGACTCCTTTCAATTCATGATGAATGAAGATCGGTCGATGCAGATCATCGATACGTCAAACGCCTGACGACGGATCCGTCAGGATGTCGTAAACAAAGGAAATGACGAACATTTTAACATTCAGAAATTTAAGTGTCAAAGCTCCTGACAGTTTCGTTCAAAAATAATTCGCAACCCCTCCAGGGTCAGATTCGGGTCAATCCGGTCGATCGTCTCCGCAGCGCCGGAGAGCAAAACCGCCAGGCCGCCGGTTGCGAAGACGGTCGGATCAGCAGTGATCTCCGATTTCATCCGGTTAACAATCCCGTCGACCAGACCGGCATAACCGTAAAACAGGCCAGCTTGAATACTGTTGACAGTGTTTTTAGCCACCACCAGCGGCGGTCGGGCAATCTCCACCCTCGGCAATTTGCTCGCCCTTGCAAACAGGGCGTCAGCTGACACATTCAACCCCGGAGCAATCGCACCACCGAGATACTCCCCTTTTGCCGAAACATAATCAAAAGTTGTCGCCGTACCGAAGTCGACGACAATCAGGGCCTTTTTGACCTGCTCGTAGGCTGCGACGGCATTAACGATGCGATCGGCGCCAACTTCACGCGGATTATCGTAGAGAATCGGCATGCCGGTCTTGATGCCGGGACCGACGATCAACGGCTGTCGTTTAAAATAATGACGACAGAGACCATCCAGCGTTTTGAGCATCGGCGGAACAACACACGAGACAATGACATTTTTGACATCAGGAAAATGAATCTGTGACAGGCCGAACAGCTCATGAATCAAAATCGCGTATTCATCCACAGTCCGCGCCTCATCGGTCCGCAAGCGCCAATCATGCAGAAGCTGACGACCACGATACAGGCCGAGGACGGTATTCGTATTTCCAACGTCGATAACCAGCAACATAGGTTAAAACCCCCTGCTCAACAAGCGGACATCACCCGCCAGAACTTTCTCGGTAACCCCCCCGGGAAGCGACAACAATAACGCCCCGGATTCATCGACACCACTGACCTGACCGACCCGCTGATGGCTCTGATAATCGACTTCAACCCACTGATCAATCATATTGCATCGGCTCTCCCACTCCTGTTTGAGCGGCAAAAACCCTGTCGACAGGTAAGAGGAATAGAGTTGATCAAGGGAGCGTAAAAGCGCCTGGGTAAACTGGAGACGTGAGACCGTCTTCCCCTCTTCAAGCAATAACGAAGTCGCCGGGGTGCGAAGATCGGACGGAAATTGTTCGGTGCGCATATTCAGATTCACACCGATACCGAGCACCAGATAATGAATCTGTTCGGTTTCGGCATTTAATTCATTCAAAAGGCCGGCGACCTTGCGCCCGTTAAGCACGACATCATTCGGCCATTTCAACTGAGGTAAAAAAGAGCCTGTCGCTTCAATCGCCTGTGCAACGGCAACAGCCGATAAAAATGTCAACTGGGTGGCGAAACGCGGTGAGATCGGCGGACGAAGAATAACAGAAAGGTAGAGATTCACACCGGACGGAGAGAACCAGCTCCGCCCCAATCGCCCCTTGCCACCGTTTTGGCTGTCGGCGATGACCACCGTCCCCTCACGCGCACCGGTATCGGCAAGCGTGCGCGCCTGTGCATTGGTCGAATCGGTCTCATCAAAATAGATCACCTCACAACCGACAGACCGGGTCTGCAACCCCGACGTCACTTCCGCCGGAAACAGCAGATCAGGAAGAGAGAGCAGCCGGTACCCCCGCGACGGAATCGCTTCTATTTCGTAACCGTTGTCACGCAGCTGGCTGATATGCTTCCAGACAGCTGTTCTGGATATCCCGAG
This sequence comes from Desulfuromonadaceae bacterium, assembly GCA_024636225.1. The sequence goes on along the minus strand of JAGXHN010000026.1, from coordinate 4,718 downwards.
TTTACGACAGACATCGGCACCGGATAGAAAATGATCCGGTCTGTTTTTAAACAGTTCAAGAATCGTGTCGCGAGTCGTCATAAATGTCTCAAGAAGTAAACAGCATGGAGATATCGACAGCCTTGACAGAGTGCGTCAACGCCCCGACTGAAATCAGATCGACACCGGTTTCGGCAATCTCTCGCACCGTCTCCAGAGAGATACCACCCGAGGCTTCGGTTTTGGCCCGGCCGGCGACCAGCTGAACCGCTTCACGCAACTGCTCCAGCGTCATATTGTCGAGCAGAATAATATCGGCCCCGGCTTGCAACGCCTCTGTGACCTCAATTATATTCGTCGTTTCGACCTCAATTTTAAGAGTATGCGGAGCACGGGCACGGGCCCGCTCAATGGCAACAGTAATACTCCCTGCGGCGGCAATGTGATTCTCCTTGATCAATACTCCGTCATAAAGAGAGGTCCGGTGATTACTGCCGCCACCGGTGCGCACCGCGTATTTATCGAGGATCCGCAGACCCGGCATCGTTTTACGGGTATCGACAACAATCGCATCGGTTGCCGCCACTTCGCGAACAAAACTGGATGTCATCGTCGATATGCCACTCATCCGCTGCAGCAGATTCAAGGCGACACGCTCACCCTGAAGCAGGGAAGAAGCCGACCCTTTCAACCAGGCAAGAACCTCCCCTTTCTGCACCTTTTGTCCATCGGCGATTAACCCCTCAAAAGCAATAGCAGGATCGATCGCTTTGAACACTTCGGCCGCAACATTGATCCCGGCCAGAACAAAATCTTCTTTCGCGACCAGTTCAGCCCGGCTGACCAGGTCGGAAGCTACGGTCGCCTGAGTTGTAATATCACCCGAGCCGATATCTTCCTGCAGGGCGGTTTCAATGATCCGACGCAATTCAAAATTCATAAAGATCTCCAAGGAAAATAACCGTGTTACTGATCGATTTTATAGCACAAAACCGGGAGATCCAACAACAATTTCGCCAGAATGCAACCGATTTAACCTTTACTTCAATCCGATCAATCGGTAGTCTTTTTTTGATATAAAAATTATTCATCTGTTTTTAAAATCTCATTGCAGCTAAGAGATCTCAACAAAGGAGCCACAAAAGTATGCGTAATTTTATCATTCTGACGATCCTCATCCTGGCTTTAATCGTTGGTGGATGTGTCAAGAGATCGACTTATGAGCAGAAGAGTAGCGAGGCCGCTCAGCTATTAACCGATCTGACGAAACTCAAAGCGCTGCACACCGCCTTGCTGGAAAAATTCACGACTCTGCAGGATGCCAACGCGGGACTCAATGCGGATCTGGCCCGCGCCGGAAACGACATCAAACGGCTTGAAAGCGTTTTGTCGACGCGCAGTGCTGAAACCGGTAAGGCTATGGCCGAAATGCGCGAAGAGATCGATCGCTTAATGCTGACCAACCGCGAACTCGAACAACAGCTTGATACAGAGAAAATTGCCCGATTAGCCCGCATTGCTCAGATGCAGAGTACCTACAACGAACTGGTCGACAAAATGGAGAACGAGATCAAGCGGGGTGAAATCACCATATCAGAGCTCGAAGGGCGGCTGACGGTCAATATGGTTGACCGGATTCTGTTCGCCTCCGGGAGCGCCGAAATCAAGCCGGAAGGGCTAGCTGTCCTGAAACGGGTCGCCGATATCGTCAGTAACATCGAGGAGAAGGATATCCAGGTCGAGGGGCATACCGATAACGTCAATATCAGCGAACGGCTCCAGGATAAATTTGCCAGCAATTGGGAACTCTCCGCCGCCCGCGCCGCTACCGTCGTTCGCTTTCTGCGTGATGCAGGCATCCCCGGTGAACGGTTGTCAGCCGTCGGCTTTGGACCATTCAAACCAGTGGCCAGCAATAAAACCGTCGAAGGCCGGGCCCAGAACCGGCGAATCCAGATTGTGCTGGTACCGCAAAAACGCGCAATCGTTAAAGAGTTGAACTAGACGAAAACAAAAATATTTGTCTGACGATGTTTGAACTGGTTCAGCACTGAATCGTGACAATATTAAAAGCCATCAGATCCCGCCCCGACGGTTCAAAGCAAGAGGCGCACAACAAAAAAAGCCCCCGGAAAAATCCGGAGGGCTTTTTTATTGACGCACGAACAACTAAAAAATCAGCAGTCGAAGTAGAGGCTGAACTCTTCCGGGCAAGGACGCATCCGGACCGGGTTGACTTCGGCCTCGGTCTTATACTCAATCCATTTATCAATAAGGTCTGCAGTAAAGACATCCCCTTTAAGGAGAAATTCATGATCTTCCCGGAGACAATTCAATGCGTCTTCGAGAGAAGAGGCAACGTTAGGGACCTCTTTGAGCTCTTCGGGTGACAGCCCATAAATATCCTTGTCAAGCGGTTGACCTGGATCAATCTTGTTCTCGATACCATCAAGACCGGCCATCAACTGCGCGGCAAATGCGAGATAGCCGTTACAGGCCGGATCAGGAGTCCGATATTCAACCCGCTTGGCTTTATCGTTATTGGTGACCGGGATCCGCAAAGAAGCAGAACGGTTTCGATTTGAATAAGCGAGATTAACCGGAGCTTCAAAACCGGGGACCAGACGCTTGTAGGAGTTAGTGGTCGGATTGGTGAAAGCGCACAGTGCCTTGGCGTGCTTCATGATGCCGCCGATGTAGTACATCGCCATTTTCGAGAGACCGCCGTAGCCATCGCCGGCGAAAAGGTTTTTACCGTCTTTCCAGAGAGACTGATGGCAGTGCATCCCGGAACCGTTATCATTGTAGATCGGCTTCGGCATAAAGGTAACGGTCTTGCCGTTACGGAAAGCGACGTTCTTGACGATGTACTTGAACCACTGCAGGGTATCACCCATGCTGAGCAGCGAATCAAAACGCATATCGATTTCAGTCTGGCCGCCAGTGGCAACTTCGTGATGCACGGCTTCGATAGTCATACCGACGCTCTGCAGCACTTCCACCATTTCGTTGCGCAGATCGACCATCGAATCAGTCGGAGCACACGGGAAATACCCTTCTTTGTGCCGCGGTTTATAACCGAGGTTTCCGCCGACTTCGTCTGCGCCGGTGTTCCAGATCCCTTCAACCGAATCGACCGCGTAGAACGACTGGTTGGATGATGACTCATACTGCACGCTATCAAAGATGAAGAATTCCGGCTCCGGCCCAAAGTAGGCGGTATCGGCGATGCCGGTCGATTTAAGACAAGCTTCAGCCTTCTGGGCGATGAAACGCGGATCACGGGTGTACCCTTCGCGGGTGATCGGATCGATAATGTTACAGATCAGGCTCAGTGTCGGAATCTTGACGAACGGGTCGATCTGGGCAGTCTTAGGGTCAGGCATAATCAGCATGTCACTGTTGTGGATCGGCTGCCAGCCGCGAATCGAAGAACCGTCAACACCGATCCCCTCTTCAAATGTCTCTTCACCAAATTCGGCGATGGGGGTCGAAAAATGCTGCCAGATCCCGACAAAATCGAGGAACTTGTAATCGACCATCCTGCAACCATTCTCTTCAGAAAACTTAACAACTTCTTTGGGGGTCATGCGGTTTCTCCTTTTTTCCTTTTGATGTAAAGTTGATTATTTAAAGGGCATCGTCGCCGGTTTCGCCTGTACGAATCCGGACCACCTCATCAACCTGAGTCACAAAGATCTTGCCATCACCAATGCGACCCGTCCGGGCGGACTCTGCGATCACCTCAACCACCCGTGCAGCCATGTCGTCGGCAACGATGATTTCCATCTTGATTTTAGGGATAAAATCGACGACATATTCGGCGCCGCGATAGAGTTCCGTGTGCCCCTTCTGGCGTCCAAACCCTTTCACTTCACTCACTGTGATCCCTTGAATACCGATCTCGTTCAGCGCCTCTTTTACTTCATCAAGCTTGAACGGTTTGATAATCGCTTCAACCTTGCGCATGCTGCTACCTCCATTAATCGTTGCCGGTTTACCTCCGACATTTTTAAAGAATGCCAAACAGATCTGATCATTTAAACTGTCGGTCGTATAGTTAGCAAAGACCTTGCCAAAACAGGCCTGCTCAACATAAAACCATAACTACCCAAGATTGCGGCAGAAACGTAGTATGACCCGAACAACAGGAGAAAACCAAAAGTTACTAACTGCCGAAAAAACAACCAGCCACGGGTCGAGGCGCATAAAATTTCAGCAGCCAATCAATCATCTTTCGTGACGCGCCTTTGCAGATTCAAGTTCATGCAGAGCAAGGCAGACCTCCCGAAAAAGACTCGGCGCCCCGCCACCCATATTTTCTTCCTCGGCAGTTTCCAGTTCTCGGGCATCTAGCTCCCAACGCTGCAGAATTGTCAGTTTTTGTGTCAAGGTCAATGAAGAATCATTTTTGACCTCATCAGGGTGATGATAAATGGCCGCAGGATTTAATAACGCTTTTTCAAAATCCATATTACGCCTCCATTGATTTTTACGCTGTCGAAGGGCGTTAAATCGAAAAGTATTACTGTATCATCGACTCTATTTTTTTTCATTTTTTTTTGTGTTGGAAATAAAATCAGAGTCTGCACCAAGCTTTGCGCCCCCTATAAGCCCTGACTGATCATCATCTATTCCGAGCTGAATCATTTCATCCCAACGAACCTGACTCTCCCAACAGTAATCTCCAATAAGTTTGACCAGAGCGAGCCGGTAAGGTTCCCCAAGAGCCAGAGCGA
>JAGXHN010000025.1 GCA_024636225.1 Desulfuromonadaceae bacterium | reverse complement strand
TATGGTGTGGTCGACTACATCCCGGCCATCCAGACTCTGGTACAGACCTCGCTCCGCTCGATCGTCGGCGAAATGGATCTCGATGACGCCCTCTCCTCTCGCGACATGATCAAAGCGAAACTCAAGACCGCCATCTCCGACGATATCTCCGACTGGGGGATCATGTTGAAAACCGTCGAGATTCAGGATATCAACCCGTCACAGACCATGCAGAAGGCGATGGAAGAACAAGCTGCCGCCGAACGGGGCCGTCGGGCGACCGTGACCCGGGCCGAAGGGGAGAAATCGGCAGCGATCCTCGAGGCGGACGGTCGACTCGAAGCGTCACGGCGCGACGCCCAGGCCAAGGTGCTTCTGGCCGAAGCGAGTCAGCGCGCCATTCAGAAAGTGACCGAAGCGATTCAGGGGAACGAAATGCCGGTCGTCTATATCCTCGGCGAGCGCTACATCGACGCAATCAAGGAAGTTTCAACCTCGAACAATGCAAAAATCGTTTTGATGCCAGCCGATATTCCGGCAGCGATTCGCGGCATCATGGGGGGGATTGGAAAATAATTGTAATGATTCAGCACCAACGAAATGATTGTCATTCCCGAGGGGGGAATTGCGGAATCCAGTTTTTAAAGCCATGGATCCTTTGATAAAATCATTTTCGGGATGACAGATTTTAATATTAACCTGCTATGAACGAGATAAATGACGTCCAGACTCTTCTTTCTATCGGCCACCGTTATTCTTCTCATCCTTGCTCTCTTGGGGTTTGCGGGGTGTTCTTCGCAATCGTCCGCCCCCAGACCCTCAGCCGTATCGGGATATGATCCGATCGCGGCTCTGATTGCTGACGCGCCTGCCGCTTCGCGCCTGGAAAAAATGGGGCACTCGGTTCAGGTCGGAGCCTTTACCCATCTCAATAATGCGGTCATGCTTGAGCAGAAACTTGCGCTGCGTGGTATTGATGCCTACTATTTTCGGGATGAATCGGGCCTCTACAAAGTTCGGTTCGGGAATCATCCAACTTACGCTGCGGCCAGACGTGAAGCTGAAGCGATGCAGCAACAGCAGTTGATTGACAGCTTTTTCATCGTTATCCCGGAAGCGTACGCTGCGGCAAGGATTTCAAAAAGTGGCCGGGGCGATCTGCGCGAAGAGTTGATCCGCACCGCTAAAGGTTTTATCGGCGTACCGTATCGCTGGGGAGGAGCTGACAGTGAGACCGGCTTCGACTGCAGCGGTCTGACCATGGTCTGTTATCGTCTTAACGGCCTGAACATGCAGCGCAACTCAAGAGCCCAGTTTAAAACGGGCCGGGAGATCAAAAAATCGGAGCTACGCAAAGGTGATCTGGTCTTTTTTGCAACCGGAGGCGGAAGGCGCGTCTCACATGTCGGCATCTATATCGGCAAGGGTCAGTTTATTCACGCCCCGCGAACCGGCAAAAATGTCAGGATTGCGCGGCTCGACACCCCCTATTTTAATCGCACCTATGTCGGCGCGCGCTCCTTTCTCTGATCAATCTTGAATCTGTTTGTCGACTTCGCTCCCCCCAATACTACGCACGATTGGAACTATTTTTCGTAATTAGAGTTCTGGTTGAGTCAAATGAATAACCAAAAAGTTGCATTACAATCCGCTCGCATCGAGGGACGATTCAAATTCGAGGGTATGCAGCTTCAGAACCATTTTTCGACGCACTGTGGTCGGGATTTCGACATGCAGGCAGATCGCTTCAGAATTGACCTTACGCATGGACAGACGCTGCAGGGCGTTGGCTCCGGCACCGGGGATCCAGCGAATATTTTCACCCGGCAGATAAGATCGTTCCTCTCCCTTTGTCAGACTGGCAACATCTTTATGCGGATCGATTCGATTGCCGAGCATCTGCATCCGACCGAGCAGAATAAAATTATAACCACAGTGCGCAGACGAACAGAATTGCGTATAAATTTGCGGCGATAATTCCCGGATCAGATCAAGACCCTGTCGCAGAAGCTCGTCAGGAGACAGGTGATGAACCATCTCTTTCTGCATATATGTACCAAAATCTTCAGGCTGATGAAATGGTGGCAACCCCCCCAATCCGACAATAACGGTTTCATCTGAAGCCGAGGTGCCGACACAACCGTGCAGATCGATCACGAGCTGCGGCCGCTCAAGCTCAAGCAGGGCGATAAACCGGGGGAGCTGCTCCTCAATTTTGTAACAGTTGGGGTGTCCATGCGCATCGGTGTAAGGATAGATCACATCAATATTACTCGGATTCAACGGCACTCCCCAGGCGGTGAGAGATTGTAGAGAAGAATCGAATAGAGGCTCGCGCCCGGCAAATCCGAGATTAACAATTGCGGCGCCCCCTTTTCCTGCTCGCAGAAAATAGAGAGCCACTTCCAGTGTATGCGGATCGTATGGGCCGTGACTGGCGGTAACAAGAGGTCGCTGCCGGGAAATATTTTGATTCTGATGACGGAATAATAGAACGCCACCGGCCGCATCCGGCAGAAAACGGCATTCAAATCCGGGCAGAGCACTGCGGCAACTGTGCCAACCGGTCGGAGCAACAGGCCGCGGCTCAAAAAACGTCTCAAGAATTGCGTCTCGCCAGGCCGGAACAAAACGAAGGGAAGAGTCCGGCAGACGATAATAGACGGTATAGGTCAAGGGCTCGAGGTAGATGCGCGCGCCAAGTCGAAGCAAAAGGTCACGATTATAGATATTTTGTGTCGATTTCAACAGCAGTTCAGTCGTCTCAATCATCGACGAAAACTGCTCTTCAGAAAGGGGGTGCGGGAGCTTTTCAACCCGCATGAGCTGGCTGTAATCCTCCCGCCCGATTTCGACCTCAAGTCGATTCAGATGACGCTCAAACGGACTCGATGCATCGACTTCGAATTGACTGATGAAAAGAGGCGATATTTCAGGCCGACCATTGCTCATGCCACGCTCCTGTCGAGAAGTTCGTATATAAAATGGCGGTTTTATCTGCAATTAAAAAAATATCGTAACTATTCAGTGCCATTGTGAATTATAAGAAATCCTGTCATCCCGAAAATGATTCTACCAAAGGAGCCATGGCTTTAAAAACCGGATTCCCGATTACCCCCTCGGGAATGACACACTTTTCCCAGTTGCTGCATAGTTACATAATATCTGACTCAGCGCTTTAACCGAAAAACAAAGATTTAAACCAGACAAACAAACTCCTGCTCAACTACAGCCTTGAACTGAAACGCACAACGTGGTTTTATAGTCTCGATGCTGAATCGATATCAGCAGCTCTCTTCGAGTATAAAGATGTCATAACCAAATGTCTTGAACTTACGGAATTGTTCAGCATTTCAATTACGGCGTACGCGCTACCTCCCTGCATCCAACGTTGCCACTTGTCGCCACTTTTTGGCACCAGCAGCAGCCCAGGATTGAACCGAGTACTGTGAATCATTACGACTTTTCACGACTGGAGTGGAAATGACCGTTATGACATTTTATCAAACAATCAGAGATCTCTCTTTTTCTCTTTACTCTCTTCTCTTTTTTATTCTGTTCAGCTCCTTTGTTACGACTTTTGCCGGTGCCAGCGACAACAGTGACGATGTTCTTATTCTCCACTCCTATCATCCGGGTCTGTCCTGGACCGCCGATATCAATAAAACACTGCAGGCGCAGCTCTTGAAGAATCGCCCCGAACTCTCTATGCAAGTTGAATATCTCGATCTGAAAAGAAACCAGGCGGCGTGGTATCGCGACAGCTATATTGAGGGGGTACTGGTCAAAAAACTCGAAGGTCAGCATTTCAAACTGGTCTTCACTTCAGACAACGACGCTTTCAATTTCGCACTGCGCCACCGTGACGATTTATTCAGAGCGACGCCGATCGTCTTTTGCGGTGTTAACGGCTTTACTCCTGATATGCTGGACGGGATCAGAAACATCACAGGGATCGCCGAAATACCGGCATTTTCTAAAACGATCAGACTCGCCATTGAGCTGCATCCGGACACGCGAGAACTGATTTTTATCGGTGAAACAGAGACGGATACCGGCAAGCTGAATCTTCTTTCCCTGAAAAAGGTGACAGAAGATCTGCGAAAAAAAGTCGATGTGCTCTTCTGGAACGATCAGACTCTGCCAGAACTTAAGAAAAGACTCCAGACACTGGTTTCCGGTCAGGTTATTTTTCTCACCGGAACCATCAGTGATGGAGAAAAAATACTCGATTTTGCCGAGACGGCCCGGAAAATCCGGGGAAACAGCCGGGTGCCAGTCTACGGTTTCTGGGATTTTTTCCTCGGCAACGGCATCGTCGGCGGCCGATTAATCAACGCTGAAACGCAGGGGAAAGAAGCGGCAAAACTCGGTTTACTGATTCTGGCGGGGGCTGACGTCGGGACAATTCCGGTCAAAATCAGCGACACCAATCGTTTTATGTTTGATGATAACGAGCTCACACGCTTCGGGATTTCGCACGATAAGCTCCCCGACAACAGTCTCGTTATCAACCTCCCCTCCTCCACTTATCAGCTCTATAAATGGCAGTTCTGGACCGGCTTGGCCTTTATCGTTTTACTGAGCTTATGTATCTCTCTGCTTCTGAATATCATTGTGATCCGGCGTAGAAATGAGAAAGAGTTATCCGAACGCGCACGTCTCGCCTCTCTCGCAGCAGAAATCGGCCGGGCGCTGACAACTGAAACGTCATTGGAGCAGACCCTGCAACACTGTTGTGAAAGCCTGCTCAAACAGACGGAAACAGCTTTCGCCCGAATCTGGGTGACAGACGAAAACCAGCCGGATCTGCTGGAACTGCGCGCCAGCGCAGGCCTGTTCACACGAATCAAGGAGAGCACCCACCGTTTTAAAAAATTTGGCCAATCGAAGGTCGGACGCATCGCCAGTGAACGCAAACCGGTTCTGACCAATCAGGTGGCAGGTGACCCCCAGTTTAGAGACCAGGAATGGATTAAAAAGGATAGAATTGCCGGATTTGCCGGGTACCCACTGGTCATCAATAATCGAACGGTCGGCGTCGTTGCCCTCTTCTCTCAACAACCACTCACCGAATATGTCCAATACTCTATCGCCTCTGTTGCCGATATGATCGCAGTCGGAATTGAACGTTATCATACCGGGCTGGCCCTGCAAAAATCGATTCACGACGCCGAAGAAGGGCGAGATAATACCAACGCCATACTTCGATCCGTTGCCGAGGGGCTGATTGTTACGGACCTAGATCAAAAAATTGTTCTTGTCAATGAGGCCGCAGAAAAACTTCTAGGGATCAACTTTAAACAGGTTTGTGGAATGATGCTCGATGAGGCGACAAAAGGACGCCCCTTTTCCGGACAGTTACAAAATCTTATAAAAAACAGTGATACCGAGATTGAATTTTCGATACCGACGACACATGGAATGGGACATCATATCGTCCAGGCACGTAAATCGTATGTCCATCATCGAAAAATTGGCCGGAACGGAATCATTACCGTCCTGCACGATGTGACCCGCCTGCGTGAACTCGATCAGATGAAAAGTGAGTTTATCGCTATTGCCGCACATGAGCTGCGCACCCCTCTGGCCACAATTCAAGGGTACGCTGAACTGATGTACAACCGCGAATTATCGATCAGGATCACTCCGGAACAACAACATGAATATCTCGGTTACATTCTCAATCGCAGTACAGCACTGGAGCAGATAACGAATGACCTGCTCGACGTTGGCCGGGCCGAGACTGGTCGAAAACTGATACTCGAACAGACCCCATGCGAAATGATTGCGCTGGTGCATGAAATCGTCAATCATCACCGCCGGGAAAGCCCGATACACTCCTTTGTTGTCGATTGTCCTGAAGCCTGCCTGAAACTGAATGTCGACCGGAATAAGATTCACAGAGTTTTTGACAATCTGCTCAGCAACGCCGTCAAATACTCACCAAAAGGGGGGACAATACGGATCAAAGGGGAGATGAACAGCCAGAAGCTAGAGATAACCGTCATAGATGAAGGGGTCGGGATGACACCCGAACAGATCAATCAGGCCTTTAATAAATTCTATCGCGCCGATACTTCGAACACCGCCGTGCGTGGGCTGGGGCTCGGTTTGACCATCTGTAAAACAATTATCGAAGCCCATGGCGGAATCATCTGGATCGACAGCCACCCGGGAAAGGGGACTGCATTTCATTTCTCCCTGCCGATCGATCGGCCTGATGCCTGAAAAGCATCAATTAACGAAAGCAAGTTGAAAGTGCAACTCCAGAAACTCCTGAAAAGATCTGACCGCTTCAAACGCGAGACGCAGCCGCCCTTGTTCCATATGGTTAAGCTGTTCCAGACTGATATAGTTGCTCGGTTCTTCCCCGGCACGGATTGATAAAACCTGACCGCGCAAGCGCAGACTGACCAGAAAGATGAAGCTCGCCTCAATATCTTCAGAGAGGTCGCGACTCAAAATTCCGGATTTCACCAGATTGTTGATATGTTCATGCGTACCGCCATCGAGGTGTCCGGACTCCAGGGCAAGAACCTTGATCCCTTCTGTGATCGCAAAAATTCCCGCCCGTTTGATATCCATCTTGCCGCGATGAATCCCCTCCTTTTCAAGTTTAAATCGTCCGAACAGTCCGACAGGGGTTTTGAAACGGAGAACATTTTTAGCGGTTCGGGCCAAAAAAGACGAATCGTTGCTCAGGTGGGCAGCGATATGCTGTTTAATCTCTTTTTCGAGATCCGTATCCCCATACAGTGTTCGCAGATCGAAAAACATACTTCCGTTCATGATATTTTTTGGGGCAGAATTCGAAAGCCAAGCGTCAAGGACATCTTTCCAGCCGTTTAAACTCCGCCGCCAGAATTCATTTTTGGCCATAATCCCGCCGGGACATGGCGGCACCCCGATTGCGATGAGTGAATCGATCAGAGCATGGGAAAATGCCTCTAATTGCGTCAGCTCATCGGCCGTCAGATCGTCAGCGTAGATTATCGCATTGTCCTGATCGGTCGTCAGTGTCTGTTCCTGCCGTCCTTCGCTCCCCAGAACAATAAAGGCGAAATTTTCGGTTAAATCCGGATAACGTTCGGACTTGATCAGATCGATAAGGCGAATCAATATGCGGTCGTTGAGATGTGAAATCAATCGAACCAACTCCGGAGTACGGACACCGGTTCCGATCAGATGGACAACCAGCGACTGAACCTGTTCGTGCAGTCGTTTCAGGTCATCGATCGTCGTCGCTTTTTCAATTTCAAACAGCAGCAGTTGAGGCGACCTTGTCTGCAATCGCAGGATATCGGAATTACTGATAATCCCGGAGAGCTTACCGGCAGCATCAACCACAACCACCCGGTGAATGCGATGACTCGACATCAGGTAGAGAGCCTCAAACACAAAATTATCTTCGGTGATGGTAATCAGCGGCGCATGCATGACATCACTGACAAACAGCTCAGCAGGGTTGATCCCGCGGCAGACAACCTTGTTGCGAAGATCACGATCCGTAACGATACCGATAGGAAAGCCGTGCTTACAGATAACCAGACTACTGACATTTTTTTGCCGCATCAACTCGGCCGCAGCGATCAGTCTTTTGGATGGCGAGCAGGTAATCATCTCTCTTTTGCAGACGTCTCTGATCGATAGAAAAAATATATTCTCCTGAGCCAAACCAAACTCCTTCGTCGGTCATATTGCTATGATGTTTTTTGGCAAGCATCAAGTTTTGGATACAATCAAAAGTAAAACAGTTCATGAACAGATGTATGAAAGCAGGATTTCCATAATTTGACTATCTTTATTTTAATAAAAACGCCCCCATCATAAATTGATGGGGGCGTTTGAGTCACACAGGCACGAGTAGATGCTTAGTTGTAACCATCCATCTCATCAAACTGCAGATACTGATAAATCGCATCTTTATTCGGTGCGACCTTCTCCTTGTAAGCCGCAAGATACTCGGCCGGAGTCGGAAGTTTACCCATATTAGCGGTCACCGCACCGAGTTCGGCGCTACCGAGATAGACCTTGGCGCCGTTGCCGATCCGGTCATCAAAGTTACGGGTCGAAGTGGAAAACATGTTGACGCCGTCAGGGACGCGGGCCTGATTCCCCATGCAGAGCGAACAACCGGCAATCTCAATTCGTGCCCCCATGGCACTGTAAACCGAGAAAACCGCCTCTTCCTTGAGTTTCGCCTGGTCCATGCGAGTCGGCGGACAGATCCAGGTCCGTACATTCGGATTAAACTTCTGCCCACGCCAGATTGCGGCGGCAGCGCGGAAGTGCCCGATATTTGTCATGCAGGAACCGAGGAAGATATCCTGAATCGGCGTCCCCTGAACTTCAGAGAGGAGCTTGACATCGTCCGGATCGTTCGGGCAAGCGAGTATCGGCTCGGTGATTTCAGCCAGATCGATCTCGATCACAGCTGCATACTCAGCATTGGCATCAGCCTTGATGAGTTGCGGTTTCTTCAGCCAGTCGTTAACAGCATCGATCCGTTTCTGCAGGGTACCGGGATGTTGATACCCTTCTTCGATCATCTTTTTCATCAATGCAACGTTGGAGCGCAAGTAGGTGCAGACCGACTCTTCGGAGAGCTGGATGCAGCCGGCCGCAGCGCTCCGCTCTGCAGCAGCGTCAGTCAGTTCGAACGCCTGCTCAACCGAGAGATCAGGCAGACCCTCCATCTCCAGAATACGACCATTGAAGATATTGATCTTGTTCTTTTTCGGCACGGTCAGATGCCCCTGCTTGATCGCCCAGTAAGGGATCGCATTCACCGCGTCACGCAGGGTAATCCCTTCATTAAGTTTACCTTTAAAGCGGACCAGAACCGACTCAGGCATATCGAGAGGCATAAAACCGAGGGCACCACCAAATGCGACCAGTCCGGAACCGGCCGGAAAGCTGATGCCGATCGGAAAGCGGGTGTGGGAATCGCCGCCGGTACCGACAGTGTCGGGAATCAACAGACGGTTCAGCCAACTGTGAATAACGCCATCACCGGGGCGCAGTGCAACCCCTTCGCGATCCGAGACAAATTTTGGCAGATTGGCGTGCATCTTCACATCGGCCGGTTTCGGGTAGGCTGCGGTATGGCAGAACGACTGCATGAACATCGGCGAAAGGAACTTGAGACAAGCGAGCTCCTTCAGTTCGTCAGCGGTCATCGGACCGGTGGTATCCTGAGAGCCGACGGTTGTCATGGCTGGTTCGCAAGCGGTTCCAGGGAGAACGCCTGCAACGCCACATGCTTTGCCGACCATCTTCTGGGCCTGAGTATACCCCTGACCCGGTTTCGGAACCGGATTATCCGGCCTGGCAAAAATTTCCGGTTCATCCAGATTCAGAGACGCACAGGCTTTCGTCGTTACAGCACGACCGATAATCAAAGGGATACGCCCGCCAGCGCGAAATTCATCAGGGACGGTGTTCGGCTTGATATCGAACGTTGCGAGCAGCTCTCCTGCTTCATTGGTCACTTCACCTTTAGCGGTATTGATCGTGATCAGATCCCCCATGCCGAGCTTCGTAACATCCATACGCAGCGGCAGCGCACCGGAATCTTGTGCGGTATTGAAGAAGATCGGAGCGATAACACTACCGATAATAACGCCACCCCGGCGTTTATTCGGCACGGCCGGAATATCGTCACCAATACACCACAACACGCTGTTACAAGCCGATTTACGTGATGAGCCGGTACCGACCACGTCGCCGACAAAAGCGACCTGATGCCCGGCCTCGCGCCATTTGGCAATCTCTTCGATGCCACCGGGGAAGCGGGTTTTCCCCATGGCGAGAGCATGCAGAGGGATATCCGGACGACTCCAGGCGTCACCGGCGGGGGAGAAGTCATCAGTATTGATTTCACCTTCAACCTTGAACACCTTGACTTTAATGATCTCGGGCATCACCGGCTTGTTTGTGAACCACTGTGCTGCGGCCCAGCTCTCAACGACCTTTTTGGCAGCGGTGTTGCTTTTTGCGAGTTCAATAACCTGTTGGGCAGCGTCGTAGACATAAGTCAGGCCAGAGAGAGCATTAGCCGCTTCATCCGCCAGTGCCGCATCGCCTAAAGCCTTGATCAACGGCTGGATATTATATCCGCCAATCATACTCCCGAGAATAGCAACAGCCTGCTTTTTATCAAACAGCGGTGTGCTCTTGGCACCGGTGAGCAGATCAGCCAAAAACGCAGCCTTGACTTCAGCAGCGGGATCGACGCCGGGAGAGATCCGTTCCGTAAAAAGATGCAGAAGAAACGCTTCTTTTCCGGCTGGCGGATTCTGCAGCAGTTCACACAACGAAGTGGTCTGCTCGGGAGTAAGCGGTAAGGCCGGGATCCCCTGAGCGTTACGTTCTTCTTCTTGACGAAGATAAGCTTCAATCATTATTTCCTCCTTCTTGAAAAATGTTATTTGTCAATTCAACCCGAATAATTCCTCTATTTTTTCAGTCATTTACGGATGTATTTAGAGCTGCATAAAAAGCGTTAAACCTGCATACTGTATACGATTCACAAACCGATTGTCAATCGTGATCTCCATGTTTTCTCTGTTGTGTGGCGCTTAAATCTCTCCTGTTTTTTCCCTGACGGCACTCTTTGCTGTTGTGACTTATTTTGACACATCGGTAGACGAGAATCAGATGCATAGAGGGGAAAAATAGACGTAATTATTCAGCACCCTGCTCAAACCGCACAGCATGTGGGCTACTGCTGTTGACTAAAGGAAAGTTAAGTGACACCGCTTTACGCAGGCAACAGCTGTAGACCTTATGCCGTAATAGATGGGCTGAACCGTTACAAAGAAACAAAAGAGTGTATGAACCAAAAAGAGGAGATATGAGATGTTTGAAACAGTACTTTTAATCGGGTTTTTTATGGCGGCAGTGAGTCAATTGATTCCGCAGATCAGATTAAATTCGAAATCTGAACAGCAACAAAGCGGAAATCAGACAGTTCAGACGCCTCAAAAAAGGAAAATGGCCAGAAGACAGAAATATCTACGAATCAAGCCTGGCAGCAAGAATCGGGTAAAAGTTGTGACGACTCAAGAAACCGGGTGAAATCGTCCGCCGGCATCGGCTTGGCGAATAGATACCCCTGCATCAGATAACACCCTCTTGAGATTAAAAATTTTTTCTGTTGCTCTGTCTCGATCCCTTCAGCAATAATTTCCATGTTCAGTTTCGCCGCCAGATCGATGATCATTTCGATAATCACCTGACTGTCCCGATTGCTGTCGAGGTCTGCAATAAACGAGCGGTCGACTTTCAGACGATCGAACGGAAACTTTTTGAGTTGACTCAGAGAAGAGTAGCCGGTGCCGAAATCGTCAATCGCTACTTTGACCCCCCGCACCTTAAGATCAATCAACGTCTCGTTGGCCCTGACGACATTTTCCATAATCGTCCCCTCGGTAATTTCTATCTCCAGATCAGCCGGATCAATCCCTGTCTTCTGCAGAACACGATCAATCAGGTCGACCAATTCAACATCCTGAAACTGACGAGCCGAGATATTAACGCCAAGGCGAAAGGGGATATTAAATAAATTTTTCCAGCGAACAACCTGCGCACACGCCTCCATAAGCACCCACTCACCAATCGGGACGATGGCTCCATTATTTTCAGCCATAGGGATAAACTGATCCGGCGTGATCTGCCCCCATTCGGGATGATTCCAGCGAATCAGCGCCTCGGCGCCAAAAACGGTTCCGGTAGGAACGTTAATCTGCGGTTGGTAATAGAGAGAAAACTCATTGCGGCTGAGTCCGTGGCGAAGTCCGGTTTCGAGCTGAAGATGAGCGTGAGCAGCGGCGTTCATCTCCTCCGAAAACATCTGCAGATTCGAGATCTTCTGCTGTGCCACGCGAAAAGCTGCCGTTTCGGCTTGAGAAATCAGTAATTCCGAGGTTGACGCATCATCAGGAAAGACTGAAACACCAAAACTGACTTTGACAAAAACCTCCATTTTGTCCAGAGCGACCGACTCTTCAAATCCCCGATTAATGTTATTCACAATCCGTGCGACGTTTTCGCGCGACACAAGTCCCGGCAGCAGCAGCAGCAGCCTGTCGTTCCCCATCCTGGCAATGGTATCATCAGGACGAATACGTCCGGCGATAACCTCGGCAACTTTTTTTATCAACTGTTCGCCGACCCCCTGACTGTACAGCCCCCTGATCGTGGTGAAATCCTCAAGATTGACGACCGCTATGGCGACCCTTTCATTCAGACGGATGGCATGCGCCATGGCAACCCGGAGTCGGTCGTCGAAGGTGGCTCGATTAGGGAGATTGGTCCCTGGGTCGAAATAGGCGAGGTAATGCAGATTGGTCTCGGCCAACTGCAATTGATTCCCCTGTTCACAAGATTGTAGATAGAGACGTCTGAACAAGGAGGCAGCAAAACAGGTCAGCACAAGGCCAAACAACCAGAGGAGAAGATAGCCGATCAGAATCGAATAGCTGTATGAACCAAGAGCAGTATAGTAAGAATCGAGCGGGAGAGTCAGACTGAAAGCGCCGAGCAGCTCACCGACCCGGTATTCCTTGGTATGACAGTTCACGCACTCCTCTTTAAATCGTGTTGCGTGAATCAATCGGAGAGAGTCGTCTCCATGCAATGATACAACTTCATAAAAAAAATCTTCACCCCTGGTCAGATTCTTGAGAGCGTCCCTCTCCCACGGATCCGGAACCCCTTCGGCCCGAATCGAATCGAGACTGATCATCCGCGCCCGATAGCCGTAATCGTCTTCCAGTCTGCGGTACATCTGTGCCGTAATATCGTTGTGACTGATCGGAAAAAATCTTTTTTCGTTTTTGAGCTCTTTAGCCCCGGCCTCACTGAAAACCGAGGGAGAAATAAGCCCTTTACCAGAGGATGCGGCATACAAACCACCGTTAGCAGCGATCCAATACCGACTCAACTCCTCTTGTTTAATTAAAGTGCGTGCTTCAACCAGAGCAGAATTCTGGGCCAGCTGTTTGTTTCCGTAAGCGTGTAACAGAGCAATAAAAATTGTAACAATCGACCAGAGCAGGACAATCAACCACGGAACTCTGGCGATCAGTTGTGAGACTTTACTGTCGTCCTTTAGCATAGTGACTGACCTTTAGGAGGCATGCTTGCCGTCGTTCATTTCAGCCCGCATGGCAACACTCGGATTGCGTTTGAGCAGAACAGTGCCGGATTGCGTGTCGAAGATGATCTTTCGTCCCATCCCTCCACCAACATCCTGACTGACAATCTTGATTTTCAACTCTTCGAGGGTACGAAAGGCCAGTTCCACATTTCTATCCCCGACAGCCAGGGCACCGCTCCCCTGCGCCCACATGGAAGCACCGCCAAACACTTTTGCGATCAGGGGTCCACCACCGGCAAGCCTGTTCACTTTCTCAACCAGACGCTCGATGGCGACATTCCCGTACTTTGGTGTCGGCAACCCTTCGCCATTCCAGAGCGGCAGAAGATAATGATTAATCCCCCCGACCCTCATCTTCTCATTCCAGACGCAGACCGAAATACAGGAACCGAGAACCGTCGTGACAAGATGCCGCTCCTGATGCGTGAAGATCGTCCCCGGATAGAGGTAGTGGGTCTTATGAATCAGCTGGTTTGTATTACCGCTCAACACCGGCTCCGTCAAAACTGTTCTGCATCATCAAAGAGAAACAGGTTCCCCCCCTGGGCGGAATCCTGAACGGGGGTTGTGGTTTCAGGGAGACGAATAAAGAAGCGACACCCATGCCCGATTTTACTTTCAAGCATCAAGCTCCCCCCCATCAGTTCAACCAGAGCAGCAACAATACTCAGCCCGAGACC
The DNA here is from genome assembly GCA_024636225.1 of Desulfuromonadaceae bacterium. The sequence continues at coordinate 18,785 of JAGXHN010000025.1, read as the reverse complement.
ATGACCACGGTGTCTTTTGGTAGTCCCGTTATCAAGCTGCATAAATCGATCAAAGATCGTCTTCTGGTCTGCCGGATCGATCCCGACACCATTATCGTAAATCTCCAGCTGCATCCCGTCAGCACCGACCGTTGCTGATATATATATTTCACCCTTTTCCTCGCAGAATTCAGCGGCATTGGCCAGCAGATTGGACAACACCAGCTTGAGCATCCGTGCATCGGTCGGAAATACAAATTCATCCGGCAAATGAACCGATATGGAGATATTTTTCTCTTTAATCTGATAATTAAAGGCATCGACCACCCGGTCGACAATCGTTTTGATATCGACTCTGGAAAAAGCCGGTTCTGCCTCTCCCGCTTCGAGTTCTGCCGCCATAAAAATATTCTGCAGCTGAAAATCGAGATGAAAGGCTTCAAGATAGATCATCCGTGAGACCTCCGCATACCTTTCGGGATCAAACTTTCCGCCGAAATACTGGCTCGACAAACCCATGATCGAGGTAAGAGGATTATTGATCTCGTTGCGTATATTGGAGAGAAAATGCCCTTTAACCGCTTCGGACTCCTGCAGCCTGCTGTTCATGACCTCCAGCTTGGCGGTCATCTCGCGAAGATCGACAAGCGCCTTCAGATTAAAGGCGAATCGGTCTTTTAACTCTGCTATCAATTCATCGTCGGTCAGTCGTTCCATGCTCTTCTCCTCTTTTTCCCTCTTTTTCCCTCAAGCGCGTTTTTAGCGAACAACCGCACCAGCCGCCCGCAAAACAGCCTTGGCACACTCTTCAAGAGGAACGATTTTATCAACAGCCCCATGTTTAATCGCTTCGTTCGGCATACCGAAAACCACGCAGGACGCTTCATCCTGAGCAAAATTATACGCCCCGGCCTGCTTCATTTCGAGCATTCCACGAGCACCATCGTCCCCCATCCCGGTCAGAATCAGTCCGACGGCATTACTGCCGACATATCGGGCGGTTGACCGGAACAAGACATCGACGGAAGGGCGGTGCCGGCTGACCAACGGTCCATCTTTGAGTGAAACGTAATATCGGGCGCCGCTTCGCTTCAACAAAATATGCTGATTGCCCGGTGCGATCAACGCCCGGCCTTGAATGACCGTATCATTCTCCTGCGCCTCTTTAACCGTGACCTTGCAGATCCCATCCAGTCGTTTGGCAAAAGCGGCCGTAAAGTGCTCCGGCATATGCTGCACAATAACAACACCGGGAGCATCGTACGGTAACGCCTGCAAAAAGATCCTGAGCGCCTCGGTTCCACCGGTTGACGCGCCAACGACAATAACTTTCTGTGTGGTATCGAGACTTTCTGTCGACCCTGGACGGCGCGACAAAATAACGTCAGCCGTCAACTTCGGCTCAACATTAAGAGAAAAATCGGTGAGTTTGCGCAACCGGGCGATCGATGCGGCCCGAATCGCATCACAGATCCGGATTTTCGACTCTTCGAAAAACTGTCGGGCACCGCTGCGCGGCTTGTTAACGATTTCGACCGCACCGAGTTGCAGCGCCTTGAGGGTTGTCGCGGCCCCCTTTTCGGTCAAACTTGAACAAATGACGACCGGAATCGGGTGCTGTGACATGATCTTCTGCAGAAAGGTCAAACCATCCATACGCGGCATCTCAACATCGAGAGTGATCACATCGGGCCGTTCCTTGGCAATTTTGGTCGCAGCAATTATCGGATCTGCCGCAGTCCCGATCAAAATCATATCGGGTTCGTTGTTGATGATTTCACTCAGCGACTGACGAACAACGGCGGAATCATCAACCACCAGTACTTTGATTTTTTTATTCGACATACATGCTGTCCTAAAAAGCGCCGGTAGCTGCTTAATTTTTAAGGTAGACTGCGGGTGCGAGCTGACGAAGTGGCAAAGGCATTCCGCTCAACGTTTCGGAGTGCCCCATAAACAGATACCCTCCGGGCAAAAGACAACGACAGAGACGGGCCAGAAATTTTTCCTGAGTCTGACGGTCAAAGTAAATGATGACGTTACGACAAAAAATAATATCCTGAGGCTCAGAGACGTTGAAGCCCTCATCCATAAAATTGAGCCTCTGGAATCGTGTTTTCGCACGAATTTCAGGAATAATTCTAACTTGAGGGCTCTGTTTATCCCGGCTCTTCAAAAGGTACTTTTTACGAAAAGCATCCGGAACAGGCTCGATCTTGTCTTTATGATAAATCCCCTGCACAGCCTTTTCGAGCACTTGAGTCGAGATATCAGTCCCCATGATTTTGTAGTTCAGCGGCTTATTATCCCAACGAAATTCTTCGAGAAACATCGCGATCGTATACGGTTCTTCGCCGGTTGAACAACCGGCGCTCCAGAGGCGCAAAGGACGGTCTATCCCCGCACCGGTCGCCGGGATCAAAACCGGGAGAACCGTCTCAATCATAAAATCAAAATGCCGCGGCTCACGAAAAAAATCGGTTTTATTGGTTGTGACGACATCAATCATGTTGATCAACTCTTCGACCATACCGTCATGACTGAACAAAAAATCGCGGTAAGCCTCGTACGAGCTGAGACCGAGAAAACGGAGCCGCTTGCGCAGACGCGCTTCGAGCATACTCCGTTTATGGGGTGGCATCTTGATGCCGCAGACATCGTAAATCAACTGACTGAAGCGGGAAAAATCCCCTTCGGATATACGCAGTCCGGTCAGATCGACCGGAAGCCCTCTTTCTGACGGTTTTTGCATCATCAATCTTTCAAGCCGGTAAGTGGCGACAATTGCAAATGTCTGTCGAGCAAATATCAGTCATCCCGTAAAAACCAGATCGCGCGGGGTCTATCTCAGGCTGCTATTTTCCAGCACGGCTGCCCTGTCGGCAATTTGCGCAAGATCAAGAATCAGCGCGACGCTCCCGTTACCGAGGATCGTCGCACCGGATAACCCTTTGATCCCGTGGTAAAATTTCCCGAGGGATTTGATAACTGTCTGATGTTCACCAATTACGTAATCGACGACAAAGCCGATACGCATCCCTTCGATCTGGGCAATCACAATCTGCTCTATCTCTCGCTCTGAGTCCGGCATGGTAAAAAAATCACGCAACCGGATATACGGAACAATTTCCCCGCGGACATTGGCCAGATCGCGGTCATTTGCGGCAGAATCCGCCCGGTGCAGCTCAACACACTCTTCTACCGATGAGAGCGGAAAGACATAGGACTCGTCGGCAATCTTGACCAGAAGTCCATCGATGATGGCCAGAGTGAGCGGTAATTTAATCGCAAACTCAGTACCACAGCCCGGATGGCTGTGCACGGTAATACTCCCGCGCAACTCTTCGACTGAGCGTTTGACAACATCCATGCCGACTCCGCGCCCGGAGACGCTGGTGACCGTTTCGGCGGTAGAAAAACCGGGCGTGAAGATGATATTGAACAGATCCCGGTCGGAAGGATCGACCTCGGCAGAGATCAGGCCGAGTTCCCGGCCTCGCTGCAATAAACGCGTACGATCGAGGCCGCAACCATCATCAGAGATGGTAATGGTCACATTTGCTCCGGTATGCAGTGCCGAAAGACGAACGGTGCCGACGGCCGGTTTTCCGGCGGCCTTGCGTTGCTCAGGTTTTTCAATACCGTGATCAACGCTGTTCCGGATCAGATGAACCAAAGGATCGCTAAGCCGGTCAATGACCGTTTTGTCAAGTTCTGTCTCGGCACCGACCGTCTCAAGAACCACATTTTTCCCGAGTTCAGAACAGAGATCACGAACCAGACGACGATAACGGGTGAAGGTCGTTCCGATCGGCAGCATCCGGATATTGAGAACCTGATCGCGCAGATCCCAGGTCAGTCGTTCGACCTCTTCGGAGATGGCGAGGAGTTCACTGTCGAGATGGGAAGAAGAGTGCTGACTCAAGCGAGCCTGCACCGTTACCAATTCACCGATCAGGTTGACGAGTGCGTCGAGTTTGTCGGAGCGAACACGAATACTGCTGGCGATTTCGGTATTTTTGCGAACCTGACGAATCTCCTGAACATGTCTCTGTTCAGCCAGAGCGGTCTCAATAACACCCGAGGTGACCAGGCCTGAATCGACCAGCTTTTTGCCTATCTTCCCCTTTGCACGCAGAGCCGTATTGAGCTGTTCTTCATTCAGATCCCCTCGTTCCACCAGTATTTCACCCAGTTTTTTATAACCGAACTCGGTGTCGAGCAGACCGCCGTCATCAATAACATCAAGAGTCAACTCCAGACAATTATCCTCAACAAATATAAAAATATCCCGAATCTCATTCGGATCCTTATCGGTTGTCAGGACAATATCCCAGTGCAGGTAGCACTCTTCAGCCTGCAACGTTTCAAGAGGAGGGATTTCATCGAGTTGCGGGATAACCAGACAATCACCTAACTGTTTTAATTCGCGCAGAATAAATAACGGATTGAGCCCTTTAAGAAATATATCCGGCGAAGGTCGAAAACGAATTCGGTAGGTCAATTTTTCTCCCACGCCCCGCTCTGCAAGCCCTGTTCGAACAGGGCCAGCAGCAGAGGGAGGGAGCATCGCTGAAAATTGCGCACCGATAGCATCGAGCCCCTTCGTCTCTATCTTTTCGTTAGAGATCAACGAACTGACCAGAGTTTTGAGCTGATCTTTGGCGATAAGAGTCAGATTGATCAATTCCCTGGTAACAACCAGAGCACCTTCGCGCACCAGATCGTAAACGGATTCAATATCGTGTACAAATTCAGATATTTTATCCAGACCGACCATGGAACTCGACCCCTTGATCGTATGCAGAGATCTGAATACCCGGTCGACAGCCGCCGAATCGGCCGTATTCTCTTCCAATTCGAGAAGACTGTTTTCCAGCTCAGAGAGGATTTCAGCGACTTCCTCACGGAATGTCTCCAAAAGTAGATCGTTCATGCCACCAGCACCATTTTAACAACAGCGAGGAGTTGTTCCGGGGAGAACGGCTTAACAATCCATCCCGAAGCGCCGGCAGACTTCCCTTCCTGCTTCTTGACCTCCTGGGATTCTGTTGTCAGCATGATAATCGGCACAAACCGATTGGCCGGATCTTTACGGACTTCACGGATCAGTTCAATCCCGTCCATCTTTGGCATATTCAGATCGGTGATGACCATGTTCACCGGATTCTCCTTGAGCTTTGCACAGGCATCGACACCGTCTATCGCCTCAATTACCTCGAACCCGGCGTCCGACAGGGTAAACTTCAACATCTGTCGAATCGTTGCCGAATCGTCGACCGTCATAATTCGCTTCGCCATATTCTACTCCTCCACCTTTCATTTACACTTATTGTACAAACCGTCAATTATTTAAAAATCTATTTTCTCTGTTGAGATTTCAGGGGTGGTTTCCCACAAACACCCTGCATTTTTACCCAGAGAACAACCGATATGACCTTGCAGACCCGCTTCTTCGATGAGCTGAACAAACAGAACCGGCAGACTGTTTTGCAGAACCAAAGTTTTGTTTCTCGCAAGGGCTGAGCGATGCGCAGCACAGAAAAGCTGAACAGTAGAGAGGTCAACATCCTCAACGTCCTGCAGTAATATATTGATAATATCCGCTGCATCAAAAGCCTGACGGAGCTGATTACAAACCTCTGCTGCGGCACCGAGTGATAAACGCCCTGAAAGAATCACCTCTTGCGTGACCGGTTTATCTGTTTTTCTGCTCCTGGCCATAAAAAAAACTCCTCCTGCAACGGATGCATGTGATGATGTTTGTCTATTCGGATATAACGGATGGGCAAAATTTTATGCGCTGGCTTATGTAAAAACTTCGTCCAGGATCTGATGTTTTTTCAAAAAGGCAAGAGACACGTCGCATGTCGAGAGCCTGAAAAAACAGCGAGCCGCCATTAAAATAGTTCAACATTCGCCCCAAGGCCATGCTCTTTTGCCTCATCACGATATATTTTTTCAGATCGAGGATGCAGCTGTTCCTGCAGCACCTTTGATCCGCCGACGATTCTGTCATGAATATCGCGCTCACTGCGCATGGAGTAACGTTGCCGTATCCCTTTAATGAGAGAGGTATCTCCGCGCCTTTTGCCGGGACGGGCCGATGCGTCGAACCGGTCAGCAATAAAATTGAGTGCCGCGATCCCCTGGCCAATGATGGCCCCTGCTTCCTGATGAACTTTAATCGACGACGCCGAGACGAAAATATCGCTGGCCAGAGAATCGGCCTGTTGATCCATCCGGGTAAAACTCTCCAGCAGCTGCGCATTGGTCTGACGCAGTTCTGTCAACATAAGATCTGAATCAGAGATCAGAGTTGTGACTTTCAGATCGTGGCTGGTCACTTCCTCCAGGTTTGTTCCAGAAAGAGTTTTGGCACTCTGCGTGATTGCAATCAGTCCTGTCGACAATCGATCTGATTGCAACAACGCCTCACGGGCAAGATCCTGGATGGAATCAGCGATAACGCCTAGGGCTGCCCCCCCCGCTTTCACATGAACCGATTCGATACTGGCATTGAGTGCTAGTACCTTCATTTCGGCGCCGAAGGTCTCAATCTCCTCGACCAGATGCACCATCTTTGTCGACGTGCTGACAACCGCATTGATAGCCAGGGCAGAATCGGCCGCCGTGGCCAGATTATCGGTCAAAACTGCGACGACTGATTCGATCGCCGGCTCAATCGCTGCAAAAAAATTATTTCCACCGCGAGCTGTATCACCACTGAGCTCGCGCGTATCAGACGCCAGATTTTTAACATTAGCCGACAGGGAGTGCAGACTCTCGATAATACGCCAAACAGCGGCCGACAACTCATTTCCGGAATTGCGCAACTGTTCGGACTGTAATCGGCAACCGTCAGCAATCTCCCGCTCCAGATTTTCTCTGTCGGCGAGCTCTCCACTCTGAAAATTTTTCGAGATGGCTTGACTGAATGCCTCAATCGACTCGGTCACATGCTCAATCTGCTGACGGGTAATATCATGAAATTGAATCGAAGAGACGATCTCTGCAATACTTTGTGTGACGGCTGTAGAGGATTTTGTCAACGATTCACTCTGTTTAATTGCCCGGCAACTGTTCGTAACGAGTTGCTCCAGTACGCTTCGCGCCTCCGCAACCACGACCATAGCCCGGGCCGATTCACCATTATTCAGCGCCGACTCATTACTGTGCGCCGCCCTGCTTAGATTGTACAGAATTGCAATCTGATCGATGATTTCGTTCATATCCCCGGCAATAAGACGCCCTAACCGCCTGATACTGTCAGACAGATAGGTGATATTATTTTGGCTGTCGGAAAATCCGGAGCATTCAATACGTGTCGTGATGCCAATTATTTGCAACCTTCTGGTAATCTCCCCAAACGATTGCAAAGGAGATTGTAACTGTTCCAAAGCTGCACAGATCGAAGCGAGCGCCCGTTCATTTTGTCCCGATATCGTCCGGATATCGTGTATAAAAATACTCATTCGCTCAATCAGCATCTGTAATTTTTGAATCCCGCCAGAAGATTCATCGCCGATTATTTTACCCTGAATCGAGCTCGCAAGATTCGATACAGCCGTTGCTCGTTTGTGGAAATCAGTCAGAAACGCCCCGAAAGAGAGAAAACGTTCTTCAGTCAGAGCGTGCAATTCCACCAACTGCCGTCCGGGTTGACTGAGATACTCATACCAGTCATCACGATCCCACCGGGGACGTAAAGAGAGTTCGCCACGTGACCGATTCTGACTATCAGACCCTTTCGCTTCAAATTCTGTTTGTCTCTGCAATACCGCTTCATTTCTTACGAGCAGACTCATCCCAAAACCTCTTTAACCAGATTGAAAATTTGCGCATGACTAAACGGTTTTGAGATCAATAATGAAATGCCAACTCCCCGCGCCTCATTTTTCTGCACAGGATTTTCATCCTGTGTCAGCATGATGATCGGAAGATCCTCCAGACCGCTGGTCTCCCGAACGATACGGCTTAATTCCAGACCGTTAATATTTGCCATATTCATAGCGGTGACCAGCAGATCAATCGGTTGACTATAAATGATCCTGACAGCGTCAACCCCATCGGCCGCTTCGATAATTTCATAATCTGATCCCTGCAGAGCAAAGCCGATCATTTTACGTACAATGAGCGAACTGTCGACGATCAATATCTTTTTGTGTTGAACCTGTCTGTTTTTTATCTTCATAGTATGAAGATATATCAATAATCATGCCAGAACTGTTTATTGCAGCACCCCTCTTCTCAACAACGGCTGATTGCACAAACCGACAAGTGACACCCCGAAGGTTTGCCTTCCAGACCGGTCGATGCACCGTTTCGGTAGCGATTCTCCATATGTAGCGCAACGATGATTTGACACTATCAAATGTGTGTCATGACACACATTGTGCTGTGCCGACCATCGATCATTTAACTGCCGGTCAGTTTAATCTATCGGAAGCCCAAACTCCTCCATTTTACGGTAAATGGTCCGGCGACTCACTCCGAGGAGTGCCGCCGCTTTACTCTTGTTCCCGTCGGCCGACTGCAGGGCCGCGATGATATCCTGAGCTGAGCACTCTTTTCCCCGCTCCTGTGACACATCGAATACACTTTTCAGCTCTTCAGGGAGGTGATCAACAGCAAGAACAGACTCCCGGCAGAGAACAAAAGCGTGTTCAATCGCATGTTCCAGTTCACGAACATTACCCGGCCAATCATAGCGCAGCAGGGCATCCTGCACCGACTGCGACGCCCCGACGATCAGCCGTTGAAAGCGCGCATTAAACTTATTGATAAAATATTCGGCCAGCATTGGCAGATCTTCGCGCCGCTCACGCAGTGGCGGTAATTTGACTTCAACAACTTTAAGTCGATAGTAGAGGTCCTCGCGAAATTCCCCGGTCGAAACTTTTTCAAGCAGGTTCTTATTGGTCGCAGCAATCACCCGGATATCGACGGGGATCGGTGCGGTACCGCCAACTTTTTCAATTTCCCGTTCTTGCAACACCCGCAATAGACGAACCTGAAGTGCCGGTGATATATCAGCTATTTCATCCAGCAGGATGGTTCCGCCATCAGCGCGTTGAAACCGCCCCATTTTATCCTGCGTGGCGCCGGTGAACGATCCTTTGACATGGCCAAACAGTTCACTCTCCAGCAGCGTCTCCGGCAAGGCGGCACAATTCACCCGGACGAACGGTTTATCCCTGCGACTGCTACGATAATGCAGCGACTCCGCCACCAGCTCCTTTCCGGTGCCGCTCTCGCCTGTAACCAGTACCGTGGTATCGACATCGGCGAGCGACTCTATCAGGCTATAAATCTTCTGCATCTCGACACTGACGCCGATCAGACGATCAAACTGCTTACGTGCTTTGAGGTCACGCTCCAGAAAATCGAGTCGGGTTTCATCGCGCAGGGTTATCACCGCGCCGATCGAACGCCCGGATTCCTCAATCAAAGCAGCAGTGGTCAGACTGAGCACCTGTGTCCGGTCCTTTTTCAGACTCATTTCAATCCGAAAAATATCCAGCGCTTTTTTCGTTGCAAAGCTGCTCTGCACCATATCAATGAAGGCTGGATAAGTCGGGAAAAGCGTCTGAAGTTCTGACCCGGTCGCCTCGACGTCACAGCCGAACATTATTTTCGCCGCATCGTTCATCCCGGTGACACACAACTGCGGATCGACGGTGATAATCCCCTCCTTGACACTCTTGAAGATAGCATTGAGACGTGCACGATAGGCTTCCTTCTGATCGACCAGAAGTTTATGTTGAAGAGCCTTGCGGGTGATGCGCAGCAACGTTTCATGTCGGACCGGTTTCGGGATATAATCGAAAGCGCCTAGACGCACGGCATCGGTTGCCGTATCGAGATCCGGGGAACCGGTCACCATCACCACCGGGCAAGCCGGATTCATCTCCTTGCAGATGCGTAATGCGTCGATACCACTATCCCCCCCCAGGAGGATATCGAGATAGACCAGATCAAAATCCCGCACAGAAAGCGCCTGGCGGCACTCTTCGATGGAACAGGCGACGTCGACAATCAAACCTTCATCTTTGAGAAAAGACGAGAAGGTATAACGAATATTCTCTTCATCGTCCACAACCAGTATCCGTGACGCCATGTATTTAATCCTTTCGGGCGATCGGCAGTTCAATGTAGACCTCAGTCGACACCCCCTCAACGCTCTCAATCCAGAGCGCCCCGCCATGTTTCTTGACAATATCAAGGCTGATGCTGAGGCCAAGGCCGGTGCCGACTCCGGCCGCTTTCGTGGTTACAAATGGGTGGAGGACACGTTCAATTCTCTCTTTGGGAATTCCGACACCATAATCTTTAAACAGGACTCTGATATAACCGGTCTCACCGTGGGTGACCGATTGGAGAGAAATTTCAATTTTTTTATTTTCGTCGTTCCCCGGATATTTTTCGGTCAGCGCATGTCGGGCATTGCTCAGAATATTCAGGAACAGTTGCTGAATCTGCTGTGCCCGCGCATAGATCAGAGGCAACTGTTTTGCACAATCGACGGTCAGCAGAATCCCTTCTTTGCGAATCTGGGCAGCTGAGAGGGACAACGAATCTTCGAGCAGGTCAAAAATGTTTGAGAGCACTTTTTCGGGGCCGCCTTCACGGGAAAAAAACAGCAGATCCCGAACGATGGTCGCCACACGCTCCCCCTCTTTAAGAATTCGTTGCAGCAGATCGTACTCCTCGCCAATCTCTTTGTGCCGGTTCAGCATGATCTGGGTATAATTGATCACGCCACTGATCGGGTTGTTGATTTCGTGAGCGACGCCCGCCGCCAACTCCCCGAGAGAGGCGAGTTGGGCTGTTCGGATACTCTGCTGCAGCCGCAGCTTGCGCTCGGTTACGTCGTGGAAAACAACCACAACGCCGACCATTTTATCCCCCTTGATAATCGGCCGGGCAAAATATTCGACCGGAAAATATCGCCCATCGGCATCCGAAAATGATTCGGCATCGGAGTGCACGTCAATACCGGTGATCAAAATGTTACAGATCGTACACTCTTCCTGAATGCAGGGGGTGCCATTAGCGTACCCTTTATGAAACAGTTCATGGACGTTTTTTCCAAGGAGTTCCTGTTCGCGATTGAAACCGAGCAATTTAAGCCCTGCGGCGTTACAAAATGTGCATCGGGCGGCGCAATCCATCCCAAAAACACCTTCTGCCGTCGACTCGAGCAACAACCGTACCCGCTCCTCACTCTCCTTCAAGGCAGTATCACTTTTCTTACGCTCAGTAATATCGCGCGCCAACGCGAGAAAAAGCGGGCTGTCCTGAAACTGAAACGACCCGAGACGTATTTCGACCGGAATGAGCTGACTGTTTTTTCGCCGATGCTCAGCTTCAAAAGTGAGAGGGCCACCCTGCATGACCGACTTCTGAAGCGACGCAAATTCCAAAGAAGGGTGGAGAAGCTGAATATCAGAGACTTTTTTCGTCTTCAACAGGTCACGACTGTAACCAAGTGATCGACAGGCCTGTTCGTTCACATCGACCAGTTGTCCCCTGGCATCAAAAATATAGATGGCATCAGCAGCCTGCTCAACCAGACTCCGAAATTTCTGTTCGCTCTCCTGTAGAGCGATCGCCGCTTCCTTGCTTTCGGTGACGTCGATCATAACCCCGATCAGCCGGGTCGGCGCCCCCTCTTCCACCACCAGATTAACCATCTGCCTGACCCAGACAAAATGACCATCACGATGGAGAAGACGGTATTCAAACTGATGATTTCGGCCTGATTCAGCCTGATTCAGGCTGTAATTAAAGGCCCATTGCCGATCATCTGGGTGGATACATGTTTGCCAGAAATCCGGCGTCGCCAGCCATATTGAAGCCGGATAGCCGCTGATTTGCTCGGAACGTTCACTGACAAAAGTCAATCTCATCTCCGGAAAATCAGCTTCAAAAACGATCCCTTCAATAGAATTAACCAGCGATCGGAAGCGGCTTTCACTTTTGCACAACGACAACTCCCGCTCCAGAACTGCAAGAGACATCCGCTTAAAGCCGCGTGTCAGCTCGTCAATCTCAACATAAGATTGCTCCCCCGGCTGAAAAACACTCTCTCCGTCTGTCAGGGCACAAACCCCTTTGACCAGTCGACCCAATGGCCGTAGAACCTTACGCGAAACCAGGAGTCCTGCCAGAATTGCAAGGGTGACAGATGCCGCCAGAATTAACAAAAAAACATAACGCGTTGTTCTGATCGGTGCCGTTAACTGATCGAAATCCCGAGAAACCCAGACAGCCCAGCCGGTCTCCCGCACCGGCAATCCGCTCTCCACCCAAGCTCTCCCCTCATGTGAGTTGACGGCTGTGACCATTGTGCCTGAAAGCGCATCGACAATTTCATAATGATTCCGCATCGCCTGCTGTCGAAACACCATCGCAGCATCCGTGTGAGCAATCGGCAGCCCATTGCGGTCCACAATAGAAAAGATGAAAGAGTTCTTCCCGTTATCGGAGAGGAGGGGCTGATCGTAAAGAGAGAAGCGGCCGACGATCTCCCCCAGATGGCGCAGATTGAGATTGCCGATTATAAGATAATCGTTATAACTCAGTCCGAGACTGATCGACGGTTCACCACTGATAAGAGAGGTATAGACACCGGACCACCCCGGTTCTTCCCCCCGCGCGAAGCGCTTAAACAACTCATGCCCGGAAAAATCGGCCTGTTGATAATCGTTATTCAACTCCTGCTCACCTGCAGCGAGACCGAGATGAATAATTTTGCCGGATCGATCGAGAATATAGATCGATTCAAAATCTTCTGAACTTTTGACTTCTGCAGCGAGGTAAAGATCCGCCTCGTTAAAAACACCGAACCTGCCGTCAGAGACGATCAGGGCAAGATGTTTTAATATCGCGGAGCGCTGCGCAAGAAAATCTTCAGTCTGGGTGCGAATCTCATGGGCAAGAAAAGCGTTCGACCGAAATATTTCGTTGAGCATATAATGGTTGATATAAGCAAAGGAGAACCAAGCGAACAGGAGAATCGGAAAAACAGCCGCAACAACATAATGAAGGGTGAACGCACGTCTGAGAGAAGAGACGACTCGCATTGAAATCCAGTGGGAAAGCGGTGTTTGATCTGTAGAGGGATAAACCCGACTATACAAAAATAGCCAGGAACCACCAGGCCACTGACGAACTTTAGCACATTTTGTAATTGGATTAAAACGTAATTGTAATCAGCAACATGCCGCTGTTTAAAAAGATCATAATTTTCAATGTCGGGCAGTTTTTTTCGGTGAAAAGTCAAAACGGCCGACGGCCATTTGCAACTGCGCGACCTGGTCTTCGAGGGATGTTGTTGCTGTATTGACCACTGTCGTTGCTTCGAAACTCTGTTGTGCCGAGGCCTTGATACTGTCAACGGCCATTGTGATCTGTCTGCTTTCACCTCTTTGTTCCGCGCAGAAAGTAAAAACTTTCTGAATCATCGCGTTAACATCCTGCATTCCCGATGCGACGTCGCGACTCGCCTGACTCTGCTCGTGGATCGAAATATTGATCTGGGCGACCAGGTCGCGGACTCTCTGCGCGGCTTGCGTGATGACGTGACTCCCTCTTTCTTGCTCGGCAATCGCCGATACAATCTGATGGACCATCGTCGAAACGTTGTTCATCGAACCACGGATCAATCCACTCCCATGCACCTGTTCATTGGTGGCGCGGGAGATTCTTTCCATTTCGCTGACCACCTGTTGGGCGCCATCGACAATCTTCTGCAACATTGCGCCCGATTGAATCGACAAAGATTCTCCTTCACCGATACTCTTTTCCACTTCGATGATCGCGGAGACAGCATTTCGACTCTCCCCCTTGATCCCGTCAATAATATCAACAATTTCACGTGTTGATTGGCCGGTCTGATCAGCCAATGCCTTGATCTGACCGGCAACAACGGCAAAACCTCGACCATGTTCACCTGCCTGAGCAGCAATGATTGCCGCATTCAACGCCAGCAGATTGGTCTCATCAGCCAGATTATTAATCACCGACAGTATGCTTCCGATATTTTCAGTCTTATCAGAAAAAGATTTGATCGCCGCCGAGACGGCGTGAGAAGAGAGTTTGATCCGTTGCATCCCTTGAATCGCCTCGGTAACACCCCGATGCCCGGCTTCCGCATCGACATGAACAGTCGAAGCGATCGCGGCCGTATCTTTCGCCCCTTGCATAACCTGACGAATGGAACCCTCCATCTCGGTGACGGACGATGCCGTCACGTCGGATTCATCCCTGAGCACCATGACGCTTTCGGAAATCTGACGAATATTGCTCGACACCTGAATAATCGACGAATTAACATGCTCAGCCGATTCAGAAAGTCCATCGATATTTTGTGCAATCTCTTCAGAGCTGGCGGCCTGTTCAAATATCGAGCTGGTAATCTCCTCCGAGGTCGAAGAGACCCTCTCCATCTGTTCGCCGACCTGAGCCACCGAGGCTCCGATCCGCTCCATAGCCGTCGATGCTGTCGCAACCTCATTCACCTGATTTTGCGCCGAGGACGCAACGCGCGCCGATGTTGACTGTAGCGTGGACGAAACAGTCCCGAGCTCATTTGAAGAGGTTGAAATATCAACAATCATCTCCCGCAGGCTATGAGCCATCTTGCGAATAGCCTGCAAGAGAACCCCGATCTCACCACCACTGGTTACCGCCAATGTATCAACCGCCGCAAAATCACCCGCAGCGAAGCGGGCAGCCTGACCCTGTACCAGCCGGACAGGGCGAACGAGCAGCCGCGAAGCAGCAACATTGACGATCAGAATCGACAAAAAACCGACACCGAGAAAAAGAATCACAATCAACCGGGAGTTAGCATCAGCCGTCGTTTCACCGCTGGCGATATCGTCTTCAACCGCTCGTTGCAGATCGACTTTCAATCGGTTGAGTGCAACCTCAATCTCCTGGTGTGTGGTCCCGATTCGGGCGATTTCATTCTGCAACTGTTCCATATCAGCCCCGTCGATCAACAAGGCATAATTGTAACCGGCCATCGCCGCATACTCGCCATACAGCGTCTGTAAAGAGGTCAACTGCTTGTGAATCGACAGAAGTTTTTCGTCAACCGTCTTCAATACCAGCAGCATATCGGTAAACAGGGATTGAATCTGTTTAGAAAGAGCATCCCCTTTTAGCAGAGATTCTTCATCCGCCAGAAGAAAAGCATCTTCATACAAGGAGGTCTGCCGGGAAAAAAGATTCCGGGCTTCCTCACCGCGCATCGATAAGGGGAAGGTCACATCGCGCGGATGACCAAGATCATCGATCAACCGACTGTTCGATTGATAGGTCGAGACCGTCGCGACCAGAAAGCCGATAAGACCGATTGAGGCGCAGAACCAGACCTTCGATTTAATGCTGTTAAAAAGAGACATAGAAGGGTCAGCCTCAGTCAATCCGGAGTTGTTTGACGGACGAATCGAGAGCCGAAAGCGGAATGTAGCCGATCGATCCGGGTTTGGCCGCTACAGCTCCCTTGATCTCATCGTCTGAAGCAAAATCCCTGGGCGGCAGGCCGGTACCGGTAAAGAGCGATTTTTTCCAGTAAGTTGTATATTGTTGCGTTGTTTTGCGCACCATCTCCTGCATGAACAGGGCATTGACATTTGATTCTGTATTGGTAAAGACCGTAATATGACTCCCGTCACTCCAGACGGTCTTCTTGCCGAGATAGATATTTTTAACCTCTTTCGCTGTAAGTTCCGAGACCGGATTCGTGTTATCGGTAATCAACACATATTCAGCAGCCAGTGCAACGCCGCCGATTGAAAGCAAGGTAAATATCAGTATGGCTGTTATATATTTCATCTGTTAACCCTCCGTAATATTTTTTGGAACGAACCAAACAACTGTATCAAAAATTAAACGATGTCTTAACCGTGTAATAGTCCCAATTTTTTACAGCCATATTGGCATTAAAATACTGCGTAAGAAGAGCAGCACCGATCACCTTATGGTACTCGGCTTTAATCAACCAGAAATCGTTAAGATCCCAACGCACACCGGCACCGACATCTTTGCGGTAATAATCATAAGCCGCCCCCCCCATGATTAAAGCTTGACTGGTCCCGCTCTTGTCCTCCTCGTCACTGTAATAGACATCGTACATCCCAACGACGCAAACATTCTCCTGTCCCGGAAAAGGGATAGCGAGCATCCCATACATCCCGACCGATGTTCCGGACGGAAACTCCATCCCGTTGAGCCAGGCTGGCTGCTTATACTGGATATACTCAGACGAGAGTGTGAACCACGGAGTGGCGTATTCAAGCGAGGCGACATACATCTGGCGAATTTTGACCCGCATATTGCCGGCAGGGGTTGTCCCGTTACTATCGTTCAGGGAAAAGTCTGCCTTCCCTTCGAAAAAAGAACCGGCCAGGCGCAGACCATCAAGGGGGGTGTTGTAGCGCAGTTGACCGCCATAGACATATTCGTTGTCGGCCGAAATCCGGTTCCATGGTGATGGATTCGGCGCTGGAGCCATCGGATTCCATCCAGCGCCCATATTCGCAAAACCGAGAAACGCATCGAGTGTCGGCGAGTCTTCCGGAAAATTGATCTGGCCATAATGAGCAGCGTAATCGAGATCGCCGAGTACAGACAACGGCAGATTGCCGTAAACCTGCAGACCTTGAGATGCAACCAGCAGATTCCGCCGGGTTTCGTCATAAACACTCTGCGGCAGAAAAGCCATGTTGCGCAAAAAATCAGAATCGCGCCCTTCGTTGTACAAGCCGATCGGCATCTTGACCTTACCAAGGCGCAGACCAAAGGAATCGGAGATGCGATAATCACCGAACGCCCAATCGAGACGAACTTCATTGTTCCCCTCGTCACCGAGATCCCGGGAAAGGAGCTGCATCCCGACCCGCAATCTCGGTGTGACCGGAGCCGTAAGCGTTATCCCGACCTCGTTGATCTGCAAGGTTCCATCGAGTGAATCGGCAGCGAGCCAATTATTATAAGAACTCTTCAGGTACCCCTGAGAGAGAAAACCATTAATCTGCAACTCGTTAAAGTCAAAAGCGAGAACCATCGACGGCAACAAAATCATAAAAGAGAGTAATAAAATAAATCCGACTTTAAACATAAAACCTCCATAAATAACTGTAATCAAGCATCTTTAACCAACAACAAAAAAAATCATTAATACCATAAGAATTAAAATCACATAAATATGCCGGTATAAGCATATTATTGCCAGAAAAAAAATGAACAAACTTGTCACAAGCTGCAGAGTATTTAGCTCCTCACTGCCAATAACGTTCGACCAGCGGCTGAGGCACTTCATCGTTTATCGCGCCATCACGACCCCGATTTTATTGACGCTTCAAACCTGCTACGCTATATGCTACTCTCACAAAAAATCAACGACGATTCCGAGGTTCTGTTTATGTTACAGCGATCCATCGCACTTCTTTTTTGCCTGTTCCTTGCAGTACCGGTTCTGGCCGAACCGGGGACAAAACTGACCCAACGTGACCTGATGCTTGCACTGGTTGAGGGACTCGGCTGGTCTTTTGGTCTTCCCGGGCAACCTGAAGATGCCGATTATCTGCAGATCCTCGGCGGCGAACGTAAATTCAGAATCGAAGTCGAATCAAACTACGCCCCCGAAACCCGTATCATCGTTGAAGAGATTTTTTCGTTCGGTAATTTCAGCGGTTCAGGTTGGGTGCGTGTCCCGAATCGCCCAACGCAGATCCCCCTTATTTTCAATCTCCCCATTTCCGGAGAGTACCGGGTCAAGGCCCGATTGTTACGCGCCGGGCATAGCATCCGTTTTGGCGAAACAGTATTGAAAGCGGATGGTGAAGACCGCTTTGCCGACGTTGATCTCGGCAGAGTTTACCTGCAGGCTGGCAAACAGAAGATCAGCTTGGCCGCCCCGCCCCGCGGTGGTATCGATTTTATCGAGCTTGAGGCATTGCCGGTAACGAGCATCGCACCGACGGGCGGCTGGAGCCTCGACAAGCCTCTTTCTTTCGACGATCTGGCGGTGACTGCGATGCAGCTCCTCGCCCTGCATGCGACCTTGCCCAAGACCGGGAATGTACTGATTTTTGAAGCCGAGGATTTTGAGCTGCCGAAAAAAGCAAAACGTTCAAACAATCGCCACCTCGGCCCCCCGCACCAGGGGAGATGGGTCAGCATCGGGGCGGACCCGGTGACCGTTGAGCTGGGCATCAATCTTTCAACCGAAGGGGTCTACGACCTGACCCTTTACGCTGTCGGTAAAGCTGAGATCAGCGGCACGATCAATAATCAACCTTTTCGGTTTTCTCCTGAGCGCCACTTTATGGCAAAGCAGGCCGGTGGCTTTTTCCTCAAGAAAGGGGGAACCCCCCTCATCCTGCATCTGCCACCCTACTCTGGTCTGGATCAGATTCTCCTCACTCCCCACGCATCATCGCCTGAAGATTTCCGGCTTTTGACCGGTCTGCCCCTCGTCGGTTCCCCGTCTCAGGCCCAATTCAACAGTTTCTTCAAAATGCTGGCTGCATTCGGCATCTCCCGCTGATCACAATGCGCCTGCCGGGGACTCTTCTGAGCTACGCAAGCGGGGTGTTAATCGCCCCGTTCCTGTTCCTGCCGCCGATGTTGCCGATCCTCATTCTGATAGCGTTCGGCGCCTGGGGATTCAGTCGCTCGCTCAAACTTTCCACCTGCGCGCTGATTCTTCTCTTCTTCTGTATCGGACTTTTCCAGTACGAAATCAGCATTTCGCCGCCTGAGGATCCGGCCGCCATTCATCATTTAGC
>JAGXHN010000003.1 GCA_024636225.1 Desulfuromonadaceae bacterium | reverse complement strand
GTTGCCTGTCGTACCGGTAATCGGTGATGGCCAGTACCGGATGCAGCCGGTCGCCATCCACCAGGTGGGAGCAACCTATCTCAAGGCTCTGGCCCTTAAGAAAACCATCCATGAGAGCTATGAACTGGGGGGGGCCGAAAGCTATACCTTTGACCGGATTCTCGATCTGACCGGCAAGGCGCTCGGGAGGAAAACGGTACACAAAATCCATCAACCGGTAGGACTGGTCCGGCCGATGGTTAACTTGCTGGAAAGTTTTAAACAGTTCCCGTTATCCAGCGACCAGTTGACCATGATGCTGGAAGGGAACGAATGTGACCAGGCACCGTGGGCGAAAACCTTTGAAATAGAGCCGATATCATTTGCCGAAGGGATTGCCGATTGTTTTACTTCCGATGAATAACGCGGTGCAAAACTGGCTGTGTATTTTTTTGAGTCGTCTGCAGCACAAAAAGGGGAAATAAATTTTCCATTCAGACTGATGAAGCTTCCCAACTGGTTGACAGGTGGCCTACTCGCCACCATCGGATTCATTCTTTCCCCGTTGTCCTGGTGGAATGACCTGGTCATCAACTTACCTATCGCCTACGTTGCGGGAGTTATGGCCGGTTTTCTCAAGGACGACTGGTTCCTGCCGGGAATGATTGTCGGATACTGGCTCAGCAACGTGATCGGGTTGATTCTTATGCACTTGTCTATCCGCTTCGGCTGGGGGAAAAAAGACAGGACAATAACCCGCCGCGATCTGTTAAAGGACCTTTATCTTTCTATCGTTTACACGGTGTTGATTGTGGTATTGGTGCAAGCCGGTTTTCTTGCCTTTCCCGTAGACCAAGTCAAGGAAATGTTCAGCCAATAATTTATCTGTGTGCCATGATTTTCATCATTGACCAACTGTAAAGAGAAGCCTTCAAATGCCTACCGACCGGGACTCTCTGGTTCATGAACCGCGTCAACTTCCTTTCGCCTGGTCATATTAAATGACCTGTCAAATAACAACACCCCTCTTGTCGGATTTTTAACCCCTGAGTGAGGGGGACAAAACAAGTGGTCGGCTCACGTCGGCAACCGGATGATCTGCTTTTCTCCATTAAAAATCGGCGTAAACGAGCCCTCTTCATCCGTCTTGACGTACCCTATTGGCTTGATAGACTTAAATTTATTCGATGTATCACACAGGCCGACCACAAACAGTCTGCATAAAGAAAAGGAGTTCTCAAATGGAAAAAGAACGTTTTGATTATGCCCGGGTTCAGAGCGAACAAGGGCGGGATGTTTTCGTCAGAAATCCGGAAAGCGGTGAAGAAGGCCTGGTACTGGAATGCTCAGGCGAAACAGTGGTGATTCTAAATACCCAAGGTGAGAAACGCCATTGGGATTACCACCAACTTGAAGAGATCACCCGGAGCAAGGATGAATGGCCACGCCGTAACTGATGTCGACCAGAATTATTGATCAAGTCCGCTGAGGTTGCTATTGCGCGTTATCTGGCAACAAAGTCCTCGCCGTTGGGATGCGCGAGGGTGCACAGGTAATAATAATGCTACGGCCGAAGATGAGAGATGTTTGCCATAAGCCTGTTCCTTCCTTCAAAGTAGCCGCCGGTGACCTCGCCAACTTCTCCTTAATCGCGCCGCGTATAGCGAAAGCGCTCAAGTCGCCCATCACCTGTTCTCGAATGGAACCCGCCTGAACAAGACTGAAAATTAACAAGACCATAAGTGATAGAAACAAAAGAGAAGATCGACTCTGATTAAAAGCAAGGATAGGTTATGCGTGAAGTTCTGTTACGTGGGAAATTGCTCACGGTGAAGCCGCAAGGATAACCGGAAAACCCGAGCGGACAGCACGCCGGATTCTCAAGGATCTTCTTGACAAGAAACTTTTAACTGCTGAAACAGAGAAAGGCCCCGTAAAGTTACCTTTCCCCTCTCGTACTGTTGGCTATTATTTCCCTCGCCTGCATCCTTAAGGGGGTTGAACTTGCTGATGGATAGTCACAACATCGGGAATTTTTAGAGAATCTGCGAGGCTCCGAAAAATGAGCCTCGCAGATTTTTTTCAGACTATTTTGATTACCAACGATAACCAAAGCCGAGGCGGTAATTGTAAACACCGTCATCAAATGCATCATTTGCATCGTCTGCATCCTCGAAGATGAAGTCGTAACCGACTGCGGCAATCACGAAGGCAGAGTCGCTCAGAAAAGCCTTCACGCCACCCTCGGGTCCGGCGATGAAGGATTCTTTGACGCCGTCACCGTACAAGTAGCCAACAGTTGCGCCAAAGAAAGGGTGCAGGTTGCGCAGATTGATATTGTAGTCAACGCCGATCCGGGTGGATGCATTATAAGCGTTATCCCCGGGTTGATCGATTATATTCAGTGACTGGCGGATGACGCCTTCCATGTTTTGATTGAAAAAATAGCCGTATCCAACATCAAAGCTTAAATTCGTCGTATCGAAATCGTTACTGCTCGCCCCGGAGCCGCTCAGGGTCAGTTCCTGGTGGCCCATCTGATATTGAGCGAAATCCTGACCCTGTTGGGCCAGCGCAGTAAAGGGAAGAAGCAAACCGAAAACAACCAGAATGTAAATTAAGCGTGTCATAGTACCTCCTGTTGATGGTTAAGACTCGTTAATGGATGATGATTTCTCTGTGAAATTTCACTACTAAATACCCCGTTGGACTCCAGTTATTTAAATTTCATAGCTATTTCTCCCCGCAATTCAACTATCATCTCGTTAACCTTCTGTAATGATACGAGGTTAATCTCCTTTCGGGGATTGTCAACTCCACGGCTTCTTTTTTATTCTGTTTTTCAGTTGTGTCGCAATGTTCAGTTAAAAAATGCGGATAAAGCAAAAAGCAGACAAACCCTGATTCCTACTCTACCCGCTGCAGCTCTTGAATGATCTGTTCGCCATTGATCACCTGCAAGGCAATCTTGGCCTCAAACTCGACGGAAAAGCGATTACCTTGTTTTACTCATTTGTTCCTAACTTTCGTCAGTGCTGGCTTGCCCCTTAATGCACTGTCCAGAAAAGCTAATAAAAGCGCTAACAATGCGGTTTTAGTTGCATTTAAAATTCGAACCGCGCTAATATTTTTTGAGCTATTACAGTTACCAAATAGCCACAATCGCAAGAGTATAAAGCCAACCAATAAATCGATAAGGCTCGGACTTAAGTTAGTGCTGACATGAGGTTTTTATGTGTCGATTTTTCCCTCAGTATTTGTTGATTTTATTATTGCTCTTTCTGTCTGCATGGAATGTTCTCGGTGAAGAATTGAATGTTTTTCACGTTGAGTACCACACCACTCATGACACCCTTTCCGTTAGCAGCAAAAAAACCCTTTTAAGTACGATTCTTGCGCAAATCGCGGTACAGACAGGGATTGAGATAAGCATGTCGCCGCGCATTGAGACGAAAGTAACAGTGAATTTTAAGGAGCTTCCCATAGAGACTGGTTTAAAGCGCCTCGTCCGTAATGCCGGGGTAAACCACGTATTACTTTACGGTGAGACTAAGGATAGTAAACCGTTAATTCTCGCCCTGAAAGTTCTCCCTAGCGGTGTCAACAGCAGCTCGGACCTGATTTCGGTTGTACCAAATTCAAAAGAAATTGACATACATAAGCACCAGACGAATACGCAAGAGGGTATTTCTTCTGTTCATGATTTGGTACGTCAACGCTGGGAACAACAATTAGAAATACTTTCACCAACACAAAAACAGAAGCTCCAAGCTCAACTGGACCAGAAAGAAAAACAGAAATTAGCCCGTGTCGAGAAAAATCAGGAGAGGGATGCAAAGCGTGAACAGCGTATTTCCAACCGCAAGGGTCATCTGACTGCCGATAATCAATAAAAGCATATATAGCAAAGATTTACATTGATCGATCGTTATGCCTTTTACCGAAAGCGATAATTCATGAGCAAAATTAAAAAACTCAAACATCATTGAAAGGTGGTGAAAAGTGGTAATTGAAAGATGATCAGAGGTGGAGAATATTATGAAATAACTGTCTGGATTTAATTTCTTTTTTTCAGGGAGGATCAAATGTGGAATCTTTTGATGAAGGCGTTAGCTTTATGCACTGTCTCGGTCTGTCTGTTTGGACTTGTCGGTTGCGGAAGTGACAGCAACTCTTCAGCCACGGGCGGAGTTCCTGCAGCCGTGGGCGGTGAAAATGCGATTTTGACCGGTGGTGGCCTCGGAGGCGAAAATGGCGGTAGTGGTGGTGCAGGTAATTACGTTGAACTTTACAACTCTAACGGTACGGGTGGAAACATCGTAGTATCAGCGGCGGGGCAGGCCGATGCAAGCTTCTCCCCGTCCTCCTTCCCTCCTTACTACGGCACCAACCCGCTGACAATCAATGCGAATATGACGATTGCTCAAGAAACCCTTACCGAACCCTTAACAGGCGCAGTTTATCTTGGTAGCGATAACATGATTTATATTTCAGATGGTGATGGAATTCTCGGACCTGTTGATGCCGACGAATTGCCGGTTACCGGTGTATTAATTGATGCCGGGGCGACTGTCTCCTTCGGGGTTTTAACCATTGCCAACCTCTCTATTGATGTTGTTAACGACTTCGTCAACTACGGAACGATAACAAGTGCAAACCAAAGCACTGCCGATCGCGGGGATCTGACCTTTAACGTCGGTTCATTCCAGAATTTTGGCACCATCGCCCTTAACGCTACCGATGCAGCGCAAAACGGCGGTAACCTTACAATTTATGGGAGAATCCCTGGCATTGCTGGTGGCTCGATTTTAAATCACGGCGTCATCAACACTTATGGTGGTGATGCAACCGATGCCAATGCAGGGGGTGGTGGTTCTGTTACCCTTTATGGCGATCATTTCGTCGAAAACACGGCCAGCATCAACAGCTACGGCGGTTCAAGCAGTGGCACGAGTGGAATCGGTGGTACCGGTGGATATGTTGATTTTATAACTGACCTTGGTGATACCCGCAACTCTGCTACGCTCAATACCTACGGTGGCGACGGAATAACCGGTGGTGGCGGTGGTGGCTATGTATCAATGTATATCGATTATACCGGGGATTGCGTCAATAGTGGCGTTCTCAACTCCTACGGTGGTAGCACAGCAACCGGCATTGGTGGAAGCGGTGGTTATGTTGAATACGACACCTGGCAGGGGGGTATTCGCCACGATGCTGCAATCAATGCCCGCGGTGGTTCGGCAACCGACGTGACGGGTAGCGGTGGCAATGGTGGATATACTTATTTTGGTTCTTGGAGTGGAAGCTCCAACGAACCAACTCCCGGCTATTATTCACCAATCAAGGATACGGAAATTTCCGGAAATATCGATTTGCGCGGCGGGAATGCAGTTGCCACCGGATCTGGTAACGGTGGTAATGGAGGCTACTTCTATGTTTATGTTGATGGAAGCTATTTGCCACTTGCGCAAGAAATGAGACTTCTTGGCTATCAGACCCTCAATACACAAGGTGGCCATGGCAACTATGGTGGAAATGCCGGTTATGTCTATGGCTGGCAGGAATACGCCTATGATTACGATCAGTATTTTTCTTCGGGCGGATATCGTTTCGACGGAGTTGATATCGATACTCGAGGTGGCAATGTTGTCGCAAATGCAGCAACCACACCGGCTGCCGGTGGCGACGGTGGTTCTGTCGAATTTGACATGAATATTTACACTTATAGCACAGCGTCGACAGTCCCTTTTGCCCCGCCAAAGTTTTATTTGAATGGCAGCATCAATACCTCTGGCGGGAATAATCTCAATCAGACGATCTCAACCGGGAATGCAGGTTACGTCTATGTCTACGCTAAAGCCGGAGTTACCGTTAACGGCGACATTACTGCCCGAGGCGGTGATGATCTCGGAACAGTCTCCGGATATGGCGGCGCCGGTAATTCTGTGAGCTTAATGGCTGATTATGCTGATGTTACTATTGACGGTAATATCGATATGAGCGGTGGTAATGGTGCTCTCTCTGGTGGTTCCGCCGGTTGGACGAGCGATCCTGTCGCAGCGACCAGCCAAGGAAACGTTAAAGTCGGAAACATCATTGCTGACGGTGGGGATGCAGATCCTGCTCTGAGTGGTTCAGTTGGTGGTGACGCACAGGATTTCTGGCTTTTTTCACCACAAGGCCCGTCGGCCGTCAGTTTTGGTACCCTCTCCGCTAAGGGAGGGACTGGGGAAACAGTCGGTATTAATGGTGTTATTACCGCTGGCTCGTACCAGGTCGCACCCTGATCGAATTGATATCTATTAAAATGGGGCAGCTACCACGCTGCCCCAGCATCTGATCACGCACAAAATCACGCCCCCAAGTTTTCTGGGGGCGTGATTTTGTTTCGAACATAGTCCTTGTCTTCTTTTGCAGGTTTTAGCATCTCATCTCGATCGGACTCACAATTAACAAAACCTTTAAACCTACTACACACCTCTCCTCAAGTCTCCCTTTAGGGACAATTTCCTAGCCGCTTCCCCTTTATCTTCATATTCATCGATTGCCCCTGGGTCTGCATCTTCATAGTCGAATCGTAGGTATCCCCCCTGTAAACCGTCTCGCCGCTGAAATCTCCGGCATTTTGACCGGTACACTTCATCTTCCAGGTGACCTTGTTGCCGGACTGTTTCAAGTCGGTCACTGTGCAGTTTTTATCGGATGTAATAATTTCCTTCTGATCCTTAACGTCTTCCTTGGTATAGCAGTGCTTCATCTTGGTGGGTGGCATTTCCATCGGCATACCGGGCATTTCCATAGAGGTGGTGATTTCCCAGTACCCTTCACGCATCGTGTCGTTAGCAAAACTCGCAGTCGGGAGGACCAAGGCGAACAAAATGGCAACGATAAATTTTCTCATGACGAATCTCCTTTTTGGCCACATAGCGAACTTGCCCCAAAGGTCAACGGTGACGGCATTGGGGCCAGATCCGCTCGAAAGAATAGGTGTCTCAGCCGGGATAAATATCCTTGACCGGCACAGTACCCGACTCCGTGCCGTAGCTCCACGAACACTACGTTTATACCCCTACCCTGTCAAAAAAGCAGTCGCCAGCTATCGTGATTTGATCTTGCACCCCAACCAATCTGATCAAACGGTAGTAGGGAAGCGGCGGGGGCCTGGCTTAGCGGTAAATAACATGCGAAATACGACCCAAACGGAAACAGATATAGCGCATAGATGCCGTAAATATGAATATTATTCTGCTGTTTGCAAAGCGCGCTCATACGCGGATTCAGAGAATCCGGTCAGTCTCTGATCACCGATCAGAACAAACGGGACGCCGCGCTTCGAAGTGAGTGAATCTTTGCGGCGCGCCGCCTGAAGATCTTTTTCGATATCGTAGACTGTAAAGGGGACCCCTTTTTCCTGCAGATACGCTTCGGCCTTTTTACAATAACCACACCAGCTGGTGACAAAGAGCTCGACCTTGGGAAATTTTGTCGCAGCAGGGAGAGTCTCGACCGGTTGTGACCGGGGAGGGGCGCCGCTGCTGATGGTATTCGTCGGTCGGAGCTGCACCGTCTCGGCTCCACTGGCAGCGTTCGAATCGTCAGTAAAGTGAAGCTTGCCATCGGCGTCGACATATTTGTAGATTTCTGCGGAAGCAGAGACCGCGACCGCGCTGATCAACAGGCTGACAAAGAGGAATAAAATTAATTTTTTCACCCGTATACTCCTTCTATAAACAAAACTTTATTCATGGTTAAAAACCGTCAACACTCTTTTGTTGCAACTGACCGCTATCGTGATAAAATCAGACGAAATCGGTCAACTATTTAATTCTACCGTTGGCAACCAAAACTGCAACGAAGAGGATATAAAATGCAAAACGAGACAGCCTCTTTTGTACCACCGTTTACCAATCATTTACAGCATGAAAAATCACCTTACCTGCTGCAGCATGCGCATAATCCGGTCGACTGGTACCCATGCGGCGAGGTGGCGTTTGCCAAAGCCAAAGCCGAAAACAAGCCGATCTTCCTGTCGATCGGTTACGCGACCTGCCACTGGTGTCATGTGATGGAGAAGGAGAGTTTTGAAGATCAGTCGGTTGCCGATCTGTTTAATCGCGATTTTATCTGCATCAAGGTCGATCGTGAAGAGCGTCCGGACATCGACCAGGTCTACATGGATGTCTGTGTCCGTTTGACCGGCAGTGGCGGCTGGCCGCTCTCGCTCTTTCTGACCCCGGACAAAAAACCTTTTTTCGCCGGCACTTACATCCCGAAACAGACAGAAATGAGCCGCCCAGGGCTGATTGACTACCTGCCGCTGGTCGCCTTGCGCTGGAAAGAACAGCCGGAAAGGTTCAGGGAGCGGGCTGAACAGGTCATCGAGGCATTACAGAGTGATCTTGAGGCGCAAACGGATCACGCTCTGCTTGGCGTCGACATCTTTGCAGCGACGACCAACCAGTTGCAACAGCGCTTCGATGCCGAATATGGCGGATTTGGCGACGCCCCAAAATTTCCGGCGCCGCACAATCTTTCGTATCTGCTGCACCGTTACCGCCGGACCGGCGACAGCAGACTGTTGCAAATGGTCGAGAAAACACTTACTGCCATGCGTCTGGGTGGTCTTTACGATCAGGTCGGTTTCGGCTTTCACCGTTATTCGACCGACCGCAACTGGCTCGTGCCGCATTTTGAAAAAATGCTTTACGATCAGGCGGGGCTGGCACAAGTTTACCTGGAAGGGTATCAGATCACCAGAGACCCGCTTTTTGCAAAGACAGCACGGGAGATTTTCACCTATGTTCTGCGCGATTTAACGGCTGACAAAGGGGGTTTTTACTCCGCTCAGGATGCCGATTCCGAAGGTGAAGAAGGGAAATTCTATCTCTGGAACGTTGCGTCGATCAATGCGGTTCTTGGCGATGAGGACGCGGCATTTTTTTGTGGGCTGTTTAATCTGACCGAAGAAGGGAACTATCTGGATGAGAGCCAACGGGAAAAGACCGGGCAGAACATCCTCTATCTGTCAGAGCGCCCGGAATTGATCGCAAAATCAAACAACAGTGCACCGGCGGAAATTGAGCGCAGGATTGAGTCTTGCCGCGAAAAATTGTCTGCAGCGCGCAAACTGCGCACCCCTCCTCTGACCGATGACAAAATCCTCACGGCGTGGAACGGCATGATGATCTCCGCCCTCGCTGCGGGGGGGCGGATTCTCAATGACCAAAGCTACACTGTCGCCGCGCAAAAAGCCGCCGAATTTATCCTGACAGCCGTTTGCAGTCCGGACAAAAAACTTTTGCGTCGCTACCGGGAGGGTGAAGCGGCCATCGATGCGTTTGCCGAAGATTACGCCTTTCTGGCAAAAGGGCTGCTCGATCTCTACCGTGCGACCTTCAACCCAAACCATTTAAAGCAGGGGATCGATCTGGCTGAACAGTTAGCGGTTCGGTTCATGGATCAGAAGAGCGGTCTGATCTTTGAGACACCAAAAGAGAACAGCGAGCTGTTTGTCCGACCAAAGAATCTGTTCGACGCTGCCCACCCCTCCACCAACGCCATCACCCTGCAACTGTTTGCCCGCCTGCATCTTTTGACCGGAGCAGCAGTCTGGAAAGAGCGAAGCGAAGCGGTACTGACCGCCATAACGCCGTCGCTGCAAAGCTACCCTGCCGGATTCACCGCAGCGCTGCAAGGGGTTGCTCTTCTGCTGGAACCGACCCGTGAGGTGGTCCTGGTCGGCGACAAAAAGAGTGATCGTTTAACCGCGCTGATTGAGACGACAAACCAGGTTTTTGCGCCGGAAACGTCAACCGTTCTTCAAAACGAGGCGATCGCACAACTTGCCCCTTTTACGCAACAGATGGCAAAACAACGAACGGCGGCCGCATATATCTGTCAGAACAACAGCTGTCGTCCTGCGATCAGCGATCCGAACGAATTAGCCGCCCTGCTCACAACCACGCCCTGACCCGGCGCCAGATCACTGATCATACACCAGCACCCGGATAAGACCGATGGTGGCACCGTCTTCCGCCGTCGTACTGTCGCTGACAGAGATAACTTTGGTAATCTGATTCTTTTTGATGAAACTGTTCACGCGCTCATCCAGTTCATCGAGTTCCATGCGAACTTTAAAGATCTGTAAAGGCTCACCGAACGTCTTGACCTTGATCATAAGTTTCTCCTTCTGGCAATTATGTTCTGTTTTGATCAGTATAACGTCCTGCATCGAACCGACAAGTTCGCAACCCATGAAACAAGGACTTTTCTCGCCAATATCAGAGATCTGAATCGACTCTACTACCGTCCCCTTTTTATTGCCCGCAACAGACAATCATGCTAAGGTCTCGTCTTTTCAATCGTAATGGAATTATCAAACCTTATGGCTGATCGCACCCTTAAAAATATTTTTGAATATCTGCTGTTTCTCCCTCTTGCCGCTCTCTTTCGGCTGCTGCCGCGCACGCTGGCACTTCGCACCGGTGAACAGATCGGACGGATTGTCCCCCACATTTTGCCGAAACGAAAACGAACGGCGATGAAGAACCTGCGGCTCGCTTACCCGGAGAGAGAGGGAGCGGAGATTGAGGCGATCTGTACCAGAATGTTTCGGCATCTCGGCATCAGCGCGGCTGAGATGATTCGCCTCGACAAGCTGAACGGTGAGCGGGATCTGAAACGCTATTTCAAGGTTGAAGGGATGGAAAACCTGGAAAAAGCAAAAGCGATGAACCGGGGTATTTTAATCGCTAGTGCCCATCTCGGTTTCTGGGAAGTCGGCGCGTTCTTCTTTCCGCAAGTCGGGGTCTTCCTCGACGGCGTCGCCAAAAAAGCGAAGAATCCGTACGTCGATCGCTACTTTCGACGGATGCGCGAACATGCGGGCTGCCAAGTGATCGACGCCAAACACGGTGCCCGGCGGGTGGTCAAATCACTCAGTGACAAACGTGCGGTCGGCGTCCTGATCGATCACCATATGACCCCCAAAGCCTCCGTCCAGGTCCCTTATTTCGGGCGCCTGGCCTGGACCACACCAATCATCACCCAGATCGCCATGAAACGACAGATTCCGGTCATTCCGGTCTTCTTTTTTCGCACGGATGATCTGAATTATCGGGTCGAAATTGGCGAAGTGATTCTGTTTGATAACGAGATAACAGAAGAGAACGTAACGGCCAACACCGCCCTTTTGACCGAAAAGATTGAGGCCGCCGTGCGCAAGGAACCGAGTCAATGGTTCTGGGTGCACCGCCGTTGGCGAGTCTCCTGATATGAACGCAGACCGCCCCTTCCATATCGTTCTGGTTGAACCGGAAATCCCGCCGAACACCGGCAACGTTGCTCGACTCTGTGCTGCGACCGGCACACATCTGCATCTGGTGGGTGAGCTCGGGTTCTCCATCGATGACAAACATCTGAAACGGGCCGGCCTCGACTACTGGCCGCATGTTCAACTGCTGCGGTGGGATTCACTCGACGCATTGAAAGAAGCTTATCCGGCCGGGCGTTTCTGGTATGCTTCAAAAAAAGCCGAGCATGGATATACGCAGATCGACTATCTGCCAGGTGATTTTCTGGTTTTCGGCAAGGAGACCAAAGGGTTGCCGGAGAGTCTTTTAAAAGAGAATGCCGGGTGCACGATCAGAATTCCGATCTTTAACGATGCCGTTCGCAGTCTCAATCTATCCACTGCTACCGGGATTATTCTTTACGAAGCGTTGCGTCAGACTGGCGCTCTCAACACCTGACCCCCTCCCCACCCTTTTCCAGATTCTGCTCTTCAAACCGAAGCAACCAGCTTTTCGTTAACAACCCGCCGGTTGCCGAATAGCCGACCAGATCACCACGGCTGCCGATCACCCGATGACACGGAATCAATAGCGGGGTCCGGTTGGCTCCGACCACGCGCCCCACGGCCCGGGCAGCGCCTGCGTGTCCCGACAGAGCCGCTAATTGACCATAACTGATCGTCGTTCCAAAGGGGATTGTCTGCAAGGTCTGTAATATTTTTACGGCAAACGGCGAGTAATCTGAAAAATCGATCGGCAGATCAAATGTTTGCAATCGCCCCTGAAAATAATCGACGAGCTGTTGTTCAGCCGAAAGCAGTCCCGGCTCTTTCCTGCTGTTCGCCAGTAATAGTGATGGTTCATTCGCGGCGCAGATCATTAAGCTGCGAATTTTCCCGCCGCAGCAAAGGTCAATCCGCAGTCTGCCGAGGGGTGAGTTCAGGTCAGTCGATCGCGTCTTCATTTGCTCCTCTGTTTACGCCGCACCAGTTCGCGCAGTTCAGAAAGGATGGCGAGACCGAACAGGCGACTGGTCGCAAGATAGACGATCCCGCCGAGCAGAATGGCAGCGGTCAGAATCAGACTATTCTGCAGTTTGTATAGAGAGTTCTCCCAGTCGCCAAATGCGAGCACGGTTCGGGTCACAAGCGCCATCAGGACCAACCCCGGCAGAATCCGCACGAACGATCCGGTCAGCGACCCTAGGGAAAGCGTTCCGATCCGCCGCCGCAGAAGAAAAATTAAAACAAGAGCATTGAACAGTGAAGCGATCGTTAAAGCAATGGCGAGTCCGACGTGGCTGAACTGCTGCATCAAAACGATACCGGCCAGAAGATTCACAATCAGGGTCCAAAAAGAGATCCAAACCGGTGTACGGGTGTCTTTGAGGGAATAGAATGCGGGGACAACCACCCGGCTGATGCCGACAAACAAGAGACCAGGGGCATAAGCCATCAGCGCATAAGAAGATTGAGAGACAGCATCAAATGAAAATTTACCGGACATAAAAAAGAGGCTGTAAACCGGCACAGCACAGAGAATCAGGCCGATGGTCGCAGGGAGAATCAACAACAACAGCACTTCAAATGAAAACCGCAGAGAATCCTTAAATCCTGCTGTATCATTGGCGGTCATCTGCCGACTCATTGCTGGCAGGAGTGCCTGCGCCAGAGAAGCAATGACAATCCCCTGCGGGAACTCGAACAGTCGTTGTCCATAATAAAGATAGGAGACGCTCCCCTGTGGCAAAAAAGAGGCGAGGAGGCGGGAGACAACAATATTGATCTGATAAATGGCGACACCGGCAATACCGGGGAGCATCAGACGGGCGATGCGAACGACTGACGGATGGCGGAACGACCAGTCGAATGACGGGCGATAACCGAGACTGAACAGAAGTGGAAACTGCATGCCGAGTTGCAGCACCCCCCCAAGCAAAACCCCGATCGCCAGAGCCATAATCGGAATTTCAAACTGGGAGGAGAGGAGCAGAGTGCAGCCGATCATCGATAAATTGAGAAAAACCGGGGAAAAAGCGGGGAGAAAATAGTGCCCCCTGACATTGAGGATACCGGTGACAAGCGACAGCAGACTGACAAACAGAATAAACGGAAACATCACCCGGGTCAGAGTGGTGGTTAATTCGAGTTTTCCAGGGATTTCCTGAAAACCGTAACCGATCCCCTTGACGATCAGCGGTGAGGCCAGCATCCCGACGATGGTCACCCCGAACATCACCAGAAGAAGAAGGGTCCAGCAGATCATAGCAACCCGTCGCGCTTCAGCTTCGCCCTGAGTATGAAAAACTTCTGTATAGGTCGGAACAAAAGCCGCTGTCAATGATCCTTCAGCAAAAAAACGTCGCAACAGATTCGGCAGGGTAAAAGCCATGAAAAAAGCATCGGTCAGCAGACCGGCGCCGAACTGGCTGGCAATCACCATATCACGCACCAGGCCGGCAATACGACTGACAAGGGTTGCCGAACCGAGTGATCCGATGGCGCGCGTTATGTGACGTTTTTCAGACATTATTCACACTCTACACGATTCATGACAAGAGAGAGATAAAACATTTATGGCGCGTTAAAAAAAATCAGAATCCGGGCCAAAAGCATGCAGAGCTGATAGACTCTTTCGACAAAAAAAGGTATTAATTTTAACTAATTCAATAAATATTCTAATTTTTTGCTTATATTACATGTAGTTACATTTAAGGATTAATTATCTTTTATCTTGACTACATCTAAACAGAGTGTTAATTTCTACCACGAAAACAAATCAAACTACTCAGGAGGAAGACATTGGCTAATCATAAATCTGCCATCAAGCGCAACAAACAGACGACAACCCGTACGGCACGCAATATTCATCTTCGCTCAACCATGCGTACCTACGTCAAGCAGGTCCGTAACGCCGTTGCCGAAGGGAATAAAGAGGAGGCGACCAACGCCCTCGCCAAAGCGGTCCCTTATATCGATAAAGCTTCGACCAAAGGTGTTATTCACAAATCGACGGCGAGTCGCAAAATTTCCCGCCTGAACAAGCTGGTCAATACCCTCGGCTAAAGCGACCAGACAACTTATTCTGTACAATAGAAGGGGCCTTTTTACGGAGGCCCCTTTTATTATTTTTTCTGCGTCAAGTCAATCAGAAGTAGTTCGAGAAGAGCATCCGGCTGTCCACCACCTGATTTCAGGGCGAGATCCGTTGCCATGAAACGCTCAAAGGCAGTTCGATAATCAGAACGGACAAACAACCGCGATTGACTCATAATCCCGTCGATAAAATAGGGGTTGATGGCAAGACGCCTGGAGATGTCGGCGCGCCCTCCCCCTCCATCGAGTAATTCACGGGTCATCCAGAGCTGTCTGAAATGGCGGGTCAACATACTCAGAATCATAAGAGGGGCAAGACTCTCATCAAGCAGTCGACGCAGCAGACGGATCGCCTCCCCTGTTTTTCGCTCTCCAATCGCATTGGTCATATCAAAGACTGTATCGATGCGCGTATCCGAAACAATGGCGCGAATATCGGCGACATCGATAATCTCTTTTTTACCAACATACTGAAACAGCTTCTCCAGTTCGCCGACAATCTCCTGCAAATTTGTCCCCGAACGGCGCGAAAATTCGGCCGCAGCGTCTTCCGTCATCCGGAAATTAGCAGCAGCAACCTGTTCCTTGACAAAAGCCGGGAGCTGATTGTCGTACAGGGTTTTGAACTCAATCAATTCCCCATTTTTTTGCACCGCCTGAAAAAAATTTTTTCTTTTATCAATTTTTTCAGCGATAAAAACCAGACAGGTTTCCGGGAGAGGATCATGCACATACGACAGTAGCGCATCGTGCTCTTCGGCTTTAAATTTATCGATCTCGCGCACGACAACAGCGCGTCGTTGCGCGAAGACCGGAAAAGTTCGGGCATTATCAAGAATCTGTTCAGGAGTCGATTCCCGGGCATAAAATGTCTGGAAATTAAAATCTCGTGCTTCTTCAGGGACCGTCACCGCCAGCAACTGGTTCAGAGTCCGGTTCAGCAGATACGGCTCTGAGCCATACAGCAGCAACAGCGAAGGAACAGAGTTGTTGCGGATTCTTTTTGATAGCTCTGCCGGGGTCATAGAGTGATCTACTCGCAAAAAAGAGCGGTGAGAAGTTTAGAACGTTTCCGTCAATCGGCTCGAAAGATCCTCAGCCAGTCGGAGCGACAAAAGATCCTGGGCCATCCGCTCCAGATCATCTTGTCGCTTCAGAACGGGGTCAGCAGAGAAGGATTGAAACCGGGTTAAAACGCCGCGCCAGAGGATGCGACCATCAGCATTGCGGCGTAATTCCACCTCTAGCTTCATTGTTGCGCGGTACTGAGTCATCAGGTTCCCCGCATCGTAAGCGGAGGCTTCAACATGGTAGGAGAGGATTTTACCGCTGACGACCCCGTCGGCTTCCTGAGGATTTTCAACCAGCCTGATTTCGGGCAACAGCAAAAGACGGCGCGTCACCTGCGTTGTGACAATATTCTCCAGATACGGTTCCATGGTCTGATTGTTGAACATCGCAATGTGCAACACCGACAACCCGCCGGGTAGGTTCTGCGTCTCTCCAGCCAGATGGTAACCACACCCGGTTAAAAATAAAACAATCAAAACCAGCAGCAACCGCCTCATGCAACAACCACATTGACCAGACGGCCCGGAATGACAATAACCTTGCGGACTGTCATCCCATCGATAAACCGGGCAACATTATCATCATGCAAAGCCGCCTGCTTTAAATCATCTTCTGAAATATCGGCCGGGACGGTCACCTTCCCCCTGACTTTACCGTTTACCTGTACGACAATCAACTTCTGTTCCTCGACCAGAGCGGCTTCATCCCAGCGGGGCCAGCATCCGGTTGACAATCGATCTTCATGTCCGAGGGCCGTACTCCAGAGTTCTTCGGCGATATGCGGCACAAACGGCGTCAGCAGGGAGACAACCGTCTCCAACGCCTCGCGCATGACGCCGGGGTGCTCGGCTTTGTTCTCAAATGCATAGATCGCGTTAACCAGCTCCATAATGGCAGCAATAGCTGTATTAAAATGAAAACTGTCATCGATGTCGGTCGTCACTTTTTTGATCGTGCGATGAACAATCCGGCGCAGATTGCGTCCTTCATCTGTCACTTCAAGTTTGACCGAGGCATCCTGAATCAAAGCGTGATTATCATAAACCGCCCGCCAGACCCGGTTCAGAAACCGGGAGCACCCTTCCACTCCCTGCTCGTTCCATTCCAGATCCTTTTCCGGCGGAGCTGCAAAGAGAGAGAAGAGACGTGCCGTATCGCAGCCGTACTGCTTGATAAGATGATCAGGATCGACAACATTTTTTTTCGACTTGCTCATCTTTTCGGTACGACCAAGTTTGACAGCCGCTCCGCATTGCGTACATTTTCCGTCGACGACCTCTTCAGGATACAACCAGCCGTGTGTAGGGCAGGAGCATGTCTCCATACAGACCATCCCCTGTGTCAGCAGATTGGTGAACGGCTCATCGACATCCATCAAACCAAGATCGCGCATCACCTTAGTGAAGAAACGGGCATAAAGCAGATGCATGACCGCATGCTCAATTCCGCCGATATATTGATCAACCGGCAGCCACGACTCGGCCTTCTTTTTATCGACCGGGCCGTTGCCATAGTCCGGACAGGTATAACGGGCGAAATACCACGAACTCTCCACAAAAGTATCAAAGGTATCGGTTTCCCGTCGCGCTGGACCGTTGCAGGTTGGACAACTGGTTTTAGTGAAAGAGTCGACCTGGGCCAGCGGACTCCCCCCTTCACCGGTAAAAACAATATCAGTCGGCAGAACAACAGGGAGCTGAGCTTCCGGGACAGGAACAACACCACACGCGTCACAGTAAATCACCGGGATCGGTGTCCCCCAATAACGCTGACGAGAAACCCCCCAATCACGCAGACGATAATTGACAGTTTTCTTCCCGCTTTTTTTCGCTTCGAGTGCATCGGCTATTGTTATCTTGGCCGTCTCATTCTCCTGACCATTAAACTCCCCCGAGTTGACCATACGACCGGATCCGGTCCAGGCCTCAGTCATCGCTGCAGGCTCCAACAGCTCTCCTTCGGGCTGGATGACCACGGTCATCGGTAGTTTATATTTGCGGGCAAAATCAAAATCCCGCTGGTCATGAGTCGGAACAGCCATAACGGCCCCGGTTCCATAATCCATCAGAACAAAATTGGCAATATAGATCGGCATTCTGTTGCCATTGACCGGATTCAGACAGTAACTCCCGGTAAAGACGCCCTCTTTTTCGTATTCATCGCTGGTCCGTTTAATTTTCTCCTGGCTCTGAACTTTTTTAAGAAACGCAGCGACTTCAGCCTGCTGAGCAGCCGTTGTCAGAGGAGCGACCATCGGATGTTCGGGGGCAAGACTCATAAATGTCGCACCGAACAGGGTGTCCTGACGGGTGGTAAAGACTTTGATTAAGACGTCTGAGGATTCCAGCCTGAAATCGATTTCACAGCCGATACTCTTCCCGATCCAGTTGCGCTGCATGGTCAGCACAGACTCGGGCCAACCGCTGAGTCGATCAGTGAATTCCAGGAGTTCTTCAGCATATTCAGTGATACGAAAAAACCACTGTTCAAGCTCCTTTGGCACCACCTCTTGGTCGCAGCGCCAGCAGCAGTTATCTTCGACTTGTTCATTGGCCAGAACCGTTTGGCAATCGGGGCACCAGTTCACCGTAGACTGTTTTTTGTAAGCGAGCCCCTTCTCCAGCATCTTCAGAAAGATCAGCTGTTCCCAACGGTAGTAATCGGCATGACATGTCGCAAATTCACGATCCCAATCGTACGAAAACCCCATTCGCTTGAGCTGCAGGCGCATATTTTCGATGTTTTCAGAAGTCCATTTGGCCGGATGAGTGCCGTGCTGGATCGCAGCATTTTCAGCAGGCATACCAAAGGCATCCCACCCCATCGGATGCAGAACATTAAACCCCTGCATCGCCTTGAACCGGGCGACAACATCACCAATCGAATAGTTTCTGACATGCCCCATGTGAATCCGCCCAGAAGGGTAGGGAAACATTTCGAGGAGATAATATTTTTCGCGCTGAGAGTCATCTGTCGCCTTGAACGACTGCTCCTGCTCCCAGATCCCTTGCCATTTTTGCTCAATTAACGAGGCATTATATCGTTCTTGCATCCGGCTCCACCTGATTCATTTCTTACAAACAGGAATACCGGCATCTGCCGGTATCGTGATTAACCATCAATAAAAGCGGCCAGACAATTCATTGTCTGAATCGCATGGAATCGACTCTTGACGCCGATGAAACACTTATTTTTCGCGGTAAGTTATCCGCCCACGGCTCAGATCATAAGGTGACAATTCCACGGTCACACGGTCACCAGGGAGAATACGGATGTAATATTTGCGCATTTTTCCTGAGATATGCGCCAATACGACATGCCCATTGTCAAGTTTTACCCGAAACATCGCATTCGGCAACGGCTCAATAACTTCGCCTTCAACTTCTATCGCTTCTTCTTTAGCCAACGAACTTCTCCTTTTACACCTGATAAACACTCCGGCAGATTGCGGAATGATGCTTTAAATATTCAGAAGTCTTTTTGCTACTTCAATGATCTTAACGGTCTGAATCGGCTTGGTAATGTAATCGTTTGCGCCGATCGCCATGGCGCGATCCCTGTCTTCTGTAGCCCCCTCGGTCGTGATAATCACAATCGGGACATTCTTGTGTGACGGGTCGTTGCGGACCAGACTGACGAGCTTAAGACCATCCATGATCGGCATGTTAATGTCGGTCAGAATCAGATCGAATTTATCGGCAGAAATTTTCTTTAAACCGTCAACACCATCATTCGCCTCTGTAATATTCAAGCCCCGAATACGTTTCAGGGCAAAAACAATCAGTTGTCGCATTGTTGGTGAATCTTCAACTACAAGCACATTATATGTCGACATAATCATCCTCCACAAACAGCTATTTAGTCATCAAATCAATGAAACCCTGGATCGTATTAAGCTTACGCTCCGAATCTGTGTAGAGTTTCGAAGAGAAGATTGCCGTCGCTGCATGCCCGGCCAGAAGAGTGAACAGTTCATAATCGACATCATTGAACTTCTCTTTTTGAACCAGCAGCTTGTAAATAACAATCACCCCGATAACATGTTCCTTGATCTTCAGTGGGATACAGACCAGCGGATGATTAAAATCACGTTCGTACCCTACCAACTCGTCGATGAAATAGTTATCGCCGGTTTTAGCCATCTCGCCGATGATCCCCTCTCCCAGTTCAAATGAAGGGATTTCGGAATTACTAAGTCCTTCACTGGCGACCGCTTCGAGCTTGGTGGTCTTCTCATCAAGCAGCATAATGGAAAACTCTTCAGCGCCGATCAGGTTAATAACAATCTCAAGAATAACCTGCAGGACTTCCTTGAAATCGAGCGTTGAATGCAACTGATACGAGGCGATATAAAGATTTGCCAACATGTTGTTTTCATTTTCGATCTCAACATAACGATTGGCAAAGTCAATATTCTCTTCCTCGACACGTTTGATACGGTTAATAATTTCGGTTTTTTCATCCTCAAGCTTTTTGATCTTCTTCAGAAGCTCTTCGGAAGGGCCACCTTCACCTGCGCTGGAATTCAAAATCTTGAGTTGTTCCTCAATCTGCAGGTTCTGATAACGAAGGCGCTCGTTCTCTTTCAGCAGATCGGTCGTAAATTCCGCGCCCTTTTTGAACACCTGCAGAAATTCTTCGGCGCGGCTCTCTTGATCCTTCTCCTGATCAGCCATTTATCTGCTCCCGGTTAATGATATGTAAACATAATGATTAACGAACATTTATAACAGTCTCCATAAAAAAACTCCACCTTTTACTATAAAAATCATAAATATCCACACTCGGATAGAATTGTATGGCAGATTCGATCAAGAGAAACGATTTTTGACACTTTTCCGGTGGCAATCGCCTCTTTTGGCATACCGAAGACAACACTCGATTCTTCGGCTTCAGCGATAATTCGTCCCCCTGCTGCATGCAGATTCAGAGTCCCGGCGGCACCGTCATTCCCCATGCCGGTCAGGACAACTCCGAGCACCGAAGGGGCGAAAAACTCTGCGGCCGATTCAAACATCTTATCGACTGATGGCACATAGCGCTGCCCCGCGTCCGGCTCCATGATCCTTGCGACAATATCTTTGCCGCGGCGACGAAAGATCAGGTTGGTGCCACCCGGGGCGATCAAAACCTGACCCGGACGCATCAGGTCACCATTTTCAGCCTCTTTGATATCAAGGCCGGAAAACTTGTTGAGACGATCAGCAAATGCACGGGTAAAACCGGGCGGCATATGTTGCGAGACAGCAAAACAGACCGGGATTTTCTGTTTGATATTTGAAAAGATATTCTGCAGAGCCGGTGGGCCACCGGTCGATGCTCCAATCATGACATACTTCAGATCAGAGCCGGTTCGGGTCTCTGTTTTACTTAAAACAAAACGGGATTTTTTCGGCTGTGAGGTTTCATCGGTGGTAGCTCGGCGCAGAACTTTTTTCATATCTGTACCGACAGCAGCCATCACCTTTTCATGCAAATCCTCACGAATATTGAAGAGTTCAGGCGATATCTTCGCACTCGGTTTCGGGATAAAAGTAACCGCTCCGAACTCAAGTGCCCGGAAAACATCTTCATCATCCGATCGGGAGGAGACGATAATAACCGGGGTCGGCTGATTCTGCATTAAAATACGCAGAACAGTAAAACCATCCATCTTCGGCATTTCCAGATCGAGGGTAATCAGATCCGGCTTAAGATCGATCGCCTTACGCAGGGCCATCTCACCATCGTTGGCATAATCGATCACCTTGACATGCGGAATCTCTTCGAGCATCTGGATGATTGTCCGCCGGTTATAAGCAGAATCATCCACCACCAGCACTCTTATCAGGTGTTGTTTCATATCAAAAATAGAGTCCGTTTGGAGTTGCCGGACGCTGATAAACCATGTCATTTACAAAATGCCGCAAGGCAAAGGCACTGGTGATATTCATTAACGATTCTGAATGCCCAAGGAGAAGAAATCCTTCGGGGCGCAACCGCTGATAAAAACTTTCCATAACCCGTTTTTTGGCGGCAATATCAAAATAGATAATCACGTTTCGGCAGAAGATAATATCCATCCGTCCCAACAAAGAGACACGCGGGGAATCGAACAGATTGAGGTGACTGATACTCACCAGATTTCGCACCTCATCATTGATGCGCTGCTTGTCATCAACCGGGGTAAAGTATTTGCGGGTATGAATCTCATCTGTGGTTCGAAATGAGGCTGGACCGTAAACACCCTTCCGGGCGATCTGCAGGACCCGGTTACTGATATCAGTACCGATAATCTCAATCTGCCAATCACGATATTCTGGCCGGTCAAGCAGAAGCATCGCGATTGTGTACGGCTCCTCACCGGTCGAGCAGCCCGCACTCCAGATACGAATTTTCTTTTCATCGCCAGCAGACTTTTTGCGCGCAACAACTTCAGGGAGGATTTCATCGGTAAAGGTTTTCAGTTGAAAATCTTCACGAAAGAAGTAGGTTTCATTGGTTGTAATAATATTAATAACCTCGGTCAACTCCTGGTCTTTGACCTTGTTGTACCGAAGCAGATAATAATAATCCTTAAAATTACTCAATCGATGGAACTGCAATCGTTTCCCGAGCCGTTTTTCCAGCAGAAACTTCGAGTCCTCATTGAAATTAATACCACAATGCTGATAGATAAAATCCCGCAACAAGCGAAACTCCTCAGCACTCATAGCTATATCCTGTGAAGAAAAAATCATCTGATCAGCGGCCCTGGTCCTGCTTGAGTGACATAACTAAGAGTTGCAACTCCTGCCGCACAAACTCATCTACCTCTACAGATACAGCGTCCTCCAACTCCATACAACAACCGCCCTTCTCAACCGCTGCGAGTTGCTGGGCAAATTGCAGCCGAATCTCACCATGCTTATGGTGCAGCAGTTTTTTCCGGTAGGTCTGAAGCCAGTCATGCTCCGGATTAAACTGCAAAATATTGAGTGCTGCCAGCACAACTTCAGCGTCGCGATGCTCCAGCGCTTTTTCAGCGTGCTGCATCAGATCGCTTACACCGACCGCTTCGAGTGTTTCCAGGGCTGAAATACTGACCAGACCGACTGGATCGTGCAATGCTTCAACAATGAGATGTTCAAACTCAAGACCATTGAGACTCCCGATTGCCCGCACGGCTGCCGCCCTGACCCACATGTCTTCATCCTGCAGTGCCAATTCGAGCGGTTTGATCGCTTCAATATCTCCGGACAGGCCAAGAGCTCTGGCAGCGAGGGCACGAACTTCCGTGTTTTCATCGGTTAATGCAAGCATCAGGACAGAGAGATGCTCACTCCCGGTCTTCCCTTCAACGGCTCTGATCGCCGCACTGCGAACTTCGGCTGATTCATCCTTGATGGCAAAAATAAGGTGATCCCCGGCCATCTCATCATCCAGACGACCGAGGACGGTTACGGCATACATGCGTAACTGCTCATCCTCGTGCTCCAGCAACGGGCTGAGCGCTGCAACAACCTTGTCCGGGTACCGTTCGCCGAGCAGGGTCAACCCGTGCATAGCGGCTTCACGCACCTCCAGTGAGGAATCACAGAGCGCCTTAACCAGTATGTCGACAGCCGTCGCATCGCCGATTTTACCAAGAGACTGAACAGACATCTGTCGTAAATCATCCGCACTGTCTAAACACCCTGCAATCAGTCGCGAGACAGTCCGATCTGACTCTATTGATCCAAAAATATAGGCAAGATAAGCTTTCGAACGCGGATCGGCCTCATCCCAGGCTGCAAGCAGTGGTTGAACATCAGCACGTCCCAGGGCCGACAGCGAGCCGATCGCCACCTCTTGCAGCTCCTGATCTTCGAGCCGCTCAATAAGGTATCGAATACTACGCGAATCACCAAACCAACCGAGCAACGTTATCGCCGCCCGGCGGACTGACAAAGGTGACGATTGAAGATGTTCAATAACAGATTCAGACAGACTGCTGTCGCTGGCAACAACCTTTTTTACAGCATCCTCTACCTTGGCATTCTGTTCGGAGAGCCGATAAAGCGCCTGAACAGCGGCTTCACGCACATTTTTCATGTCGTCGCCAAGACATTGAATGAGAAAGGGGACAGCCGACTCACTACCGACTCGTCCGAGGCAGTCGAGCAGGGCCTTGCGCAAAAGCCTGTCATTCTGAAAAGCGAGAAGTGGCTCAACCGGAACCCGAACATTGATCTGCCCCAACGCCTCAAGAATTGTGAAACGGAGCAGCAGATCTTGTATTTTCATCGCTTCGAGAAGGGCCGGAACTGCGCTGACGGCACCAAGCTTTCCGAGATTTTCAGCTGCGGCAGCCCGAACGTTGCTATCTTGATCCATAAGTGCCGCCTGAATAAGCGGCAGACTTCTTTCGTCGGGGATCGCTCCTAAAATATCGAAAACAAACTTGCGCACATCATGATCTTCAGAATGGGCCTCTTCAAGAAGTTTTGGAACCACTAACCTTCCAAGCCGGGTCAATATTTCGACCGCCGTATTGCGCAGCCCCGCATTCTCTTCAGAATAGAGGAATTGAATAATATCCGGGATATATTCCCCCACTTCGGGCCAGGAAAGAAAAAATTCCGTCCCTTCCTTGCGCACCCGCCAACTCTCGTCACCCAATGCTGCATAAACCTGTTCAAGAGCAAAAGGGCACTCCTGGCGATCGAGTTGCCTGAGAGCAGCGAGACGTTCCTCTTCATCCTCTGACTGCATCATTCGCGCAATTTTATCATTACCGGCAGTATTCTCAGCCATAATCAGTCCCTATTGAGAAATTTCGGTTTGACGATTTTTCAAGAACTCATCAAACTCCGCCTTTAGAACATCTTTCCCCTGCAGTGTTTCAGACGCGAAACGATCATCAAACAGTCGACGTCCTTCGGCGATCTCTACGGCCAACAGCTCAAAAAAATTTCCTGCCAATATCCCGGAATCGACTTTTTTCTGATTATAAAGAGCGATGTCAGATACAATATTTCTGGCCAACCGGTGTGCTTTTTCAATCAGCTCGTTCGAAGTTGACGCTGATGTTTCATTCTCTTCAGCCTGCTGGATTTTATTGTTCATGGCCTCGGCTGCCGTCGCTTCATCTGGTCTCTGCTGCGTTGCAGTCCCCTTCTTTTCACCTGGAGGGAGCTGTTCTTTCTGCCGTCCCTGATGCGCATCGGAGAGCAAACTATAAATCGACGGTACCAGATCGTTCGGGATGTGATGCTTTTCAATGTAATTATCGGCCCCGTAGAGTGACGCAGGCGACCGCTTATATGCCATTTTGTTATAGACGGAAGAGAGCAGGATGATTTTCACATCTCCCAGACCGGGGCGTGCGCGCACTTTCTCCACGACCTCAAAAGCATACATCCCCGGCAGCGCCACATCGATAATCGCGACGTGCGGGGGGCGGGTCTCCATTATGTTCAGGGCTGTTTCACTATCATGACTAACAGAACAACTCATATCAGCCTTGCTTACAATTTCGCTAAGCATGGTGCAGAGATTCGGGTCACTATGGGCGATCAGAATATGCGGTCTGGCCGGAGCCGTTTTTATCTCGGCGGGAACCTCAACCTGAAACAGATTCTGACATTTCACACATTTTAAAGAGACCTTCTGGCCACTGAATTTAACCTTGTTAAGGCGAAACCGGGACGCACAGGCGGGGCAGTCAACTATCATGAAACCTCTTTATTCTTTTAAATTATAGATTCAGAGTTATTCGTTTTTTGTTTTAGCTGGATCCGGAACATGATTGCGGATCTGTTCCAGATCAATTTTCTCATCTGTCGAAAGGATTTTTTCAAGGTTCATGATCATGACCAGGTCATCATTTCGCTGGCAGACACCGAGAAAATAATCTGTATCAAGCCCCTTTATAAAGCGGGGAGCCTGCTGTATTTCACTGCGTGTAAAGCTCTTGACTTCGACGACTTCATCGACAATTAAACCGATAATTTTTCCACTCAGCACGCAGATAAGTATCCGTGTTTTTGAATCTGCACGACCGACCGGTTGCTCGAACCTTTTTCTCAGGTCAACAACCGGCAGGACAACGCCACGCAGATTAATCACCCCTTCAATAAAGATCGGCGCCTTCGGCACAGGAGTAATTTTAAGAGGCCGGATCACTTCCTTGATCCGCAGAATATCGAGCGAATACATCTGGTCACCAACACGAAAACAGGCAAGTTGAATTGAGCTGCGCCCGGTTTCGCTGTCGGAGCGATCCTTGGTACTCCCTGTCAAAGAGTTTTCAATAACCATCAGTTCAAAAATCTCTGAATAGTCTCAATAACCATTGCCGACTTGAACGGTTTGGTAATGTACCAATCAGCGCCGACCTCCTCTCCGCGAGCCATATCTTCGCGACTCTTTTTTGCTGTCAACATAATGACCGGTATATCTTTGGTCGCCGGATTACTCTTGATCCGTCGGCAGACCTCGAAACCATCAATCTCCGGCAACATGATATCGAGCAGAACCAGATCAG
Organism: Desulfuromonadaceae bacterium; assembly: GCA_024636225.1. The sequence continues at coordinate 9,471 of JAGXHN010000003.1, read as the reverse complement.
GAAAATACTCCTGCATGGCATCGAGGGCATGCTGACCATTGATCACTCCCCGCACATCATACCCTTTCGATGTCAACAGGATACTTTCGAGTTTGAGCAAACTCTCTTCATCTTCCACAACAAGAATCTTCTGTTTCGCCATCGGTTCCCTCCTTTTCTCAAGTCAGCTCTGCGTTAATGACGTTCGCCAGGTGAAGCAGAATCAGCATTCTACCATCGATCCGCCCTACTCCCTCAACAAAGTCACGATCCAGACCGGATAGGACTGATGGCGGCGGTTCAATACTATGGGATGAAATGTTAACGACCTGATTAATACTGTCGACCAACAAGCCAGCTAATTTGCCACTCTGCTGACAAACAACAATCCGGGTCGACAGACCAGGTTCGATCACCCCGATTTTCAAGCGCCTGCGTAAATCGATGACCGGAACAATAATCCCGCGCAAAGAAATAATACCACGGATAAAATCCGGAACACGGGGGATATCGGTCACCTCGCGTGATTTAATGATCTCATTGACGACGCTGAGTTCAAGGGCATATTCTTCTGCCCCCAGGGAGAAAGTCAACCACTGTCTCAGTTCACCATCAACCGCATCATCATCACCCATCAGAGCCTTGAGATAAAGCTCTTCCGTCGCCAGGGTCCCCTCCACCCGGAATGCAAAAAGAGCCTCAAGCGGATCAATCTCTTTTGACTTCGGTTCAGAGACCGGTCTCGGCAAAGCTTTAGAGCCTGGCGCATCGGGGCTCGTCTGAACAATGGAAGCTGAAGAGGTGACCTTGCTCACATCGACCGGGGTGACCGTATCCAAAAGTTCAGGATCAACCTTTACTTCCGGTTTTTTTGTCGGTTTTTCCCGCGCGCTTTTCGCTTTTTTTCGAATTTTAACCAGATCCATGATCCGTCAATTCCATCCTTCAGTTCATGTTAAGTTCAGCCATGACCGCATTCATTACAACTGCATCGATGCGTGTTTTATCTCGACCGTACCCTTCCAGCAGGGCAAGGGTTGCGGCATGATTTATCTTCCTTGGGATCCCTGCCGAATACGCATAGATCATGTCGACAGCATCAGCCTGAAAAAGATTTTTAACCCCTCCGGCCGTCTCGATCCGGTAATCGAGATAGTCACTCATCTCTTCACGGGCCAACGGTTTGAGATCATATTGCAACCCGAAACGTTGTCGCAACGGTTCATAGGCGCGATGTGCAAGTCTCTTTCGCAGCTCCGGTTGCCCCATCAGAACGACGCTTATCAAGTTCTGATCGTCGAGTTGAAAGTTGGTTAGAAGCCGGATTTCATCAAACGTCTCTTTGTGCGGAACCAGTTGTGCTTCATCGACGATAAGAACCGGACATTGCCCTTGTTCATACAGGGCATACAGAGCGTTGGCAATCTGTTCAAGCAGTTCAGTTTTAAAGCGGGCCGGATCATCTATATCGAGACGGACCGCAAGAGAACGCAGGAATTCCATCGGGGACAAGCGCGGATTAATCAGTAAAATCACCTTGTAAGAGTCGTCCAGTTCATCAAGCAGCGCTCGTGAGAGAGTCGTCTTGCCGCAACCGATCTCGCCGGTCAGAAGAATCAGATCCCTCTCCTCTACGGCATAAATGAGCCGGGAGAGAGCCTCTTTGTGTTGCTGGCTCAAATAGAGAAAACGCGGATCAGGCGTTTTACTAAATGGGCGTTCTGTCAGGCCATAAAATTCTTTATACATGGACGTTACTATCTCCGCGCAACGCTTCACTCATCAATCCGCCCACATCCAGAACCAGAATGGTTTTCTGGTTACCAAGATCGGCTGCACCGGAAATCCCTTGAACAAAAGAGAGGGTACTGCCGAGTGACTTGATCACGACATCCTGCTGCCCAAGCAGATCATCAACGACAATCCCGATCTTTTTTTCTGCCAGACCGACAACAGCTACGAAACATCGACTCGCACGCTCCTGCGGGCTTTTAAGACCAAAAATCTCTGCAAGGCGCAGTAACGGCAAGGTGGTCTGGCGTAACTCTATCACCTCTTTGCGCTCTATCGTGCGGATAGAAGACTCTTCGATCATCAGTGTCTCAAGCACCGAGTTGATCGGAACAGCATACGTTGTCCCGGAAACCTGCACGATCAGAGCTTTGATTATTGCCAGAGTGATCGGCAGGGTAATGGCGATCCTGGTCCCTTTACCGACCTCACTGTCAATTTCAATCATCCCGGAAAGCGAGGCGATGTTGTTTTTGACCACATCCATCCCCACCCCCCGTCCGGAGAGTTCACTCACTTCATCACGTGTCGAAAACCCGGACAGAAAAACCAGATCATAGATGTCAGTGCGTGTCAGTTCGGCATTGGCACTGACCAATTTCTTTTTAATCGCCTTGGCCCGAATGACCTCAGGATCGATCCCTTTGCCGTCATCCTTAATTTCAATAACGACATGATTCCCTTTTTGAAAGGCCCAGAGACAGATGGTCGCCTGCTCAGGCTTGCCAGCTCGCCGACGTTCATCCGGGGTTTCAATCCCGTGATCTATGGCGTTACGGATAATATGCTGCAATGGATCAGATAAATCTTCGACAATCAACTTGTCGAGCTCCGTGTCGGCCCCCTGAATATCGAGGGCGACCTTTTTCCCTTGTGTCTTGGCAACCTGACGCACAATCCGCAGCATTTTATCAAACAGCTGTGCGATCGGTACCATACGAACTTCCATAACCCCTTTTTGCAGATCATCCAGCTTGCGCTCCAGTTCTCTGGTCGCCTTCTGTACCGTGCTGGCAATATCGTCGCGTCCGGTCGCTTTCATCTTTTCCGCGATCTCGGTGAAGACCCCTTTGGAAAGAACCAGCTCGCCAACAATGTTCATCAGATCATCAAGTTTGTCGATATCGACCCGGACCGTACGACTGATAGAACGCATACTGGCTGAGTCGGCCTGAGACTGAGCGGGGGCAAGATCTTCTGCCGTTGCGTCAATAAAAACCTCGGCAGATTCCGCTGGCAGAGGTTGCGCGCCCGTGTCGGCACCCGCTCTGGAAACGATGGCTGTAACTTTTATAGCATCATTCCCCACCAGATCATGCACTGCTTCAGTACCGATCGCAGTTCCAAACAAGAGTTGAAAAGCGATTCGTTCAGTCAACTCTCCAAAACAGGGGAGCGTACTGATAATTTCACCCGACTGCTTAAGCAGTTCGCTGATTTCGGCCAGACCCTGATCAAAATTTGAAAGATCGAATGCGACTTCAATGCGAAACAGGTTATTCCCTTTTGTCAGATTTTCATGCAGACGATGCTCTTCATACTCAGTCAGGACATTGAGGATGGAAGGATCAATATTAAACTGCTTGAAAATGTTGCTTTCGGGCTTGTTGTCACCCGACAGAACCGCATCAATCCGGCTGATAACAGGAGTGATATCGATGGAATAACTTTCATCCTCACTCTTCCCCTGCACTAGCAGGGTAAGATATTCAAGCGATTCGAATATGGTTTCGATCAACTCGTCCGACAAAGGGATCTTGCCGAGGCGGAAATTGTCGAGCATATCCTCCATATGGTGAGCCAACTCAGAAACGTCGTTAAATCCGAACATTCCGGCCAGCCCCTTAAGCGAGTGGGCACCTCGAAAAATACTGTTGATCAATTCAGGGTCGAGATCATCAGGACTTGCGCGATTCCCTAATTTTACAAGATCAAGATGGAGGCTTTCAATAATCTCTTCGGCTTCGCCTAGAAATTCCTTAAGCGCCTGACCAGAAAATTCTGTCGACAAAGCAGGCCTCCTAACCGAGATACTGCCGGACAAGGTCCTGCAGTTCTATGGGGTTGAAGGGTTTGACCAGATAAGCATCTGCACCGAGAGATAACCCCTTGTCGCGGTCCTTTTCACTCCCTTCGGTGCTGATAATAAACAGTGGGGTATCTTTATAGTTGGGATTGTTTTTAATAAAACTGATCAACTCAAGGCCATTGATATCGGGCATATTGATATCAGTAATGACCAGATCAACTTTCTCGCGAGGCAGAATCCGCAGAGCTTCAAAACCATTAGCCGCTTCAATCAGCTGATAATTCCCCATCGCCGAGATTGTTGAGACAATCAGCGAACGCATGGTGGATGAATCTTCGGCAATCAGAATTTTATAAGACACGCTATTTTGCTCCGTTATCTAATTAAGACTCAACCGCTTGCCGCCCTTTTAATCGACGTTCAAGCAGAGCCTTCTCCATAGCCATACCTGCCTGGGAAAGAAAAATTTCAAACGACTCTGTATCCCCTACAGGCTCCTGCTTGGGGAGATTGTCACCATAAATAAAAGCGACGATGTTCCCTTCACTGATGATCGGACCGACAAACGCATCAACGGGCCTCTGACCACCGAGTTTATCGATAAGATATTGATCCCACTTCCCATCGCCAAAAGTGACATGTTTGGGTGAGAAATCTTTCGCCACGTCGCTCAGAATCGTTTTCTCTTTGACCGGTATTTTTATTTTTCTAATAAGAACGTCGGCACTCTCCTCCGTCGCTTCGATCCCGAACTGACCGAGACCCATGATCTCATCGCCTTTAACGAAAAAGATCACGGCACGATTCATCAGTTCGCTGGCAAAACGCAGAACCAGAAGAATAATTCCTCCACCTAAAGAGGGGTTGTTCAACTCCTGCAACATACCGCCGAGAAGATGAATCCCCGGCGTCGGCAGTATTTTACCCGGGCTGGCCTGAAGTTCCGCATCGTTAACTTCCTTGAGCAGCTCAAACCCGAAATGATACCCGATGTCGACATCCGTATCTTCCACAACAGATGAAAGACCAGGGGCAGCAAACGTGAAGACCGTCTGCGCCAGCGTGGTCAACATCTTCTGGCTGGCATCATCATTCAGTTCGTTCTTGCGCGGTTTCGGAATCAGCGCCGGCAATTTAAAGCGGGCCAACTTCTGTTCAACTTCCGGGGTGGGATGATCACTCATCAGCAGCAGGGTCAGATCTTTGAAATCACTTTTTACTTTCTGGATAATTTCGACCCCGCCCAGAATACCGGTACCGTCACATTTCGGCATGATCAGATCGACAAGCAGCAAGGGGAACTCCTGCGACGCCACACCCTTGGTGAGCGCAGCAATAAAATCTTTGGCGCTCGTAAAGACTTTGACATCAAGGCGCTGTTCCCGCAAGCGCCTGGCAACAACCTGTGCCGTCAACTGATCATCATCGACCAGATAGACAGTTTTACCGACGAAAGCAGGCGTCAGTGCAGGCACATCCGGGAGTTTCTTCTTAGAATCCGGAATAGCGTCAGAAGCTGCTGCCGCCTTTTTCAGTTCAGCCGCCCCCTCCTCACCAAGCAGATCGACGACATCCAGAACCGGCCCCTCATCTTCCAATTCAAGAGAATCCCCTTTGTGAGCCTTTTCATCCAGAATCCGGCTCCCCTCCATCGCCAGCCATTGAGGATTAAGGCCGGAATCAACCATGAACTGCAACGGGTTCAGGTTACCTGAAGCCAGAACGCTCGTCTCGCCGAGATCGAATGAAAAAGAGCCTTCATTCCAGGTAAAGAAGCTATAAACAATCTTCTCTATCTGCTCTTTGGCGACTTCTTCTATTTTATCAGCGGGGACCGCAAATTTTTCGGCCAGAATAACTCCGAGCCGGGGTGGGTTTTCACTGTTACGCTGAATAAACAGCGCCTTTTTCAGCGTATCAATATCGACGAGCTCACGCCGGACAAGAAGATCTCCCAGATTTACACGACTGGCACTGGTCGTCGCACGGATAACCTGACCGTCCAGAAACGTAACCTTGCCGGTACGCCCTGAACTATCGAGAGTCAAAACTCCCGATTTTCGACTGAGACTGACGATCTGCAGAATTTCTCCGAGACCGAGGTCTTCCAGGTTTCCAACAAGACTCATATATCACGACTCCACAAACAGGCCATTGAACAGGCAAATGACCAATCTAACAGCTGAATATTAAACAGATTTACTATATCCCACCCGAACGAACAAAGTAAAGTGATTTAACCCCTGCGTTCGCGATCACGGTATTCGATTCGCAACGGAACTCCGACAAAACCAAAAGCCTCACGAATTTTATTAACAAGATAACGTTGATAAGAGAAATGGACCCCTTCAGCCTGATTGACAAAAACAACAAACGACGGGGGTCTGACCGCCGTCTGGGTCATGTAAAAAAACTTGAGCCGCCGCCCTTTGTAGATGGCTGGCTGATGGGCCTCAATCGCCTCTTGAAGAGCTGCATTCAACGGGGCGGTCGAAATACGCCGATTAAACTGTTCTGCCACCATCTCGACATCCTGAATGATTTTTGCCGCCCGCTGCCCGGTCAACGCCGACACAAACAGAATCGGGACATTGCCGAGAAAACTGAACCGATCACGCAGATCTCTTGTAAACTCTTTCATCGTGCCGTGATCCTTCTCGACCAGGTCCCATTTATTCACCACCAGAATAACCGCTCGGCCGCGTTCAAAAGCGTAGCCCGCTATCGTCATATCCTGATCGATGATCCCGGCAGACCCATCGACAACAGCCAACACAACGTGTGCCCGATCCATCGCCTTTAGCGCCTGGATCACGCTATACTTTTCCAGCTTCTGACTCACTTTCCCCTTACGCCTTATACCGGCGGTATCGATCAACACGTACCGTTTTTTATTATACATAAAGGGCGAATCGACACTATCTCTGGTCGTCCCGGCCAGAGGATTGGCGACGACGCGCTCTTTCCCCAGAATCCTGTTAACCAGAGACGATTTTCCGACGTTGGGCCGACCGATGATCGCCAGCCGGGTTTCACCTTCAACCTCCTGGTCATCGTCCCCCTCCGGCAAAAATCCGACAATCCGATCGACCAGTTCAGCGACACCGCGGCCATGTTCAGCCGATATGGTTATCAGATCATCGATGCCGAGTTCGTAAAATTCGACCGCTTCGTCCTCCTGACGATCGCCATCCACCTTATTGATGACGTACAGAACCGGCTTTTTAATCTGCCGCAGCATTTTACTCACTTCATGGTCCGCCGGTGTAACCCCCTCCCGGCCATCCATAACAAACAGAATCACATCCGCTTCCTCGATGGCGAGCTGTGACTGTTCACGCATCTGAATAAGAAGGCGATCTTCACTGACCGGCTCGAAACCGCCGGTATCAATCAAGGTAAAGGGTCTCTCATGACGGCTGACCAAAGCATAATTTCGATCTCTGGTCACCCCCGGGAAATCCTCAACGATGGCCCGTCGCTCACCGAGCAGACGATTAAACAGGGTCGACTTGCCAACATTCGGGCGGCCGACAATAGCAACAATGGGAAGCATTATTAATTTTTCCTCTGTCCAGGTGCCGTCTTTTATGACTGCACTGAAGTGTAGATTCTGCATTATAACAGGGTTCAGACAAAATCTTGTCCTGCCGTTCGATCGTGTTGTTCTGACACCATCACTCGTATCCGAACCGTTTCAGCTGATGTGCGGATTCGGTCCAGTTTTTCTGCACATGAACAAAAAGTTCGAGATATACCTTCGAATCGAGCAGTTTTTCGATTTCGAGCCGCGCCGATTTTCCGATGGTTTTAAGGCGGCTCCCCTGTTTGCCGACAATAATTCGTTTATGGCTGTCCCGCTCAACATGGATCACCGCACCGATTACAACCAGTCCCTTCTCCGGTTTCTCTTCAAACGATTCCACTTCAACCGCCACCCCGTACGGGATCTCATCGCGGGTCTGATTCAGAATCTGCTCCCGAATCATTTCAGCCGCAATAAATCGTTCAGGCAGATCCGTAATCATATCCTCTGGATAATACGGGGTTCCCGGCGGGAGAAGTTCGCGAATCCTTGCGACCAGCTCTTCTGTCCCTTCCCCTTTAGCGGCTGAAATCGGAAAAATTTCGACAAAATCGAACAGTTTGGAATAAGTATCAATCAGCGGAAGCAAACTCTCGCGTGCGACCAGATCGATCTTGTTGATGACCAGAATGACCGGTATCTTGCTGTTGCGCAAGATATCGAGCACAAAGGAATCACCACTGCCGGAGCGTGCCGTCGCATCTACCAGAAACATGACCAGATCAACACCGGAACAGGCCGACGTGGCCTGAGAGACCATAAAACGACTTAAACGCCCTTCCCCTTTATGGATTCCCGGTGTATCAAGAAACAGAATCTGTGCATCGTCCAGCGTATGAATGCCGAGAATCCGATTTCGGGTTGTTTGTGGTTTATCGGTCGTAATCGCAATTTTCTGCCCGAGGATCTGATTCAGAAGTGTCGATTTTCCAACATTGGGGCGTCCGACAATCGACACAAATCCTGATCTGTAATCTTTATTTTCACTCAAACCTGTCACCCGTTCCCGGCCGCGAAGGCCATCATCTCTACCGTTGTCTGTTCTATCTGTATCTGCCCACGCGTTACTGTATTGCACGGTACGATGGTCAGATCAGGGTTCTGCTGATGCAGTCGATCCAGATTGATTCGTCTCTGACCAAGAGCCGTTGAAAGGTCGTGCGGATGAACCTGTATAACATGCGCCTGACGACCGACCAGGAGTCTCCTCATGGCACGCAGCCAGAGAGAAGACTGCACCAGCTGACCGAAAGCCGGGTGATAAGGACCCGCCAGAACCCCGTGTGCATCGAGATCGACCGAAGCCTGGAGCCCGAAACGAATGACCGGCACCTCTGCTTCGTGACAGATCAAGGCCATATCGGCACAAAGATCAACCGCATGATCCAGGCTCATCGCCCGGTAACGGCGGTCCTGCCAGTCGATTGCCAGCCGTGTTCCGGCCAAAACGACCGCAGGGTAGATCCTTAAAAAATCCGGTTTCAACAACAGCGCACTCAGCAGAGAGTTGCGAGCTTCGTTATCTGTCCCGGCCGGAAGACCGGGCATCAGCTGAATGCCGACAGACAGACCGGCATCGCGCAACACCGTAACCGCAAGGGGAAAAACCTCAGTTCGACAGCCTCTGCCACTGGCCGCCAGCACCAGATCAGAAAAAGACTGACAGCCAAGCTCGACCGTCTTCACCCCGAAACGACGCAAGCGGGCAGCAGACGCGCCATCGATACAGTCCGGGCGGGTCGAAATGCGCAGACTACCGACTTGTCCACTCCCGAGGAACGGCTGCACCGCCTGCAGATAGTCATTCTGAAGAGAGAGAGAAAGAGCGGTAAAAGACCCCCCATAAAAGGCGATCTGATCGAGACCCGCCTCAGGCAACTGCTGTTTCAGCCGCGCCGCAATTTCTTCGGGGGTCGGAGCCTGTGCGACCCCGCTATTCAGACTCTGATCGCAATATACACATCCGCCCGGACAGCCAAGATTCGGAATAAAAACCGGAAAAATTTTCACATTCAGCGATTCAACTGTTCAAGTGCAGACTCTGCTGCCTGCTGTTCAGCCGCCTTTTTTGAACGACCGGTTCCAC
>JAGXHN010000024.1 GCA_024636225.1 Desulfuromonadaceae bacterium | reverse complement strand
TTTCCCTTTCGGGTCGAAGTCAGATCCACCTTTGCCGCCGCCGATCGGCAGGCCGGTCAGGGCATTTTTGAAGATCTGTTCAAAACCGAGAAATTTAATGATGCCGAGATAGACCGAGGGGTGAAAGCGCAGTCCACCTTTGTAAGGTCCGAGAGCACTGTTAAATTCGACGCGGAAGCCACGGTTGATCTGAACATTCCCTTTGTCGTCGACCCATGGCACCCGAAATATGATCTGACGTTCCGGTTCGCAGATTCGCTCAATAATTTTATGCTCAGCAAATTCCGGGTGTTTAACCAGAACAGGGCCGAGCGATTCGAGAACCTCTCTAACCGCCTGATGAAATTCAACTTCACCCGGGTTACGGTCGAGAACTTCCTTCAAGATAGGTTCAACTTTTTCATCGATCATCGGGGTCATTTTTTTCTCCTGTTTTGAGGTGTGTTTCAAAGTTATGCACAAAAAAACGGCATTATGCTTTGTCTTTTTTAGGTGTTAAATCAGATTCGCATCATCTTTTTACATTTTGTATGCCAAAAGATTAAAAAGCAGACAATACATGAGTAAACCTTGTGCAGACGGCTCAAATTTGAGATTGTTGTTGGAATAATGAATCGGTTCTTATTATTATTGTGTATTTTGACGACACAGTAACGGATTCATTGTGTACATAATTATTGTCTTACTTGTTTATCTGAAGAATCTGTCGTGTCAAGAAATTAAAGACCGACCGGTTCGTCAAGTCCTCACCCACGACAACAGAAGGCGCTCGTTGCACGGTGTGAAAGATCAGCCAGATCGCTTATGACAATGTCAAACAGTTGATCAACTGGCGGCAGATCAATTCTGAGAGGTTGACAGCAGCGGTTCAGAACTGAATAATGACGCTACTGTTTTATTGCGGAGTTATTAACAATGCAGATTTTTTATATCGGCCTGTTCGGTGCGCTCGGTTCTATCTCGCGTTATCTGGTCTCCGGTTGGGTTTATACTCTGGCCGGACGGGGCTTGCCGTACGGGACGCTGGCGGTTAATGTGATCGGTTCTTTTCTGCTTGGATTGCTGATGGAGGCGGGCTTACGGAGTACGCTCTTCTCTCCCGCATTGCGAATTGGACTCGCTGTCGGTTTTATGGGGGGATTTACCACCTTCTCGACCTTCTCCCTGGAGACGATCCGCCTGTTTGAAGAGGGGAGCTATTGGCAGGCCGGGAGTAACGTTCTTTTGAATGTTGTCGTCTGTCTGCTGTTTGCTGCTCTCGGTATTTTTCTGGCCCGCCAATTGTGATGCTTTTGCAACGCCATCAATTACAGGAGTGTATTTGAATGAAGAGACTTGAAGGTGAACAGACCCTGATGCGGGTTTTTATCGGCGAAAATGATCGTTTCCAAAAACAGTCTCTTTATGAGGCGCTGCTCGAACTGTTTCGTGCCGAAGGGCTGGCCGGAGCGACAGTGTTGCGGGGTGTGGCCGGCTTTGGAGCTGGCTCGGTGCTGCATACGGACAGGCTGTTGCGTCTATCGAGTGATCTGCCGCTGGTGATTGAGGTTGTTGATAGTGAAGACAACATTGAAGCGGTACTGCCGAAGATCGACGGGATGTTCAGCGGCGGACTGATTACCCTCGAAAAAGCGCGTGTGATTCAGTATCGGAGTGGCAAATGTTAGGCCGGATCGCCAGCCTGCTCCGGGGAGGTCCGGAAGCTGAACCGCAACAGAAACATGAACGGGTTCAGGTGGCGACCTGTTGCCTGCTGCTTGAAGTTGCTCATGCCGATAAAGAGCTGCATGATCTTGAGGAACAGACGATTCGCGATTTGCTGGCGCATCAATTTGATCTTGATGATGAACTGATCTCCGAGCTGATCGAATACGCTCGCGGTGAACTCGACGCGAGTCTTGATCTCTACCAGTTTACCCGCGAGATCAATGCTCATTTCAGCGTCGAGGAGAAATACGAGGTCATGGAGTCAGTCTGGCGTATCATCTATGCCGATGGCATTCTCAATCGCTATGAAAACGCTCTGGCCAGGCAGATCATCACTCTGCTTCGTCTCGATCAACGCAAAGCGATCGATCTTAAGGTCAAGATCCTCGATGAAAACCGCTGATCAATCCGATGTCGCATTTCTCAAATATTGTCTGTCGAGCCCATCAACTCTTGAGTGAAGTGCTGCACCCCGGTGATCTGGCGGTCGATCTGACCGCAGGGAACGGCTCGGATACTCTGTTTCTGGCCAGGGCGGTCAGCCCGACCGGTTGTGTGCTCGCCTTTGATATTCAAGATCAGGCGCTGATCAACACCGCCGACAGGTTGCGCCTAGCCGGTCTGTCGTCCCGTCGTTCTCCTCTCTCACCTTCTCCCTCTTTACTCCCCGGTGTCACTCTGATCGGTGCCAGTCATGAGCAGCTGGCCGAGTATCTTCAAGCTGCACCTAAAGGGGTGATCGCCAATCTCGGCTATCTGCCCGGCGGGGACGAAACGATGATCACCCGGTCTGAATCGACTGTTGTCGCCCTGCGCTCTGCCTGTGATCTGTTGGCAGCTGGCGGACGGCTGGCCGTAGTCGTTTACCCCGGACATCCTGGTGGCGAGGAGGAAGGGGAAAGGGTCGATGCCCTGTTTTGCGCCCTGTCGACAAAAGAGTGGTAGCTGTTGCGCATCACAGTGCCAAACAGTGTAAAAGCGCCGTATCTTCTGGTGGCGGAGAAAAGATAACCATTGATGCGAAGGGAAAAGACGCTGTTGAACTGTTCATACCCTGATTGAAAATTCCGGATCAAAATTGTTTCGGGAATGACGTAAAGGGACTTTTGCAAAAGGCGCAAAGAATTTTGTAATTATTCAGCACCTCGCTCAAGCCGTAATCGAAGCGCTGAACAGTCACAGACTTTTTTTAATTTTTGACGCGCATCAAATCAATTCTGCTTGAACATGCTATCCTCACGACTATGACAACTCAGACGCAACCGATATCTTTAACAAAAAAAGAGCGAAAAGACCTGCGTCTTTTGGTCAGCTTTACCGCGATCTACTGCCGCTACCATCACGATGTGCCAACGATCGGAACCGATGTTGGCTGTACCTCGACCGAACCGCTGGTTGCAGGGGAGCAGCAGCTTTGCGCCGACTGTCGCGATTTTCTTGGATACGCCGTCGCCCGGCGTATCGCCTGCCCCCTTGAACCGAAACCGGTCTGCAAACAGTGCCCGGTGCACTGCTACAAGCCGGTATACCGGCAGCAGGTTAAAGAGGTGATGCGTTTCTCCGGTCAAAAGCTGCTGCGACGCGGTCGCATCGATCTGCTCTGGCATCTCTTTTTTTAAAAAAAGATACTTTTGACTCCGGTCAAGGATCGAACCTCTGTTTACAGGTTAGTATCGTGACAGATAAACAGATCAATACGAAAATATTTAGCCTATAAAAGGAGCGATAATATGATACGTGAGATTGTAACGATTGATGAAGATAAGTGTGACGGTTGTGGCCTTTGCGTCCCGGCATGTGCCGAAGGGGCGATCAAAATCATCGACGGCAAGGCGAGACTGCTGGCCGAAAATCTGTGTGATGGACTCGGTGCCTGCCTCGGACACTGCCCGCAGGATGCGATTCATGTTGAGAAACGCGAAGCGGACAACTTTGACGAAGAGATAGTGGAGGAACATTTGAAGAAAAATGCCCCGGAAAAGCTCGCAGCTTTTGCTGCCCAGAAGCAACAGGCCCCGCATGAGTGCGGCTGCCCATCAACCAAAGTGTCTGATTTTGCCAAACCGACGCCACCCGCCGGTGGTGGTTGCCCCGGCTCACGGATGCAATCGATTCCCCCGCAAAAGAGTTCAGCAGACGATGCGAGCGGCCAGCGTCCGACGGAGTTGCGTCAATGGCCGGTTCAGCTCCATCTGGTGCCGCCGACCGCCCCGTTCTTGCAGGGCGCCGATGTTCTGTTCGCCGCCGATTGTGCGCCGTTTGCCTACCCGGAATTTCATCGCGATATTCTCAAAGGGAAAGCATTGATTATCGCCTGTCCAAAGCTTGATGACACTTCGAACTACGTCAATAAAATTACGGCGATGATCACCCAGGGACAGATCAAGAGCCTGACAATTTGTCACATGGAAGTGCCGTGTTGCGGCGGTCTGTTGATGATGGCTCGCCAGGCAGTCGCTGACAGCGGCCAAAATATTCCGATTGAGTCGGTCTGTGTGGGGGTTCGGGGCGAGTTGATCGAACGTTAAAGAGTAACACCCTTGGAACTGAAACAACGGGGATTGAATTCTATTCAATCCCCGTTGCCGGTTTTGATCTGGTCGGTTTAGACTGTCGGCTCAAAATAAGTCAGACCGCGTCGGCGACTATTCGTTCTTCACGCACCACCAGGATGTACCCGTAATCGACCTTCTCTGCATTTGTCAGGGGTGAGGCGGTCAGACTGAGTATCTTATCCTCACCCCCCGGCGTTTTGCTTACGATCTGATAAATCTCGCCTGCGAAGCGGGCTTTGATCATGTCGCTGAATTTTGCTAGCGATTCGTAACGTTTATCACCGCTTAAATCTTCGAGTCGACTGCCGATAATAGAATCGTCACAAGCGAAAATATTTTTGGCGGCATTATTTAATTCGGCCACCTGTAACTGTGTATCCGTAATGATGATCCCTTCTGAGGCACAGCGGAAAAGGCCCTCCAGACGCATGCGCATCGTCTCTTTGTCCCGGAGCAGCCGGCTGTAGGTTAAGGCTTTGTCGGCAACCCGCAACAGGGTCTCTTGCAGAATCGGCTTGGGGATGTAATCGTAGGCGCCATAACGCAGGGCTTCTGTCGCGGTTTCAACCTCGGGCGAACCGGTTATCATAATGACCGGGGTGAGCATGCCGCGCTCTTTAACCTCACGTAGAAGAGCCAGGCCGTTGTCGGTACCGAGAAGAATGTCGAGGAAGATCAGATCAATATCATCACCGAGCAGCTGCATCCCTTCATTCAGATTCTGTGCTGTGACAACTTCGTAACCGGCATGGGTTAAAAAGTTGTTGAAGGTAAAGCGGATGTTCTCTTCGTCGTCAACCACCAGTATTTTGTAGCCCATTGATGCTCTCCTTTGAAATTCTTATCTGTAATAATTTGTGAGATTATCTTACAGATGAATCAAGAGTTGGTGCAAGTTTATTTGTCCTCTGTTTCGAGGGGGAGGTAAATAGTACTCCGGGTATACTCTCCGTACTCACTCTCAATATCGAACTGCCCACCATGATTTGCGACGATCTCTTCACAGATGCTCAATCCCAGGCCTGTCCCTTTCCCCAGCGGTTTGGAGGTACAGAAGGCCTCTTTGATCTTCGGCAATTTTTCGGCCGGGATGCCTGTGCCGTAATCGGTAAAGATCATCTGGATCGATTCGTTCGCTCTGAACGGTGCAACCTTTGCTGATATTTCGATCCGTTTATTCGTATCGGCTCCGGGATATTTTTCATTCAGAGCGTATCTTGAATTGTTGACCAGGTTCAGCACGAGCTGCTCTATCTGCTGCGGATCACATTTGATTGCTGGCAGGTCTTTCATGATATCGAGTTTAACCGTAATCCCATCCTTGATAAGGTGTGCATTAATCAGAATCAGCGGCTCAGTGATCACCTTTTTCAAATCGTAAATATATTGTTTATTCTCCCCTTTGCGGGCAAAGGATAAAAGACTTTTGACGATCTGTGCAATTCGCTGTCCTTCTTTGATGATTCTATTGAGAATGTCGCGCTCAAATTCGTCTCCCTTATTGTTATTCAGAAGGATCTGGGCATAATTGATGACACCGCCGATCGGATTATTGATTTCATGCGCGACCCCGGCTGAAAGTTCACCAACCGAGGCGAGTTGTGATGATCGTATTGCCTCGGCATACAGTTTTTTTTGCAGGGAGAGATCGTAAAAGAATCCCTGGACTAATTTTTTCCCTTCGATTTCAAGCGGTGCAGCCTTGATCTGCACATCGATCATCTCGCCACCTTTGGTAAGCAGCTTTTTTTCCAGAGTATGGGCGGTATCATCATTTTTGTATCGCCAGATTTTCTCCAGATTTTCTCCAGAGGTCTTTTGTTCTGACGGCGGAAAGAGAATAGCCTGCGGTTGACCGATCAACTCAAGACGGGTTCGTCCGACTAACTCGGCCAGACTCTGATTACAGTCGATGATTTCGCCCGTTGTTATATCCGTAACGCAGATCCCCCCTGCGGCCTGATCAAACAGTGTCCGGTATTTAATCTCAAGGGTTTTTGTCTCAATCAGCGCCTCTTCGACAATCGCGAATTGATTTTTGACCAGATGATAGGAAAACAGAAGCAGTCCAACCCCCAACGCCCAGACAAAAAGGAGCATCATCAATATTTTGACAGCTGTCGATTGTATGGCGGCCAGAAATGGCGCAAAAGGTACCGCGATGCTGATGCCGCCATATTGACCTCCAGGTAGAGATATCTGGCTATTGTGACATTTCAAACAGTCGGCATCGATATGCAGTGGAAACATCATCCGGAGATATTTCTCACCTCGTATAAACTCAATACTTCTGACAACCCTTTCTGTTGTCTTAATCGCGAGGAGTGCCTTGCGTTCCCACGCGTCAGGACCATTCTCAGGATGAACCGGATTCAGGCTGGTGATTTTCTCCTTCACTCCGTATTCCGGGTTGACCTGCTCGTGAATTTGTCGGGTGATATAGGCGTGATTGACAAGGGTAAGGATCCTCCCGGACGGGGTCGTGATATCCCGCTCAGGCATATGGGCCAGAAAAGGATTAGGCGGGGTCTTCTCTGTGACGGGGACATAGACCCCACCATGCAAGGCAGCCCAATTTTGATAAGCATTATCATTGTTGAAGTTGGCACGGGCCTGCACTTCGGCGAGATCAACGATTGTCTGTTGACTGTCGACAAGCCCCTGCCACGCAAGAGCTGCAATCAGCCCCGACCAGAGGATCGCCGCGATAATCCATATTGTCGTTCTGGAAGACGTCATTGTACTGCCTAAAGAAATTTTATTAATTGCCCTGTCTGCTGTATCTTTTTATTGCCGTTTATCTGAACACGTTCTGCTTTTTTTGGGTTATGCAAACAGTTGAGCCGGGGAGAAACGGTTTTACTTTTCAAATGAATCCGATATGTATATACTCTAAAAACAATACATTCAAGGAGTAATAGAAATGTCTAACCCGAATAATATCTATGCTGCTACAGGCATAGAGGCCGTTGAAGTCAGTTTCATGCCCAAAGTCTATATCTGGATGACCGCCGGTCTGTTGCTGACCGCTCTGGCGTCTGTCATCACTCTTTCCAGTGAAACTTTACTCAATCTTATTTTTAGCAACAAGCTGGTCTTTTACGGTCTGGTGATCGCCGAGCTCGGTCTGGTTGTTGCTCTCTCGGCGGCGATCAACAAGATCAGTGCGTATACCGCGACCCTGATGTTTCTTTTTTACTCGGCTCTGAGCGGGGTGACGTTCGCGTCGATCTTTCTTGTCTACACCAGCAGCTCTATCGCCAGCGCTTTTTTTGTCGCCTCCGGTACGTTTGGCGCCATGAGTGTTTACGGATTTGTCACAAAACGTGACCTCTCAGGGTGGGGAAGTTTTCTTTTTATGGGGCTGATCGGCATCATTATCGCGTCGGTTGTTAATCTCTTTTTGCAGAGCCCTGTTATTCACTATGTGACAAGTTATATCGGGGTTCTGGTTTTTGTCGGTCTTACCGCCTACGATACGCAGAAAATAAAGCGTCTCGGCGAAGCCGGTTTTGCTGATGGTGAAACCCGGCATAAAGCTGCAATCATCGGCGCTCTGCATCTCTATCTCGACTTCATCAATCTGTTTTTGATGTTGCTGCGGGTTATGGGGAATCGCCGCTGAGGGTCAATTCAAAATCGTGATAAAAAAGCGGGCCGGATCATCAGATCCGGCCCGCTTTTTTTTATTGAAATCAACAATGCGCCGGTTTGGTTTATCGCTCTTTGGTGCTGATGGCGAGCTCTTCGAGTTCATCCGAATCAAGCAGAGTGATATTTTTCCCTTCAACGGCCAGCAATCCTTCGTCGGCAAGTTTGCGCAGGGTGCGCGACAAGGTTTCGCTGACGGTTCCGAGATTCGAGGCGAGTTGTCCTTTGGAGATCGGGAGAACGACGCGACCTGTCGCTGCACCGGGGAGGGTGAGCAGATACTTGGCGAGACGGGCCGGGACATCCTGAAAAGTAAGCTGTTCCACCTGGGTGGCAAACTGGCGCAGATAACGGGAGAGGCCAGCGATCATATTAATCGCCATCTGCGATTGGTTGTGCAGCAGGTTAAGAAAATCCCGTTTCGGAAAAAAAAGGAGTGTCGAGGTGACCAGCGGTTCGGCGTAGGCCGGGTAGTTGCCGTCACCGAAGATAGCTGCTTCGGCAAAGGTTGAGCCGGGCTGCACAATGTGCAGAATCCGTTCCTTGCCGTCGGCCGAGAGTTTGTAGACTTTGACCCGTCCTTCAGCAACAACATAAAACCCTTTTGCCGCATCGCCATCGGAGAAGAGGAGTTCACCGCGCTGAACTTTGCGGCGGTGAACGATTGCCTCGAGCTGTTTGAATTCTTCTGCGCTGAGGTCGGCAAACAAAGGGCATGATTTCATGTCATCGGTCAAGGTCATCGGTTTTCCCTTTTATGCAAAATTTTTTCGAACTGGCGCTGCATCGACCGGGGATATTACAACAGGCTTGCATTTATCACAATATTGAAGTGGGAGGGATGTCGATATGGAAGCCTTCTCTTTTTGTAACGATTCACAAAAGCGATAGCTGTCATTCCCGAGGGTTTAATCGGGAATTCAGATTCCAAAAGCATGGATCCCCGATAGGAGCATTCGGGGATGACAGTTTTTGAGCGGGGATGGCATTTTTTGTAGTAATAATTGAGCAGACTGGTGAATTTCCTCTTTTTTAATGAATCTAGCGATTCACAGAAGTGATAGCGGTCATTCCCGAGGGTTTAATCGGGAATCCAGACTTTAAAAGCCTGTCATCCCAAAAAGCAGCTTTTTTGGGATGACAGGCTTATTGAAAGTTGAGCATGCTGCTCAGTCGGATTTTTCTAACAGAATGAGCTGTTGAGTCTTTTAAAGCGGTTTGTACCAGACATTCATACTCTCCAGTTGCCCGAAAATCTGGGTGTTGTTGGTCAGGGTGCCGGCGAAGCTGTAGCCGTGTTTGGCAAAAGTGATATTCATGCCGAATGAGTAGGCCCGGGCGATGGTATAGGTAGTGCGAATCCCTCTGCTGCGAACATCTTCTTCCATCTTGTCCAGCAGGTAGGTCGCCAGCCCCTGCGAGCGGAAATCCGGGCGCGTCGCAAAATCTGTCATCTCAACATTCTCTCCGACCGAATCGATCTCTGCCGAGGCCAGTGCCACCAGATCATTCTCTTGCCAGATGCCGTGATAGATCACATTTTCATCCATGCTCTTTGCCAGGTATTCTGGATCATCAACCGGAAAAGGGTAGGTTTCAAAAACCTGTCTGTAGAGTTTGGCCATCGTCTGCACATCATTTTTCTCCATGATGCACCAGTTGAGCTCTGAATCGAGCTCAGGAGATGGCGCCACTTCAACAAACTTGTTGCTGGCGGTTTGAATGATCTTTTCAACCATCTCCGGCTCCCTTTCGATCCGGCGTTCAGGCTGCATGAATTGACTGTAAAAATAGCCATCTTTTTCACCGTTAAACAGATTCGGAACCTTCGCCTCGGCTGTAAAGCCATTTTGCAAAAAGGAGTGGCGGTTGTCTGCCGGAGTTTTGGCGAAAATTTTCGAATACCCTTTTTCGGCGGAAAGTTCGAGGGCATAATCGACCAGTTCCGGGCAATCATCGGCGTTGATCTTCATTAGATAAACACGATTGTTGTTTTTTCCGTGGTGGATGATCGATTCGCCAAAGAGTTCAATATTGTCAGTCATTACTTTCTCCTCTCCATCCGTTCGTTGTTTTTCGGGGTCAGAGATATGGTTTTGTCGTGATCGGAGAGTAATTTTTCGATACCGATCGTCAGATACTCTTCTGCATCGTCAAGTTTTAATTGCAGCTCGCATTTATCGCATTGGCGGTCGCAGAAGATCTCCTCGTAGCTGTCAGGCTCTTTGTATGTGGTAATAATCCCTTCGTAATTACGCAGCACCACTTTATTGGTCGACAAGGAGATGAGGTAGGTCGGGTTGAGGGGGATTTTGCCACCACCACCCGGTGCGTCGACGACATAGGTTGGTACGGCAAAGCCGCTGGTATGACCGCGCAGGCTCTCCATGATTTCGATCCCTTTTCCGATCGGAGTGCGAAAGTGCGTCAACCCTTCGGAGAGATCACACTGGTAGATGTAGTAAGGGCGAACCCGGTTCTGAACCAGTTTCTGCATCAGCGATTTCATGATTCGTGGGCAGTCATTAACGCCGGCCAGTAAAACGGTCTGATTGCCAAGAGGGATGCCGGCATTGGCAAGCATGGCAAGCGCTTCGCGTGACGAGGCTGTAATTTCGCGCGGATGATTAAAATGGGTGTTGATCCAGAGCGGGTGATGCTTCTTCAGCACGTCAACCAATTTGTTGGTGATGCGGTAGGGGAGAACCACCGGCATGCGCGTCCCGATACGGATCACCTGGACGTGCGGTATCGCCCGCAGTTCGGTCAGAATCCAGTCGAGATATTCATCAGAGAGCATCAGCGGGTCGCCACCGGAGAGAAGGACGTCACGCACCACAGGCGTGTTGCGGATATAATTCAATCCAGCCATAATATCTTCTTTACCGGGGATTGAGTCGATATCGCCAACCTTGCGCTTGCGGGTACAATGCCGACAGTACATTGAGCAGATATTACTGATATGAAACAGAACACGATCCGGGTAACGGTGTGTAATCCCCGGCGCCGGGCTGTCCTTGTCTTCGCTTAAGGGATCGCTCATGTCATATTTGAAAACTTCGAGCTCTTCAGGGGCCGGGAACGATTGGCGAAAAACCGGATCATTTTTATAATCATCCGTATTGATCAACGACATGTAATAAGGGGTGATG
Organism: Desulfuromonadaceae bacterium; assembly: GCA_024636225.1. The sequence continues at coordinate 5,884 of JAGXHN010000024.1, read as the reverse complement.
GCGAGGGGGAATTTTTTGACCGTCAAATCGATTTTCATCCGGAGTTTTTTTTCCAGTTTAATCCCGAGGAGTTCCTCAAATTGATCGACGGATTTGATACAATTTTTTAACTGCCATTGCCAATCCTTCCACTTTGAAAGACCGATGGTCTCTTCTGTGAGTTGTGCGGCAATTTCCTGTTGTGCTGTTGAGAATATAGACATTGATGTTCTCCTTGTTTAAGGGGAGGTAAGTATCAAAATAAAAAAGCCAAGAGTTTATCTTGACCTTATAAAATAGCCTGCGCGTTCTTTTGGCTATCGGTTTGTCGATTGCTTCTACTTTTACGATCCTGTTTCACTCTGGGAGAGAGGGCCGGTCGCCAGAACCGGTGCGGCGTCGAGATGCTCTGCCTCCATCAGGGTCACGATCTTCTCCAGCGACAGGGTGATCGAAATCTGCTCAATCTCCGGAAGCTTTTGTAACGCTGCGGCGAGTTTCTCCTGCAGCGGGGAGGGGGCCGAAGCGGCGAGGCGGCAGCCATTTTCCGTGATTTCAATATTAACGACGCGGCGATCAAGGCTGCTCCGCTCCCGGCGGATCAAACTTTTATGCTCCAGACGGTCAAGGATTCCGACAAGAGTACTCGGGGTGAGGTAAACCTGTTTGGCCAGACTGGAAGCGGTCAACGGTCCAAAATCATTGATAACCAGCAGACAGGCGAGTTGCGGGCCGGTAATGTTGTACTGCATGGAGAGTTTGCGCGAGTTCAGGTCGACAGCACGAATGATCCTGCGCAGCGAGGTCAGAATTCTCAGGTCGTAACTGGTTTTCGGAATCTCGATGAAGACCGGGCTCAGCTCATCGTTCGATGTAGTTGTCTCAGGTTCGCGATGCAACTCTGATTTTTCGTTCTTTTGTTTTTTCATGATAATTGTTTTAACAAGAATAGTTTGAACTGAAACGATTTGTACCATAATAAGTATTTAAAGTCAAACTCCAGTCCTTGCGAGGATCCATTTTGCTGCGGGTGCTAGATGTTGCGGAATCGTTATAAACAAAACAGCCCCGCAACATCGATTGCGGGGTTGTTTTGTTCGGTCAGGTTTCACTGTTTCAAAGACGGATGATCAACCCTTTTAGATAGCGTGGATCGATTGCTGCCGGGTCGATCGGGCAGAAGTCGTTTTCCCACAGATCGAGGGCGCTGTTGGTAAAATGCTCTGTATTCTTCAGCAAATCTGCCATCCAGGCAACGGTTTCGTCCCGAAATCGGGGGACGAGCTTCTGATTACTGCTGATACGATTGAGCAGAAGGAGAAGGTCAGCCGCCGGAATCGGCTCGGGTGTGAACGCACGGTCGAGAACCCGATTTGCCAGAGCGGTTAAAAAGAGAGTGCTCAGATCGAGGTCGCCGGTCGCTGCCGGGATGCAACCGACCATGTCCATATCCGGTTCGGGGAGAGAGAAGGGGAGCCGCGTTGTAAACAGTACCCGAAGAAGATCGAGCTGATCGAGACGGTCGGATGCAAGATGCAGATCGTGCAGATTCATGAAGTTACGCACGTCTTCGATGCCGGGGTGTTCCAACCCTTCAAACAGAAGTGGATGTGGCTTATGCAGCAGCCCCTGCAGAAAAGCTCTGTCGGGCGCATCGAGATAAGGGGCGGTCGCAGCATCCTGCTGCAGTCGGGCACGGCGCTGTAATTTAAGGGTCAAACTGTAGCCGATGCGAAACAGATGTTCGAAATAGGCGTGATCGAGCAGTTCTACCGCTTTTTCGACATCCACACCACAGAGATATTCCAGGGCAATATTCAACCGGGCGAACATCTCCTCCAGAGAATCGCGCATTTCGTCCCTGTTTCCGACATCGACCTGATTACTGATCAGAACCTTGTTGGAGAGATAGGCCAGTTCCCAGCAGCCGGTGTCGGATAACCCTTCTTCCAGGGCTGCGGCGAGCAGGTTTTTTGGTTGGGCGACAGCGAGCATAAAGGCGGGCGGGGCGATCGCATCGTCCCCTTTTGTCATGGCGAGCTTTACCTTCTCCGGTGTAAAGGTTTCAGGGTTGAGCCAGGCGTAGATACTGCGGGCAGAATCCGGATCAGGGAGGCCAAGATCGAGCATCCGATCCGAGCGCTGCAGATAGACACTCTCTTCAATCACCGAATCGAGCTCCCCCCGGGTCGCCTCCATCAGATAGATATAAAACGGTGCATCGTACTGAAACAGTATATTGAACAGGTCTGTGAACAGTTTGCTTTCACGTTCGGCTGGAAATTCGACTTCATAGCCGCCGATCCGGTCCATGGCGGTGACCTGATTGTCAGCGTCGTGGATCGTCTCCATCCCCTGAATGATCTTCAGATGCTTTTTCAGAATCAGAATCAGAAGTTCAAAGTTCATATTGCGAATGGTTGTTACAACCGTTCCGGGATCGCATTCGAGGAGACGCTCCAGCCAGACCAGAGCCGTTTCGCTTTTGAAGCAGTCAGACTCCCAGCAGTCGAGATCGAGGCAGGCGGTATACTGATCCGGGGTAATCATCGGCATCAGATCGGCCACTTCATCTTCCCCGATCTCCTTGAACATCAGAAACAGGTCCTGTTCCGGCAGCCGGGCCATCAACTCGGGGCCGTCTACCGCTTCGATCAGCAGTCGATAACGCTGGCCGCTATCGGCAGCGCGCACTATTTTCAGTCGTTCATCTGCACAGAGGGAATTGAACTCTCTGCTGGAGATCGTGCGTGGCTGGCGCAACAGGGTCAGGTGTTTTACTTTTTTTTCAACCGGTAGTTCTATGCGGGTCATTTTATCATCTCCGTCTCAGTAATCTTTATGGAAATGCACTGTAATGCAGCCGGGTCGATCGGTCAACCGAAACCGGATATTTAGCGGACGTCCGGTTTTCGTTGTTTAACAATCCGGGTCGGTAACCGTAATTATTGCCTGAAGGTGAAAATGTTGTAGACTGTTTTTGGTCTTTTTTTTGTAATGATGCAAGGAACTGTTCCTTCTATTACAACATGAGGTCTATAGCTGTTGCCTGCGTCCAACGTTGTCACTTAACTTCCCTTTAGTCAACAGCAGTAGCCCACATGCTGTGAGGTTTAAGCAGGGTGCTGAATAATTACTGATGTAAGACTATTGTGTACGATACAAAAGAGACGGACACGTACGGGTTGTCTGAAAGGAAAACACGATCATGCGCACGCTTTTAACACTATCTGATGCTGATCGTCGATATCTGGCGAATGTCAGTCATCTTGCCTTCGGTAATCCGTACGGTGAAACAGGCGGGACGGTTCGCAAAGCATTATCGGAAGAGATGAGTCCGGGCGATGACGAGCTCTGTGACCGGGTTCACGCGCACCTGCACGATCGGCTGGAACGACTCAAACAGAAGCAGGATAATCTTATTTCTGCTTACGCTGAGCAAGACCGTCTGTTATTACACCATGCCGTTCTGTTCGATTGTCTGCACAATGCGCGCAAAGCGTTTGATACGTTGATTGCCGAGCAACTTCAGAAGGGGGGACAGGTCTGCAAGGTCGCTTTTGGCACCAATCTGCTCAATCTGTTGACGCGCTCTGGTATGGCTCGATCGGTTGCCTTGCATTATCTGGCAATTTATTATCAGACGCGTCGTGCCCGATATTTTTTAAAAACAACCTTGATCGGCAATGGCGCCAGTATGGAGCGACTGCGCCACGATCTCTGGAATTCTATTTTTACTCACGACTTTTCTATCTATGAGCGGTTTCTCTGGGATCGTGTGCGTGAACTTTCAACCCTGTTTGTCGGCGCTGCCGGCAGCGGGAAAAAGACGGCCGCAGCCGCCATCAGTTATTGCAGTTACATCCCCTATATTGAAAAGAGCGAAACGTTTGCCGAAAGTTTCGTCAACTGTTTTATTCCCGTTAAAGTGGCGCAATACTCTGGTCTGCGGCTCGAATCGGCGTTGTTCGGTCACAAAAAGACGGCCTATGCAGAAGCCCTTGAAAACTACCAGGGGGCCTTCAGCCGTTGTTCCTCATTCGGTACGATTTTTCTCGATAATATCTGTGAGGTTCCTTTGCCGGTTCAGGCCCAGCTGGAGGGGGTTGTTCAGGAGCATCTGTTCACGCCGATCGGAGATCAGATCCAGCAAAATTTCTCCGGACGTTTGATGGCGTCCGCCCCGGGGAAGATCGCGTCGATTCGTAGCGAAGGACGATTACGCGATACTCTTTATCTTAGCCTTGGTGTCAATACGATCTCGATCCCTTCCTTGCAACACTGTTTACAGGAGGATCCGTCTGATCTTGAACTGCTCATTGTGCATATACTTCGAAAATATACGGGACAGAGTTCAGCTCAACTGCTCGGACCTGTCATAGAGAGGATGCACGAGCATGTTGGTGTCGGATATGCATGGCCCGGTAATCTTCTTGAACTGGAGCAGATTGTAAAACGAATACTGATGGTCAGTCATTATGAGAGTAAAAATTGACGACACAAACACCACCACAGACAGTAGCCGCACAGAGCCCAATTCCGCTCGTGAAGGGTGATTCCATCTTTCACCGGCGTTATGCGGTCGATATGGACGAGCTCCGGACTCCCCCATCCGCACCGTTTTGAGGGGGGCTTGTATCCCCTCTGCACGGTTTACTCGACGTTTTTACGGCCGACTGCCGGATGGGGTGAGTCGCGAAGATGAGGGTCGATTTTTACATTTTCCTTCTGTTTCTTAATAAATAGTGCAGCAACCCGCCGTAACAGTCCCCAGTAAGATCAGTCCCGCCACAGGTGTAATGCTATCCCCTTTGCCGCTGGAGTTGGCATGCCGAGTCAAGGGTCCGTAGCTTTCTTCTTCGGGGGCAAAGCCGTCGACGAAAATGGCCATGATCGATTCTTCTGATATTTTTTTTAAATAAATTTATCCCCTGGATCGGTTAATTTTGTCGTTAAAATCACCATTCCAATCAAGATTTGTCCCGTCCGCTGACAATATAGCAATCTACATGCCAAATTTGATGACGTAGCTATCTATCTGAAAAGATTAGGTTGTTCTTGCGTTTTTTAGTGATCGATTTTCACGTGTAAAGTTTTTCGACATTTGCATAAATGCATCATTTTTTCATTAATCGTTTATAAACATCTAAAATCACTACGCAATATTTATGACCTTTTCAGTTATGTTTGAATTCTCTTCCAGGATGGTGTCGGAGTTCTTTACAGTGCAAAAAGTCTTATAAAATAAGGACTTAACTCAAGAAAAAGAGGCCTGGCCAGCTTGACAACCCATATTCGAGTTATATAGTAAAACCACTCTCCGACAAGAGCAAACCGAAGGGAACTTCGGGGCGCAGAGTCACGGATCCATCGGATGGCCGGGCCGCCGTAGAGAGTTTTGTCAGCACTTTTTTTCTGACTCTAAGGCGCCCGGGGTTTTGTGTCGGGTGTTTTGTTGTTTTAGCTCTTGAAGTCAGGTTTTGTTTTGAAGTGGGTTTTTTTTAATTACGGCTTGTATTTCTGTTAAAGGTGAAGAGATGGGGTTTGGTCGACTGCTTACAGCTGTCGTGTTGTTTCTAATGGTTGCGTGCAGCAATCAGAGCAAAACAGAGCTGCTCGAAACTGGGGTCGAACAGTTGCGTGACGGGAATTTACGTGATGCGGTTGTCTGTCTGAAAAATGCCCTGGAACTCGATCCGAACTATTATGAAGCCCGTTACGCTCTCGGTGATGCCTATCTTCAGTTGCGGCAGTATCAGCAGGCAGAAAATGAATTTGAGAAAGTCTACCGTCAGAATCCGGCTTATCCAACTGATCTGTTGCTGAAGCTTGCGCAGATCTACGAGCAGACAGCTCGTTTCAATCAGGCGCTTGAAATCCTTGAGACGTTTCACCAGAGCAATCG
>JAGXHN010000023.1 GCA_024636225.1 Desulfuromonadaceae bacterium | reverse complement strand
GTCCGGCGGAGAACAGGAGCGGGTGGCGATTGCGCGCGCTCTGGTCAATCATCCGCCGCTGATTCTGGCGGATGAACCGACCGGGAGTCTCGACAGTGCCACCAGCACTGAAATTATGAATCTGTTTACGCAATTGAATCGGGATGGGCAGACCATTATCATGGTGACGCATAATACCGGAATCGAGCACTATTTTAATCGCATTGTCGAATTGAAGGATGGCGCGATCGCAACAGATACCACCTTAAAGAGTGAACCGGTTGCTGCCGTCGGGTGAACTTATGGTTCTGATCATCTCTATCATTCTGTTTATTCTGCTGCTGCTGATTGAATCTGAACTCAGGAAGCAGCAGACATCGTCTCTCACAGAGATCTGCCCTTGTTGCAGCCAGGAGGTGAGCAGTGAGCATCTGATCTGTCCTGCCTGTAAACATCTGCTGCGCAGACACTGCAGAGGATGCGGCCGTTCCCGATCGGTTACGCACCTCTTTTGTCCCTGGTGTGGCGTTTCCCAACAGAAGTGAGAACTCCCATGTTTCGATTCTCCCTGATTCTGATCGTGCCGGTTGCACTGGTTGTCTGGTATTATAATTACTGGGCGATTGGCTGTGGTCGCTGTACTACTGCTGATTTCTGGCGCATCGGCCCGAATACTCTTCTCTGGGCCGCTGTTATTCTGGCCGCCTTTTCTCTTCTGCTCTTTTTGCGCTGGCGCGCCAATCGTTTCTGCAAGTGCCGCAAATGTGGCTCCAATCTTCATCCCGCCTGGTCCTACTGTCCTGAATGTGGCGCCCGTGGTCGCTGAAACAGGCGGTCGCAAAAGTTATAGAGTATCGAATGTGATTACCCTGTTTTTTCCTGTCTAAACGATTTTTTTTTAGCTTCTTACTGTGCTATGCTGTCTGCACTTTATCTGTAAGAGGTTTTTACTATGTCAATTTTACATCTTCGTGTTTTTACAATTTTTGCGCTCCTTATTCTGCTGATCTCTCCCCGGCTCTTTGCCGCGTCGGCGCCGGTTGATCTGAAAAGTTTGACCCGGGTCGGAGTGATGTCGACCGCAGGTGTTCGCGCAACGGCTTATGTCACCAGATTGGATACGGAGAAGAGCGCCGGGGCGACCCACAGGGTGAGGGTGGTCTTTGTTAACGAACGGACTGGCGCTGCGATCGAGAAGGCTCTGGTCGGGATCAAGTATCGCCGACTGTACGGTGCTGCAATCGAACCGGTCTGGATGAAGTCGACAGCTGGCCAACCTGAAATTTTTGTTGCAGATATGACTCTGCCGCAGCACGGTACGTATCTCTTTATCGTCGGTTCAAAATTAGAAGATGAGAAGAAGAGACAATTTACCTTTCAGTATCTGTACCGATAAACGTTTGTGCAGATCCGTAAACTCTCTTTTTATCAGGATATAAGCATTTGACCGGTCGCTTGCGTTTTAAAATCTATCTGTTGCTCCTCATTATCTTTACGGCAGTTCTGGTCGTATTGTCGTTGCGCTCTGTCTCTTCTTCTGTGCAGCTCTTTTCCAATCAGGACAAGGTCGGGCATTTTCTCGCCTACGCCGTAACCGCCTGGCTCGCCTGTCAGGCTCTGCGTCTGCGGTTAAAGCGTAGATCGACGCTGATTCTCTCATTTTTGTACGCATCGGTGATCGGCGCGGTTCTGGAAATTTTACAGCTCTCTTTGACAACGTCCAGACGGGGGGAGTGGTTGGATCTTCTGGCGAATCTTCTCGGCGCCTTGACCGGTTGTGTCATATTCAGTCTCATAGAGCGCTTAAAGTTCAAGCATGAACCCGATGAAACGGACTGAACTCCTTAAATACCTGCAGAATGATATCCCTGTCGTCGCTGTTAATCGTCGCCTCGCCCGACGTCTGATTGCCGATTTTGACGCCTTGCAGGTTGCGCAGGGGGGTGAGGTCTGGCGCCGACCTGAAGTTTTTACCTACGAAACCTGGCTGAAAAACTCCCTGCAGAAACTCGATCAAGCCGATGCTTTGTTGAGTCCGGCGCAGGCGCAACGCGTCTGGGAAAAAATTTTAAGTGACGATCTCAAAACGGCCGGGACGTCTCTGCTGCAGGTGACTCAGTCGGCAAAAATGGCTCTGGCCGCCAGTCAGCTTTTGACCCGGTATGAGACAACTTTCAGTGAAGAGGAGGGGGCTGTTGACCACTGCTCTTTTTTGCGTTGGCAAAATGTCTGGACGCAGATAGCCGGTCAGAATGGCTGGATTATGACGAGTGAACTGCCGGGGTTGATTGCAGACGCTCTCGATAGAGGGAGACTGACCGCTCCGGACAAGCTCCTGTTTGCCGGATTTGACAACCTGACGCCGACCGACCAGCGTTTACGTCGCTCTTTGCAGCAGCAAAACTGTCAGCTGATTGATTGGCAGATTCCGGAGGGGAACAGCGGACCGCCCGGTTTGGTTGCGGCGGCCAGTCCGGATGACGAGGTGCGTCGTGCGGCTTGTTGGGCGAGTGCGATTCTTCAGGTGGATCCGGATTGTCGGGTCGCAATTGTCGCCCCGCAGCTTGAACAGTATCTCTCTTCGTTTCAGTCGACTTTTCTTGCGCAGATCGATCCGTCTCTGCTGATTAATGGTGAGCTCCATTCGGAGCGGATGAATATCTCTTTGGGAGAGCGGCTCGATCGCATCCCGGTTGTTCGGACAGGTTTGAAACTCCTCTCGACCGGTCATCAGATCAGTCTGAATGAAGTCGGCTGGCTGCTTCGTTCGCCGTATCTTAAAGGTTCGCTGACAGAGCAGAGTCAGCGTTGTCTGGTGGATCGGACCCTGCGCGAAAAAAACCGGATAAACTGGACACTTCCCAGACTTTTAAAATGTCTGGAATCGCTGAAAATCCCTGATTTTTGCGCGATTGTTTCTTCTTTTATACAGCGTCCTGCCGGTCGAGATACCTGCTCGCCCGGCGCCTGGGCTGAAAGGTTTCATAAAGAGATCGGGGTGACCGGCTGGCCCGGAGAGAGGAGTCTCTCCAGTGATGATTACCAGGCGGTCAAACGGTTTTATCAGACTCTCGAATCTCTGGCCAGTCTCGATCACGTCTGTGGTTTGATCGATCGCTCTACCGCTGTGAAATTGCTGAGTCAGCTCGCGGCGGAGGCGATTTTTCAGCCGGAATCGCAATCAAACGGGGTTGAAGTGTTGGGACTTCTGGAAGCCGCCGGGCAAGAGTTTGACCATCTCTGGGTCCTCGGCCTGCACGACGCCGCTTTGCCGCAACCGGCTCAACCAAACCCCTTTATCCCGCTGCCGCTTCAGCGTCGTCTCGAAATGCCGCATGCCGACGCTGATCGGGAGCTTTTTTTTGCGCAGACCGTCACGCGTCGGCTCTTCTCTGCAGCGCCCGATCTGGTTCTGAGCTGGCCGCAGACCATTGATGGCGCACCGTGTCGGCCGAGCCCTCTGATTCAAAAATATACTCCGTGTGAACCCCCTCAGGCTGCTTCAGCGGATCCGGCATCGATCATCTGGCATCAACGGCCAGAACTTGAATCAGTCAATGATCGGCACGTCGCCCCGATACATTCGCTCAAAGCGGTCTCCGGCGGGACCGGTATCGTAAAGGACCAGGCGATCTGCCCGTTTCGTGCCTTTGCTCATCATCGTCTCCGGGCTGAAGGGTTGCGCAGTCCGGATGTCGGTCTGGACGGGATGGCGAGAGGGACATTGATTCATACGGTACTGGAGCTGTTCTGGCAGGAGGTCGTCGCGCAAAAGCGACTTCTGGCCATGAGTGAAGAGTCGCTGTTGACGTTGCTCAAAACTGTTGTGGAACAGGCGATTTCCCGATTTGAACGACAGTATCGTGACAGTCTGACGCCACGTCAACGTCGCCTGGAATCAGCGCGACTGATACGTATGGCGCTGAAATGGCTTGAGGTGGATCGAAGACGTCCGCCATTCGAAGCAGTGGTTGAACAGCGTCATACGGAGACGGTAGGGCAGCTAATTCTGCGCACCAGGATTGATCGGCTCGATACTCTGCAAAATGGCCATATTGCGATTATCGATTTTAAATCGGGAAACAATGTCGATCATAAGCAGTGGCTCGACGCGAGGATTACAGAACCGCAATTGCCGATCTATTGCTTGCATCAGCCTCTCGATTCGATTGATGCGGTGTTGTTTGCCCATCTGCAGGGGAATGATAAAGAGTGTCGTTTTGTCGGTCTGGCCCGCACTCCCGATGCCTGGCCAGGTTTACAGGAGTCTTCGCAGAATAAACTTCTGGCTGATAAAGGGGTGGACGATTTCGATGCGGCTCTGCGGCACTGGCAAAAGGTTTTGCCAGAGTTGGGTGATGCCTTTATTCGCGGTGAAATCGCGGTGGCACCGGTCGAGAAGAAGAGTTGCCTCTATTGCGATATCAAGCCGATCTGCCGGATCGATATGGCTGCTGCAGGGGGGGGAGATGAATTGTAAGCAAAAGAGCTGGCCGCCCGACGCTGACGCCCGACGCCAGGCGCTCGATCCCTGTCACTCCTTCATTGTGCAGGCTCCGGCCGGTTCCGGAAAAACCGAACTTTTGATCCAGCGTATCTTAACGCTGCTGGCGATCTGCGAGCGACCAGAGGAGGTTTTGGCCATCACTTTCACGCGCAAGGCGGCAGGAGAGATGAAGGCTCGTCTACTCGATGCGCTCGATGCTGCAGTAAATTTACCGTGTCCGGAATCCGAACACGAAGCTCTGACCTGGGAGCGGGCGAAAAAGGTGGTGGAAAGGGATCGTCTCTGCGACTGGGGACTGGTGTCGAATCCGTCGCGGCTGCAGGTGATGACCATCGACAGTCTCTGTGCAAGATTGGTCAAACGGATGCCTTGGCTGTCACGTTTCGGCAGTTCGCCACAGATTTCCAGCGATCCATTTCAGCTGTACGGTCAAGCGGTTGAGACTTTTTTGCAGCGCCTCGATGGCGATCAGGGGGGGGCGGGTGAGGCGTTAGAGACCTTACTCAATCATCTCGATAATCGCCTGCCGATGGTGCGTGACCTTCTGGTTGATATGCTCTCCCGTCGTGATCAATGGCTGCGGCACCTTTTGATTGATGATTTTGCCGGGCAGCGCGAGCATCTCGAACAAAGTCTGCAAGGTTACATTCAGGACCGCACGACTCTTTTCCGGCAAACCCTCGGCGCAGAACTGTTTGCCGAGCTGACTCAGCTTGCCGATTTTGCCGCCCGGCAGCTCGCCCTGCAGGGGGATGATCGTCTGTTGCAGGGAGTGTCCGGTCTGGATGAATCTCCCTGCTACTGGTCGTCTCTGGCTGGTATTGTTAAGACTGCGGCAGGCGGTCTGCGGAAAAAGGTTGATAAACGTCAAGGTTTTCCGTCGGACAAAGAGCCGGAACTGGTCGCCATGAAACAGCGGATGCTCGCTTTTCTGGATCAGGTTCGTTCTGATGCAGCAGCAACCTGTGCTTTTGATCTGCTCGATCACCTCCCCGACAGTCATTATGCCGAAAATCAGTGGCAGATATTGCGCGCTCTGCTCGTGATTCTGCCGCAAGCCGTGGTCGAATTGTCCGCACTCTTTTCCTCTATGGGGCAGGTCGATTTTGTTGAACTTGCCGGTGCCGCCAGAAGAGCTCTTGGCGATACAGATCAGCCTGAAGATCTGCTTTTACAGTTCGATGCTTCAATTCAGCATATTCTGGCTGACGAATTTCAGGATACCTCACACGGTCAGTATGCTCTTTTGCATCAGCTGACGGCAGGGTGGACGCCTGATGATGGCCGGACACTGTTTGTGGTTGGCGATCCGATGCAATCGATCTATCGTTTTCGCGAAGCCGAGGTCGGTCTCTATCTGCATGCCAGGGCGGCAGGACTGCCGTCGATTCCGCTGATCCCCTTAATTTTGACGGCCAATTTTCGCTCGCAAAGCGACATCGTCGACTGGATCAACAAGATCTGTCCGCCGCTTTTCCCGTTGCGTGAGGATGCCGCGCGGGGTGCTGTGACCTACTCACCGGCTGTTGCCACGCAGCCGAAACTGTCGGGGAGGGCGGTGGAAATCATCTGTTTTTCTGATCGACAGGATGACCGGGAAGCCGAAGCGATTGTGGAGACGATCAGGGGGCTGCAAAATGATCCGGAAAAGATTCGATCGGTCGCGATTCTGGTTCGATCGCGGGCGCACCTGCTCAAGATTATCTCTACTCTGAAATCTGCCGAAATACGCTTTCAGGCACAGGAGATCGACCCTTTGATGGCACGTCCGGTCACCCGTGATCTCCTTTCGCTCACCCGGGCTCTGTTGCACCAGGGGGATCGGGTTGCCTGGCTCGCTATTTTACGTGCTCCGTGGTGTGGTCTTCAGGCCGATGATCTCCTCTATCTCTGTGCCGATGAGGGGAAAAGAACCCTCTGGCAGCAACTTACCGCCGAAGCGGGGCAGTTTGATCTGTTCGGGTTGAGTCAGGATGGTGCCGATCGTCTGCATAAGTTTCTTCCGGTGATTAAAAGAACCCTGCAAAAAAGAGGGGAGCTGCCGCTGCGGCGGTTGGTCGAATCGTGCTGGCTCTCTCTGGGCGGACCTGCCTGCGTAACGGCTGCGGAGCTTGATGATGCGCGACAGATTTTTACTCTGCTGGAGGAGTTGGATGATGGCGGGGATCTGGTCGATTTTGAGCATCTTGAGACCCGGCTGGAGAAACTCTACGCCAGTCCCGATCCCGAAGCGACCGATTTTCTGCAGGTGATGACGATTCATAAGGCTAAAGGGCTCGAATTTGATACCGTTATCCTCCCCGGATTAGGGCGCAAGATCAAAGGGGAGGATAAGACCATGCTGCGCTGGATCGATCACCCCGATTACGGTCTTCTGCTCGCGCCGATCCCCGCTTACGATCAGGGTGATGCCGGGACGACTTATCGTGCCATCGGTGCGATCAATCAGGATCGCAGTACCCTGGAGACGCTGCGCATGTTCTATGTTGCCGTGACCCGCGCGCGCAGCCGTCTTTTTTTATATGGCCATCTGATTGGCGATGCAGACGCAGAAGAACTCACCCCTCCGGCCGGTTCATTACTGAATACGATCTGGCCGGCAATCGATTTGTCCACGATCGATCTGCGTCGGGGTGCTGCTCAATCATCTGACGACGACAGGAAGCAGGAGCTGCTCTTGAGCCGCTTGCCGCACAGCTGGTCGATTCCTGAATTTCAATCTGCGATAAGTGTGCAATCCGGGCCGATTCAACACGCTTCGGATCAAGGTGGACCGGTCTTTTCAGGCTCGCCCTTTTCGTTATCCTCCGGGCACGGGCGGATCGTCGGAACGGTTGTGCATGAATGGCTGCAGACGATCGCCGAGCAAGGTCTCGATTCGTGGCCCGTCAATCGTCTCAATACGATTCAGGACCGGATCGGGCGTCAACTGAACAGATTTGGCGTGGCTGATGTTTCAGTTGAAGCGTTGGTACTTAAGGTCATGAAATGCTTGAGAAATACGATCAGTTCAGAAACCGGAAGATGGCTACTTTCATCTTACCCGGAACAGGCCAATGAGCTGGCATTAAATGGCGTCGTCGACGGCCAGATTGTCCATGCTGTCGTCGACCGGACCTTTGTTGATCGTTCCGGCGTCCGGTGGATTGTCGACTACAAGACCAGCGGTCTACCCGACAGACTCCCCCTCGAAAGGTTTCTTGCCGACGAGGCGATGAAGTATCAGCAGCAACTCAACATTTACTCCCTTCTCCTCGGCCGTCTGTTTCACTCCAGCCAGATTCGCTGCGGCCTCTACTTCCCCTTGATTGACAGCTTTATAGACGTCACCGTTTAGCTGCTCTTTTTTGTCTTCCAGATTTTTTTATCGACTTCGCTCCGCCAAAGAATTGTCAGGCAAGGTCATCGTCAATCTCTCACCCGTTCGCGGTAAAGAAAATCAGATTTTATTTTTAGTGGGATGTTTTGGTATAATCATGACATGGCACGACTTAAAGGAGGTTCATAATGAAACGGTTTATCTCCATCACTTCTGTTTTGTTCTGGATCGCAAGCAGCTGTTACGGCATCGCCGCAGAGAGTTTTGACGTTCTTGATGAGACAGAGAAGAAGGCGGTCTCTGATACATTTCAGTTCGCGCTGGAAAACAATCCGTCAGGACAGGCTTCTACCTGGGTCAATCCGGATAATGTCTATTCAGGAGAAATCAAGCCGGTAAGAACCTATCAAAACAGTCATGGCGAGCCGTGTCGGGAATTTACTCAGACAATAATCATCGATAATCGGGAAGAGATCGGGTACGGGACAGCCTGCCGACAACCCGATGGGAGTTGGCAGATCGTTGCCGGTCAAGTTCCATCAACCGTTCTTGCCGGGATTAAACCGGCCGAAAATCGAACCATCGTCTATATTAATGCCACACCGTGGCCCAACTATTTTCTTTATATTTACGGTGCGCCATACGGTGTGTGGTATCCGTATGACTATCCGAGGTCTTTCTTCTTCAGCTTCAATCATGTCTACCACAAAGGGCGCTATTATCGACGGTCTGCAGAGCCCGCCCCTCATCATTACAACCGGTATAATCTGTCACCAAATATTCGAACTGATTACGACCGGTACAGGCCTCGTCCAAAGAGGCGCGACAAAGAAGGGGGGGGGGACCGACCGTTATGGCGAAATGAGCCCCGAACCCGGCAAGGGATAGAGAGTGAATATCGGGATGAAACAGAGAATCGGAGTCGGCGGCGAAGTGAAAGCGGTGAGAGGCGTTAAGTTTTTGTCCCTGTTCGTATCTTTACCCTTTTTTTTCAGAACAGACCCTGTTTCTCCCTGCGCTTTTCGCCCGGTAAAGAGCCAGGTCAGACTGTTTCAAGACAGCATCGGGTTGGCTGTATCGGGGTGTTTTTTCGGCTACACCGATACTGACGGTGACATGGACACTATTACTTTTTGCGTTTTTTTTTGCTGCTTTTTTCGGCTTTTTTAACGGGCGAGCCAGCTTGCGGATCGAGAATGGCTGATCAGCAATTCGACTCCTGACCTCCTCCAGAGGCTCCAGGCAGTTGTCAGCGGTTTTACCTGGAAAAACAATACAGAACTCTTCTCCTCCGTAACGATACGCACGACCGCCGCCGTTGCATTTTGCCAGACGTGCTGCAACCATTTTCAGCACCTGATCGCCGACATCATGACCGTGTGTGTCGTTAAACTTCTTGAAAAAATCGATATCGACCATGGCGATGGAATAACGGCTTCCGAGCTTACTGACTCTCTCCATTAGCGCTCTGCGCCCCGGAAGGCCTGTCAACTCATCCTTGTAGGCGAGTGTGTGCGACATTTCGATAAAAGAGATGAGCAGAGTCAGAATTGCGGCAGAGATGAGCAGGGTTGTCTGCACCCCTGCCGGATAAAACAGCGCTGCAGTCAGGGCGATAATGACCCAGAGCAGCCCCCCTTCCAGAGGGTTCGGGTAACGCAAAAATCGGATCGATTGTGTCAGCAGCGCTACGATAATCAAAAGGAGTATAAGCTCGGGGAGTTCAGATAGAGGAGGAGGAAGATTCAGAACCGCAGTCTCGATATTCGGGAGGCTCAGGTTCCTGGTTGTTTTGAACCAGAAAAAAAGGAGGGCCGCCTGAATGAGCGGCGAAGCTGTGACAAAAATCCCCCGCACGGAATGAATTCCCCGCTCTTTGAGGAGCGCAAGAAAGGATAAACTAATCAACAAAATAGCAATAATGATCGGCAGGAGGGTCGCCCGAATCGGACCAACGAGGGTACGGATGACAATATCTGTGTAGAGAAGGGTCTGAAGCAGATAGATGATCCGCGATCGATCGAAGCGCCACGCCAGCAACGCCGTGAGAAGAACCAGAATACTCGCGCCTGAATCGATCTGAAACGGCGTGATTTTTGATAGAAAGGGGCTGTTTAAGAAGAGGACGGTTCCCGCAATCAACAACGACCCGGGAACAAGAAAGTTGAACAGGATACGCAAAGGTGTCACCTGAAAAAAAGTTTAAAAAGAGAGGGGCGGGTCTGCTGATGTGACGAATTTATAACTTTCCACACGGCAGACTGATCTCGATCACATGTCCACGTCGCTCAATAAAGATGTCTTTAGCTGAAGAATAGATGACATAGCTCTCACTCGAACAGCGGATGGTGTAGCGGCTGTTATAATTCAGCCCGGGGATAAAAGCCGGGACAGAATAGCTGATTTCGTCAACCGTACAAGAAACTTCCCCTGAGAGGAGCGGTTCGGCATCATCTTGATGTCCGTTGTTGTTCAAGTCTTCAAAGGCATCGATGATCAGAATCCCTTTTTCAGTCGGAAGTCTGGCTTCAGCCCCGAATATAAGATCGAGAATCGTCTCTTTTCGGGGGGATTCATCGCCCAGGTCGAGTTGTTCCGGCGGTCGTTCGGGATCGACCGCTTTGGCTGCAGTCGGAATAATCAGCGAGAAGAGGAGCAGAAGAAGTGTAAAAACAGCTCCCTTTTGTAGTGAATTTTTCATCTGCGAACTATATCTCTGATTTCATTTTGGTAAAAGCATTATTCGCAAGTGACGTGATTAATCGACGCCATCGCGATATCGAGCAGCTGCTCCAACTGCTGCGGTTCGATTGTTAAAGGTGGCATGAAGTAGACGACATTGCCGAGTGGGCGCAGCAGCGCTCCGAGCGAAAGGGCATGTTTGTAGACTTCAAACCCGCGGCGCTGCTGCCAGGGGTAGGGGGTTTTGTCTCTTTTCTCCTGCACCATTTCCAGCGCGGCAATCATGCCGCACTGCCGCATCTCGCCGATATGCGGATGTTGTTCAAATGTCGATTTTGCATCTTTGAGGAGATCGATTTTGGGTTGAATCGATTCGAGAATCTGTTCGTCATCGAAAATGTTTAACACTTCGACCGCCAGAGCGCAGGCGAGGGGGTTGCCGGAGTAAGAGTGCGAGTGCAGAAAAGCCTTGAGAGAATCGTAATCGTCGTAGAAGGCCTGATAGATCTCATCGTGGGTCAAAACAACAGCTAACGGCATATACCCGCCGGTGATCCCTTTTGACAGACAGAGGAGGTCGGGAGCGACATCTGCGTGTTCATTGGCAAACATCCGACCTGTGCGGCCAAAACCGACGGCGATCTCATCAGCGATATAGTGGACGTTGCAGCTGTCACAGAGCTGACGTAATTTTTTCAGGTAGCCTGGGGGATAAATACGCATTCCGGCGGCCCCCTGAACGAGTGGTTCAACAATGACCGCTGCGATCTGTCCGGAATTTTCCGTAACGACTTTTTCGAGTTCGACAAAACAGTCCTGACCACAACTGTCCCGATGTTGCCCATATGGACAACGGTAGCAGTCCGGCCCCTGTGCCTGGTAACCGTCGAGAAGAATCGGTTTGTAGATGTTTCGATACAGTTCGCAGCCGCTTACGGAGAGGGCCCCGAGGGTTTCGCCGTGATAGGCATCAGTTAATGATACAAAACGGGTTTTATCGGGATAACCGGACTGTTGCCAATACTGAAAACTCATTTTCATCGCCGCTTCGACCGCAGAGGAGCCATTGTCGGTGAAGAAGACTTTCGACATATTGCCGGGAGCAAGTTGGCAAAGACGCTGGGCCAGAGTGATGGCCGGTTCATGGGTCATGCCGGCAAAGATATGGTGAGCAATCTTGTTGGCCTGATCGGATAACGCCTTGTTCAGTCTCTTGTTGCCGTGGCCAAGCAGATTGACCCACCAGGATGAAACGCCGTCAATGTAACTCTTGCCGTCAGTATCAAACAGATAGACCCCTTCGCCATGGGTAATCGGAATCGGTGGCAGGGTCTCCAGATCTTTCTGCTGGGTACAGGGGTGCCAGATAAACTCCTTGTCGAGAGCGATCAGTCTGCTGGTCTCCATCGCTACTCCCCGGCCAGATCGGCCAGGCCGATCAAGGTTAAAAGCTTTTTGCAGGTCGGCATGGCGGCCATCGCATCGGCTAACTGGTCCACCGCCTGATGCCGATCCGTTACTGGGAGATAAGGGGTTACGCCGAGGAGTTCGGCTGTCGCAAGTGAGGCAAGGGAATGTGGCGCTCTCTCTTGTGCCATGTCAGGGTGCTTTGGCATCCCGTTTATAATATAACCTGCGGTGCTGATATTGAGTTGTTGCGCAGCAAAAAGCGAGAGCATGGTGTGGTTGATGGTGCCGAGATCCGGACGACAGACAAACAGGGTCTGGATCTGGAGCAGATTGATCAGGTCTGCCATCAGGAAACCACCGGCGATCGGAGTCATCAATCCACCGGCACCCTCAACAATGACAAAATCATGGCTGGCACAGAGGGTGTCGAATGCATCCTTGATCACGGACGGAACAATTTTGACCCCTTCATGACTCGCAGCAACCGCCGGGGCGACGGGATTTTTCAGTCTGTACGGAGAAACCAGCTCGGCCGGTTGATCATTGACGGCAGCCCAACAGAGCAGATTTGCATCGGCACCGAGCTGCGCAATATCATTCACGCCGCTTTCGACCGGCTTCATGACCCCGACACGAACGCCCTTGCGGGTCAAAAGGCGAGCGAGGGCCGCGGCAATGAAAGTTTTTCCGACTCCGGTGTCGGTGCCGGATATAAACAGAGCGTTGCAAAGATCAGCAGGCTTCAATTTGCACCTCTGCATCCTTGAGCATCTGTAGATCGATCTGCTCATCCCGTCCGCTGGTGGTAAGGTAGTTCCCGATCATCATGCCGTCGGCACCGGCCATGAAAATCCATGATTGAAACTCTCTGAGGTTGGTTTCACGACCACCGCAGACGGTGATGTGCTTCGCGGGGAGAATGTAACGCATCATCGCCACAATCCTCAGGCAATCCATCGGCGTGAGATCTGACTGACCTTCCAGTCTCGTCCCTTGCACTGGATTGAGGAAATTGATCGGGATCGAGTCAACATCGAGTTCACGCAGCGTCTCAGCCAGCTCGATCCGCTGTTCGAAAGATTCACCGAGGCCGAAGATGCCGCCGCAGCAGACGCGCATGCCCGCCGCTTTAGCGATGCGAACGGTCTCAACATCTTCATCGTAATCATGCGTCGTGCAGATTGCGGGGAAGAATGACCGTGCGGTCTCGAGATTGTGGTGGTAGGTATTGCAGCCGGCCTGTGCCAGAGCTTCTGCTGTCTCTTGATCGAGCATACCGAGTGAAGCCGAAGGCTTTATGTTTGTCGTCGATCGAATCTCGGCCAAAGCCTCAAGAATCGTATCGAGCTCTGGCCCTTTTGCGACGCGGGTGCCGCTGGTGACAATCCCGAAACAGTCTCCGCTCCCGGCGTCGGCCTGTCTGGCACCAGCAACAATCTCGTCTTTGGATTTAAGCGGATAGACCGGTGTATTGGTGTCGGCATGGGTCGATTGTGCGCAAAAAGCGCAATTTTCGGCACATCGACCTGATTTGGCATTAATAATCGAACAAAGGCCGATGTTGTTTTGCCGAAATTGTTCCCGGAGCTTATGTGCACCGGCAAACAGATAACTGAGTTCGGAACCTGTCGCTTGCAGAATTGTTTGAGCTTCATTGTTTGTGATTCGATATCCGGTCATTACGCGCTCGACCAGTGTCTCTGTCCAGTGATTCATTCAGATGCTCCTTATTAAAATTTTTATGTGATTATAATGTTTTTAAGAGAACTGTCAACCATTGGATCGTTAGTGGTTGACAATCCTTTTGTAGATTATATAAACAACCACTTAATGAAATATATTCCTTTTATGGATATTGACAAAACAGAAGGTACAGTGATAAAAAGGTGTTTCATTTACAATAATGGTGGGGTCTATGGTAAAGAAAATAGTCGGTAAAAAACTTAAGTCAATACGCCTTAAAAATGACATGACAATTCAGGAATTAGCGGTATCTTCCCGGGTTTCCTCTAACATGATTTCGAGAATCGAACGCGGTTTGACTATTCCGTCTGTTGAGATTCTTATGAAGCTTGCCAACACCTTCGGTATGAGTATTAATTTTTTTGTGGAAGATGCTGCGACAGGTTCAACCGTCGTGATGACCAAACAGGGGAAGGGGGAGCCGATCTTCTTTTTTGAGGACAAACATCAAATTATCAGCCTGTCGCATGGTCTGCGCGACCCGGGCTTTGCCGTTTTCTACGATACAATCGAAAAAGATTGCAGCAGTGGCGAAGGGGGGATGGTGCATACCGGTGAAGAGTTTGCATTGGTAGTCTCCGGGCGGATGTTATTTTATGTCGAAAATGATGAATATATTCTCGAAGAGGGTGATTCCCTGACTTTTAAATCTTCTCTTCCACACCGCTGGCAAAACCTTAACGATGGTCAATCCGTTATTATGTGGGTTGTTGCCCCGGCTCCGAATGTCGTCCAGTAACCATCAGGTGATATCGATGCAAGTAAAAAAAATTATAGGTAAAAAGCTTAAAGATATCCGACTTAATTCTGATCTGACGATCTATGATCTGGCACAAAAATCGAGTGTCTCTTCGAATATGATTTCACGAATTGAACGTGGACTTACGATCCCGTCGGTTGAAATTCTCATGAAAATTGCTCTTGTGTTCGATAAAAGCATCAATTATTTTGTCGAAGAGGTCAAGACGACACATGAAATCGTTTTTTCATCTCCAGGAACCAGAGCGCAAACCGTTTATGACGATTTCGACAACATGCATACAGAATCGTTCACATCCGGTTTGCGTGACCCGCAGTTTACAGCCTTTTTTTGCACTGTAAAAAAAGGTGGGACAAGCGGTACCGCCAATATGTACCACCCTGGCGATGAACTTATGTATGTTCTTTCGGGGACGATTCGCATCGAAATTGCCAATGAGACACATATTCTGCGAGCTGGCGATAGCCTTTCGTTTAAATCTCATCTTCCACACCGTTGGGATAATATCGGTGACGACGATGCCAAGGTGATCTGGACGCTCTCTCCTTTTACTATTATTTAAATTGATATAATACCGGGTTGACAGTCTCTGTTTAAGAAGTATATTTGCCTTAGCCGTCCAACTGCATATCCGCAGTTTAATTCAGGAGGATAAGATGAATAAATCTGAATTAGTCGAAGCCTTGGCAAGCAGCCGGGATTTGACCTATAAAAAATCCGAAGAAATTGTCAACATCATTTTTGATACCATGGCGGACACCCTCGCTCATGGGGGACGCATAGAGATTCGCGGTTTTGGCAGCTTTGTCGTCAAGGATTACAAGTCCTACATGGGACGGAATCCAAAAACCGGTGAGATCATTCACGTAAAACCTAAAAAACTCCCTTTCTTCAAAGTCGGCAAACAGCTGCGTGAACTGGTCGACAACTGAATTGAATCGATTTATTCCGTTTTTTGCCGGTTACACTCCTGTATTATACCGTTGTTTTTATGTGAGTTTTTACGACTGGTCATCGTCGCTGCACAATAAAGTTTTCTGAAAGTGTCGTTTTACCTTGATTCTTCCCGTCACGTTCATCAATCTTTCTTATCTGCTTGAATCTCACCTTTTTTGGCATGTTACTTGTTTACTGTATGAAGGTTGCTTTATCGTTTGGCGTTATTTTCGGGTCTATTACCCTTCTTGTTTTCCAGTTGAGATTTTTTACAGCGGCGAATAACTTCGGCAGGCTGATGAATATTAAAAGACTGTGTTAGTCGGTTGATTTTCCTGTGTTGAAATGGTATTTACAGACGATTTACTTTTGTTCTTTTTTGCTGATTTCAGCATGGGGCAGGGTAAGCAGTCATGCTGATTGCTTTTATCGATTGCGAAAAGGATGTTTCCAGATGGAGACTATTTATCTTCAGGGATGCCTGATATGACTAAACTATGCAGAGGGATTGCGCTGTTCTGGTTGCTGCTTCTTTTACCTTTATCGGCATGGTCTATTCCTACTCAGTTTGGTGATACCGGCCTCTTGTCACAACCGACAGCCGATACACTCGATTCCGGGAATATATGCGTCGGGCTCTGG
Organism: Desulfuromonadaceae bacterium; assembly: GCA_024636225.1. The sequence continues at coordinate 971 of JAGXHN010000023.1, read as the reverse complement.
GCGAACGTTTCGGATGGTGAGGCGGCCTCCGCTACCGTTCTTCCGTTCTCTATCACTCTTGGCCTCGGCTCCTTTCTGGAGTTTTACGGCTCTTACCCCAATCTGTTATTTAACGACAAGGAAACCGCAAGTGGTCGTGGTTATGTGAATCTTGGTTCCAAGATTCGTCTCCTCGGCAAACGTTCATCATTGGTCAAGGTCGCCATCGACGGACAGTTGCAACGACAGATTTCAATCGATCCTGTTTTCGACGGACTGGTTGACTATCAGGGGCGAATGATTGCCACGGTTGCAAATGAACGTTTCGGGATTCATGCCTACGGAGCCTATCGCAAGAACGAAGATCCGATCGGTATCGATTATGAGGATCAGGTCGGTTTTGGCGGCGGTATTGAATTTTTTCCAACGGACCGCCTCCGTTTGATCGTTGAAGCTGAATCATTCGCTGAAAAAATCAGCGGTACAGACCGATCTGCTGAGATAACCGGTGGCTTTCAGTATTTCATCTCACCTCACCTCACTTTTTCATTGGGGGTCGGCTACGGTTTGACCGATCAGAGTCCTGATTTGCGTCTGCTTGCCGGTTTTTCAACCTGTCAGGGGATCGGTTCTTACAGTCTGAACAAGCTTGAGGAGGAAATTGAAAATCGGGATTTGTCAGAGGATTTAAAGAATGAACCGGTCAAGGTCCTTAAGCTCAAAATGCTGACCCCGTTGATTCAGGTCCCTTCCAGTGTTGACACCTCGACTGTTCCAGGGGTCGGTGCAACCTCGACCGGCACCTCTTCGTCTGTAATGCCCCTTCCCAAAGGCGATGCAACTCCGGTTCAGAAGCTGCCGACGCCAACTCCGGTGCCTGTTGTCGTGCCGGTACCCGTTGTCACCCCAACTGTTCCAATTATCGCGCCGTTACCGACAGTGGCCGCTCCGACAGTGGCCGCTCCGACAGTGGCCGCTCCGACAGTGGCCGC
>JAGXHN010000022.1 GCA_024636225.1 Desulfuromonadaceae bacterium | reverse complement strand
TCACTATATTTTGGACGCTTCGTTAATTAAAATCACATACATTCAGCTTTCCCGATAAAGTCCCGTTCACCTCTATATTTGGGACGTTTTTACGCAAGTGCCCCGGAAGTTACTCTAACCACGTGTCCCGGATTATCTAGGGATTTATGGGACGGTTGATACCGCGATATTTTACTGATCCACTCCTGTCATGGGAGTGGATTTTTTATGTCATCTTTGAATTTTTTTGAATGTGGTTTTGTGCCTAGACGCTTTGGATCGGAACTTTAGCAGGTAAAAGTAATTAATCGATCTTCCATTTTAAGAAAAAAATTCCAGTAGCTATCTCGAAACGAATCACAGGGAATGTCTCTTTTGTTTTAAATCAGATATGAAGATAGATATTACCAATTCGATATCAATTTAATCGAGGAGGTAATAATCATGCATCAGTTCATTCGAAGACGTGGAGGTTGGCTGAATTTTTCAGAACTTATTAAAAGTACTTCTGACGTAATGTGGTTGCGTTAACGCAGTTGCAAGTTTGTCCCTTTGAAAATTGTTGACTGCTGAAGGGGTATAAGCTTAGGGTATCTTTAAAATTTTTAAAAGTCCTGGAGGGGAATTGAAATGGTGCGAGAGATTTACGCCAGTGAAGATTGACCATATTTTTAACCGTTTTATCGGTCTGTGCCGATGGGCGGTTTTTGTTTTTTGGCTAATCTCCCCATAAGTTAAGCCGTCAGGATTCAGGTTTATTTCAGCTTGATTTCCAATCAACCAAAGGAGCAACGATGAACTCTTTCATGACGCGGATGCTGCGTGCGGCGAAATTAGACGTCACATTTTATGAAGAGGTCGAAGCCGACCAGAGTGCAATGCCTCAGGCCATGGGGGTGGTTGTACTTTCCAGTTTGGCGGCCGGAGTCGCAAGTGTCGCGAACCTCGGATTTGGCGGGATGCTGCTCGGAACCCTCGCCGCTCTTGGCAGCTGGTATGTCTGGGCCTGGCTCACCTACTTTATCGGCACCAGATTTCTCGCCGAACCGCAAACCGAAGCCGATCTCGGGCAGTTGTTACGTACCACCGGATTTTCAAGTTCTCCCGGTCTGATTCGGGTTCTGGGGATCATCCCTGGGCTGGGACCGATCGTTTTTGCTGTGGCGTCCATCTGGATGCTGGTGGCCATGGTTATCGCGGTCCGGCAGGCGCTGGATTACACCAGCACCCTGCGGGCAGTGGGCGTATGCGCGATCGGTTGGGTCATTCAGACCATTATCCTGCTGTTGTTGTTAGCCCTGCTGGGTGGCGGGGCCAACTGAGGAAGGTTGGACTCATTTACCGCTCCATGCCACGAACAATGGGATTCGCTCCAGGAAACTTGTATCATGAGATCATCCGGGAAATTAAGCGCCGGGGAATATTTAGAAACAAAAAGGATAGGGAAGGTTTCCGGTAACGCTTGGAGAGAGTACTTCTTGAAACCAGAATTGTCAGTTATGCTGTAGCCAGAGGTGAAAATCACGCCCGTACCAACAACTTCACTCTCGGCTCTGCGGGATTGCAATTATTGAGTTTATAAGAGCGTTTTTACGCAAATTTATACCCGAAATTCAAATGAGGTAATCAAATGAGACCGGATCAAATCAAAGACGAAATCAACAGGCTGGAGCTATCTGAAAAGTTGCTTCTTGTTGAGGATGTTTGGGACGCTATTGCCACCAGTAATTCTGAAATCCCCATGCCAGAGAGGCAAAAACGAGAACTTAAAAAAAGATATGAAGATTATCAGCAAGGGACATTGGAATTGCATGATTGGAAATCGGTACACGAGAGTCTGCGCGATAAATACAAATGAAGCTGCGTTATACGGACAGAGCAAAGGATGCTGTGGAGCTTGCATTTGAGTAACGGTATCTACACTCGTATTTTGTAGATGACAGGGTTGTGGCTTATGAAATCAGTTTCTCGTTGAATGACAGGATACTGGCTAATAACTCAATCCTGGGCTGGTTCAGAAAAACAACTCAGGGCTGACGTGAAAACGCTCTGATAATTTTGCGATGTGGTTTCTCGTCAGGTTCTTCGTCCCGTGTATAATTTGAGAAACCAGAGATTTCGAGCCTATTTCTTCCTTTAAATCAGAGTACGCCAAATGATTCTGATCGATTATGACGCGCAGAGTTGAAACAGCAGGATCGAGAGCGTCAACTTCCCGGATGTATTCCTTCATCTCTTCAAAGTTATCTTCATATTTTTCAATTGAAGTCGCAACAATATTAATCAGATGGAGTATTGGGCTTTCGGCATTGTTCTCATTGGTGGTCATGAGATGTTCAATAAAGTCAAGCGCGTTCGCGTAGTCTTCTGCCGACTTAATATCAATGATTTGGCTTGCTTGCTCGTAGAAAGAAAAGAAAGAGTTGGTCAGTTTTTGAGCTTCAGCTGTATTGGTCATCATAATTCTCCTTTTCTGTACCTGTCGCAAAGCTGGTCATATTCTTTGTGGCTGACAATGTGCCGGATAAATAATTTCTGTCCCTGAAAGTAAATAATCGCCAGTATCCGCAAATTGTTACCACCAACATCAATCACATAACCGTGATCCAGATATTTGAAATTAGCCAATGAGGGGAAAAGGTTTTTGAGTTCTTCCGGGTTCTTGAATTTTCCCGCTTTCAACAGCCGGTGGGTATCCATTAGAGCTTTGCGGTCTTGTGGAAATTTCCGGGCTGCCTCAAGGAAGGCCATTTTGGCAATTACATGCATTGTTATCGTTCCTGGTTAACGTTTTGTAAACGGTAGCAGATCTTTGAAGCGTTTACAAGAAGTAAACGCAAAAGGAAGGTTCCCAACAACCCCCTCGGGAATGACACCCATTTCGCAGGTGCTGAATCGTTACAGCAGATGAAGGAAATAAAGAGGGGTTGAGGCGACGCAAAAAGGGTGGCGCAGAGAGATTTCTTCGCCACCCTTTTTGTTGTGTTTTTATGCCAGCTGTTACTTAACCCGGATACCGATATCGTCACCGAGGGTCGAGATTGAGAAAACCGGGGTATCAACCGTGCCGTTCGGTCCGGCGGACAAGACAAAAACAGCTCTGCCATCCAGGGCAAACTGGTCCGCAGCCATGATGTAGGCATTCCCCCACGGATCTGTCGTCACGACCGGTAAATAAGGTCCTTTGTAGAGCGTGGGGTTGTAGCACCCTTCATCGTCAAGCGAGAAGACGTCGCTCATTAAAACAGTTACGCCGGTGTTATAAGCCATGGCGGCAAGCCCCTGCGGTAGAGTCCCCTGTCCGTTTATCAGGGTCGTGTTCGGGCCACAATCAGCACCGGAAAGATTTGGCCAGACGCCGAGATCTTTACGGAAGGTCAGAACTGCCGAGCTGATCGATTTGGCATCGGCTTCAGCGCGGGCCAATTTGGCTTCGTCGATCTGGCTGAAGATCATCGGTGTCAGTATCCCGGCCAAAATGGCGAGGATCGCGACGATGACGATGACTTCAATAAGTGTGAAACCGGCATTGTTTCTTAGGCGTGCGATAACTTTCATGAATACCTCCTGTTGATTGTTTCTGTCATTTGACAAGACCGAGAATATTGCAGTTTCTTGCGTGTCACTGTTCCATCAGCCGATTGACATACTGATTGATCCCCTTGCTCCCCCAGAGGCGGTTTTCGTGTTCGGTTCGGACCGCCTCGATGACATCGCTGCTGAGGATATAGGGGGTGAGAAATATCACCAGTTCGGTCTTTCTTTTTACCTGGCTATGGTTTGAGAACAACCACCCGAGGAACGGAATATCGCCGAGGAGCGGGATTCCCCGTTTGACGTTGCTGATCTTGTCGGAGATCAGACCGCCGATGACCATCGTCTGGCCGGATTGAACATCGACCATAGTATCAATTTCGCGCACGGTGATAACCGGCTTGCTGCTCTTGCCGTCCGGGGATTCTGAAACTTCCTTTACTTCAGTGATACTTGGATGGACCTGCATGCTGATGCGGCCGCTGGCAGCGATATTCGGGGTGACGTCGAGGAACAGTCCGACTTCGTCGATCTGTGGGGTGTTGATGACGATATCAGTTGTCGAGGTGCCGTTGCCGCGCAAAACCGACTGCACCCAGGTGACCTCATTGGTGGTCAGTTTGATCACCGCCTTCTGATTATTGAGGGTTGAGATCTTCGGACTGGAGAGCATGTTGATCCCCCCCTGCTCTTTGAAGGTGTCGAGCAGGAGTGTGAAGTCACTGGTGTTGATATCGAGCACAAAAACATTCGACAGATTGGTCGGGGTTAAATTCTGTGCGATCGAAAATTTGTGCGCCTTATCGAGGAAGGTTTTCCAGTCTATCCCCAGGGAAAACTCGTCATTCAGTTCGATCTCGACAATGTGGGCCTGAATCAGTACCTGGCGTCTGATTTCCTGCTCAATGCTCAAAAGATACGAACTGACAATTTCCATTGTTTTCGCCGGGGCGGTCACCTGGATGATACCGGCCAGCTGATTGGTGACGATATTGATCCCTGAATTGCCAGCGGTTTTTTTATCCGGACCGTAGGTAATCGATTCAACCCCGTTGATGATTTCGCCCCAGAAGTCGCTCCCGCCGAACGTGGTGACCGTAACGTTCCCGTTCCCTCCGGTTGTGATGCTGCTCGATGATGAAGAGCCGCTGTCCGAAGAAGAACGGCTGCTATTACTGCCAGAACTGGCCGAAATAGAGGCGTTCGTGGTGCTGCTGGAGGTCCGTTTATCTTTCAGGTAGTTGACCACGAAACTTTGGGTGACCATTTTAGCCGGTCCGACCACGATCATATCGTCTTCCACCTTGGCGCTGTAGCCGAGTGGGCGCAGCATGGTGAACAAAAGATCGCCTAACGGCTTGTTCTTGACGTTGATTGTAACGCGACCGCTGACGCCGCTCTCCGGGACAATCGGGATCGGGCTATCCTTTGAGAGGATCGCCAGCGCCTCTTTCAATTCGACATTTTTTAAGGCCAACGAAAACAGCCCCTGATTGATCGCGCTGTTTGCATCTGCGGTCACCTCGTCCGGGGCCGGGGAGGGAAGGGGAGCTTTTGACGGGACACCGACAAAATCGGGCGCCGCCAGAGTGTCGTCGATCCGAGGGCCTTGAAGTGGCGTGCAGCCGGCCAGGAGCAAGGCTGGAATCAGAAGGGACAATACCATCCATTGATAACTCTTCATTGTTCTCCCTGCTTTAATTTTCATGGAATAATTCGATTCTACGGCGTCCGGCACCGTCTTCGATAATGATGGAGTATAGAGCAATTTCACGGATGACGGTCTGTCCGACTTTTTCACCGGCTGTGACCAGTTGTCCGTTATAAAGGGCCTGATAGATGCCGTTGCGGACAAAAATCCCCTGTAGTCCCTGATGGTCTGCCGCGCGCTCCCGCTTCGGGTTCTGCGCTGAGGCGCGATTCGGTCTGCTGGCGGCGGGAGAAACATAGCGGAACGGGTCGCGCAGCCATTGTACCTCGTCGACGGCGGTGGCTGCCGTGTTGGCCGCCCCTCCGGTTGTCAGCAGCAACCAGAAGAGAGAGATCCCGAACATAATTATCTTTTTAACGGACATGAGCGGCCTCAACTGAATAAAGGTCGAAGGTGAGCGACGCCCCGAGTTTTTTTTCACCCGGCAGAAGGTCAATTTCGACGATTTTTTTATGCGCATCAAGTCGCTGTGCCCGGTCGATGTACTCGGCTATCTGCCGGAAGCTCCCGGTCATTACGACTTGCAGTCGATCGACTTTCAATTCGCTGTTCTTCTTTCCCCTCCGACCGGTCTGTAACTGCTCACCTGCGCGCCTGGTGGTGACCTCATGCTCGCGAATATTTGCCTGCCGGGCACAGTCGTAGAGTTCTTCGGTGAAGGCTGCAACGTCGGCTGCGGCGGCATAATCTTTTTCCAGGCTGAGCGCTTCGGCGGCTCCCTGTTGCAAGATCTCTTGTTCGGATTGTAGACGCAACAGCTCTTTTTGCAGTTGCGTCGCTTCATTCTGGCGGTTCAGATAAAATCCCCCCGCCAGAATCAGGCTGATCACGGTGAAGACAATAATGTTTTTCATAGTCTGCTCTTCTTCTGCGCTGAACCGGTTTGACAATTCACCGTAATCCTGATCAACCTCTTTTCGTTGGCCTGCAGGATGGAAAGATTCGGTTCCTTATTACAATTCAGATAATCCGAATTATCGAGGGTTGACATCAAAGATGTGAAAATCTGCTCATTTTTCCAGGGCGTTTCGTGTTTAATCACGGCGACGATCTCAAGGGCGCCGGACTCTTCACCCTGTCGAAACTTGAGAGAATCGAGCTGAACCTCACGGGGGAGCTGATCGGCCATCTCACCGAAAATCGTATAGAACGCAGGGCCTGGCTGGTCGAGTTGTTTGAGGAATTTGAGACTATTGAGGCGATTTTGGTTGGCCGCGGCTTGCACCTGCAGAAATTGCAGCTCGGACTCACTTTTTTTTAACTGTTTCTTTAAATCCCAGATACCGAATTGTGTGACAAGACCGGCAGTGATGAGCAGCAGAACGATAAAAGCTCCGGCCGCCATAACTTTCGCCCCGGTGCTGATCCAGACCGGGTTGCTGATTTCAGCCGGGATAAAGTTGACGAGGGTGTTCTGCCGGAGGGCGGTGATCAAGCCGGATAACGGTGTGTAGGGGCGACTTTCAGAAATCTGCCCGGCGAGCAGATCGAGCGAAACAACTTCAATATCCATGGCGTCGATCAACGATTCTTCAAGTCCCGCCAGATCAGACCCGGGGCCGCAAAGCCAGACTTTTTCGACCGGAAAGAGCGGATTCATGCGCATATACTGTGAATAGAGACCGTGAATGAGGTTGAGTATGGCGAAAAGCTGGCGCTTGAGTTCCCGTCCGCTGTCCGCTTCTCCCTCCTCTTCAAGCTCTCTGCCGGAATCCTGAATTGTGACTGTTTCAAAATGCAGGAGTTCGGTTGAAGATAAAAAGGTTGCCGTAACCGTCTCACGACTGATGTCGAAAATGACTTGGGCCTGGATAATAGCGTCGCGGTACGGCATAAATGCGCTGAGGGTGGCTTGCAGGGCGGTCGATATGGAGGTAAGTCTGAGCCCTGCATCCTTGAACTGCTGGAGAAGATGGGAGATGGTTGCCCGTGGGATCTGCTCGGCCAGGTAGACATTTTTGTCCTGCTGCGGGGCCAAAAGGGTGAGTCGGAAGATCGGATCTTTTTCGGCGGTCGTCGATGCTATGGCACGGGCAATGATCTTCTCCACGTCGTTGATCGGCATCTCCTGCAGGTGATAAGTGCTCAATTTTACCTGTTCGGAGGCGATCAGCAGATGGGCCTGCAGAGGTTCCTGCCCGGTTCTGGCCGCGAGGTCGGCAGTCAGCTCTTTGAGCGCCGTCCCGCTCTCAAGGGGGCCAGCGAGGGTGCTCTGCGCATAAATCCGCCCCCCCTCGGAGACCAGGGCACGCAGCCCGGTTCCGCGCTGGTCGATAAATATTTTGGCCTGATCTTTCATACGGTTCAGTTAATCCTGTTGTAGAGTGTCGGCGGGTTTGCCGATAGCTCGTTGAGTCCGTCGCTGATAAAAATTGTCATTTCGCTGGTCTCCTCAATTAGGGTGCCACAAGCGTCGTCGCTGAAGAGCCGGCTACGCAAAGTACTTCTGCCGATCGGCAACGTTAGCGGGAAACTGGTGTCGAAAGCCTGAATGATGGCTTTGGGGACGCCGGGCTCGACCGGGCCGATGCTGAGCGGGATACAGTTTGTTGTGGCGAATCCCCAGCCGGCGCCGTTGCGGTAGCGAACGAGAAGGTTGGCAGAGTAGTTCGGCGTGACGTCTGTGGTGGCGGTCAGTGTGATGTTCAGGTTCCCCTGAATCAGGCTGGTCGGCCAGACGTCGTTACTCAAAATTTGCAGGGTCAGATCGCTGTTTTCGTCGATGTCGTCTGCTGTGCCGAAGAGACGATCCGGTCCTGCGCTGCGCAAGGTTGCTGCGATCTCTTCTCCCGCTACAATCAAAGGGGTAGCATGAACGGTATAGGCGATCGGATTTGACCAGGCGTCGAGTCTGAAGGAGGCTGCATTGAACCCGCCGCCGAGGTACGGGCCGCGCCAGCCGGGCCAGGCGCCGGTGTCGATCACCAGGTCGTCAAGGTTGTTTGGCAACGCGCCGATATCACCGACAAAGCCATAATGGCTGCGTACCCCTTGCTGGTAAAGATCCCGGGCACCGGCGATGGCTGTTTTCAGGTCGGCCATGCGGGTGCGGGTTGCGGCAATCTCATTACTCTCCCAGACCCGGTAGACCAGCGGCACCATAACCCCAGCCAGAATCGAGAGGATGGCGATGGAGACGATGATCTCGATCAGTGTGAAACCTTTTTTATCCATCACCTCAGTGCCCTTTGATGTTGCCGACAATGCCATAGAGCGGCAGAAAGATAGAGAGGAGGATAACCAGCATCATTGCCCCGAGACAGATAACAATAAGGGGC
>JAGXHN010000021.1 GCA_024636225.1 Desulfuromonadaceae bacterium | reverse complement strand
GAGTGCTTACCCCCGTACTATTGAGTTTGAACCGTTCAGAAAGATTGCCGACAAGGTGGGGGCAAAGGTCATGGTCGATATGGCGCACATTGCCGGTCTGGTTGCTGCCGGAGAACATCCCAACCCGGTTCCGTACGCCGATTATGTGACGACGACAACGCATAAAACCTTGCGTGGTCCGCGTGGCGGCATGATTCTCTGTCGAGAAGCGGATGCAAAAAAACTGAACAGTAATATTTTTCCCGGCATTCAGGGTGGTCCGCTGATGCATGTTATCGCCGCCAAGGCGGTTTCTTTCAAGGAAGCTTTATCGCCCGAGTTTAAAACCTATGCACAACAAGTGGTCAAAAATGCGAAGGCGCTGGCAGATGCCCTTGTTGCGCACGGCTTTAATCTGGTATCCGGTGGGACAGACAACCATTTGATGCTACTCGATTTCAGTGGCACAGAGATGACCGGAAAAGTCGCTGAAGAGGCACTTGAGAGAGCCGGTTTGACCATGAACAAAAATGCTGTCCCCTTCGACGCCCGTTCACCGTTTGTGACCAGTGGAATTCGTATCGGCACGCCTGCGACCACAACGCGGGGGTTGAAAGAACCGGAGATGAAGCAGGTGGCTGACTGGATTCAGCGTGCTCTGGCTAATACGGATGATCTGGTCGCTTTGCAGAAAATCAAGGAGGAGGTCAAAGCGATGTGTCTGCGATTCCCCCTTTATGCAGATCGGTTGGTCTGATGCAGCGACCGAGTTGGGAAGAGTATTTCATGAGCATCGCCCAGCTCGTTTCCCGGCGATCGACTTGTCTGCGTCGTCAGGTTGGTGCTGTTCTGGTCAAGCATAAGAATATTCTTGCCACCGGTTACAATGGGACACCCACCGGTATTGCCCATTGCGAGCAGACCGGCTGTCTGCGCGAGCAGTTAAAAGTCCCATCCGGTGAGCGACACGAATTGTGCCGTGGTCTGCATGCGGAACAGAATGTTATTCTGCAGGCGGCCAAACATGGGGTCAATATCGATGCAGCGACGCTGTTTTGTACACATGCTCCCTGTATTATCTGTGCAAAAATGATTATCAATTCCGGGATTAAGCAAGTTGTTTATCTGGATGGTTATCCCGATATTCTGGCTAAAGATATGCTCGAAGAGTCCGATATCGACTTTCGTATCTATGCCGGCAAAACCAACCTGATTGCACAGGAGATCGAATGAAGTGTCCGTTCTGCGGTTTTAATGATACCAAGGTGGTCGATTCCCGTATGGGGAAAGAGGGGAATAATATTCGCCGTCGACGAGAGTGTATCGATTGCGAACGGCGCTTTACAACCTATGAACGGGTTGAGGAATCTCTCCCCCTTGTTATTAAAAAAGATGGTTGTCGTGAGGTTTTTGACCGCAACAAGATCATCGCCGGGATGCAGCGTGCCTGTGAAAAACGCCCTGTACCGATTGCAACAATAGAAAAGTTTGTCGACGGATTTCAGCAGTCTCTCCAGGAGAGTGGTGACAAGGAGATAGATGTCGGGCAGATCGGGAGTGCCGTGATGGAATCTTTGCAAGGGATCGACGAAGTTGCTTATGTGCGATTTGCTTCTGTCTATCGCCAATTCAAGGATATTAATGAATTTATGGATGAGTTGAAGGATATTCTGAATCAAGAAAAACCGAAGACCCATTAGACTATAAGGGCTTTTAAGCCGATCGATGTCTGAACAATTTATGCAGCAAGCCCTTGATCTTGCCCGAAAGGGTGAAGGTCGTACCAGCCCCAACCCCCCGGTCGGGGCCGTTGTCGTTTCCAGTGCGGAAGTTATCGGTACAGGGTTTCATCCTGCCGCTGGCGAACCTCATGCTGAGATCTTTGCGCTTAATGCTGCGGGAGGTCGAACGGATGGCGCCGACCTCTATGTGACTCTCGAACCGTGTAATCATCAAGGCCGGACAGGGCCCTGCACTGAAGCGATCATCAAGGCTGGAATCAGACGGGTTTTTGTCGGCTGTACAGATCCGAATCCTGTGGTCGCCGGGAAGGGGATCGAGCATTTACGCAGCTTTGGTGTCGAAGTCGTCACCGGTCTGCTTGAGTCGTCCTGTCGCCGTCTGATTGCACCGTTTACCAAACATATTCTGACCGGTTTGCCATTTGTCACCCTGAAAACTGCGATGACCCTCGATGGACAGACAGCGACGCATGCAGGTGATTCGCAATGGATCACCGGTGAACTAAGCCGTCTGTACGTACACCGGATGAGAAACCGTTCGGATGCGATCTTGACCGGTATCGGCTCGATATTGGCTGATGATTCGCGGTTAACAACCCGTCTCCCCGAAGGGGGGCGCGACGCACTGCGGATTGTTGTTGACTCGCAACTGCGTATCCCGGCCAGGGCGCAAATCCTCTCTCCGGACACGGCTCGCTTGCCGCTGATTGCGACAACTTCTGCGGCCCCGGATTCCAGAATCGAGGAGTTGCGCGATAACGGAGTTGAGGTTGTTCTCTTTGAATCCGATCCTGATGGTCGGGTGTCCCTCGTCGATTTGATGCGTTATCTGGGTCGGCGCAATATTCAGAGTCTGCTGCTCGAAGCCGGATCGGTTTTGAATGGTGCAGCGCTAAGATCACGCATCGTCGATCGTGTCGCTTTTTTTATCGCGCCGAAACTTTTGGGGGGAGAGGAGGGGTCCCCTGTTTTTTCTGGTGCGGGTGTCAAGCTGTTAAAAGATGCAGTAGAGTTGCAGGACATTCGTTCCTGTTTCTTTGCTAACGATATCCTGATTGAAGGCGAGGTCGTTTGATGTTCACCGGTTTGATCGAAGATTGTGGGACGTTAAAGAGTATCGTGCGGACGTCGACTTCGGCAGTGATAACGTTAGGGACCTCTCTGCCGACTGAGAGTTTGACTCCGGGCGACAGTATTGCCGTGAACGGCATTTGTCTTACAGTGACCGCAAAAGAAGCCCATGCGTTTTCGGCGGATGTTTCGCCGGAGACATTTTCCCGGTCGACTCTTGAATTGCTCAGAACCGGAAGTCGGGTCAATCTGGAGCGGGCGTTGCGGGTCGGAGATCGATTGGGAGGGCATATCGTGACAGGGCATGTTGACGCGGTCGGTGTGGTCAAACAGCTCTCAACAGTTAATAATGCTGTTCTGATCGAGATTGAGGTGCCGGCCAGCTGTTGTCGCTATCTGATCGAAAAAGGCTCTGTGGCTGTCGATGGGATCAGTCTGACCATCAACAGTGTCAACGCAAACAGTTTTCAGCTCAGTATTATCCCACACACTCTCGATAAAACGACATTAAACGAGCTGCGACCCGGATCAAAAGTGAATATCGAAGCCGATATTCTGGGTAAATATGTTGAGCGTTTGCTGAAGCATAACCCTGAAATCAAACCATCGCTGACGAGTGAACTTCTTGCCAAGCACGGTTTTCTGTGACATAAATACGGGCCATCTGTAAAACAGCCGATAGCCATTAATGTAATAACTAAAGGAATTAAAATGCCGATTGAGAACATCGAAGCAGCCATGGACGATCTCCGTCAGGGGAACATGATTATCCTGGTTGATGATGAAGATCGTGAAAATGAAGGTGATCTTGTTATTGCCGCAGAAAAAGTTACACCCGAAGCGATCAATTTTATGGCAAAAGAGGGACGTGGGCTGATCTGTCTCTCCCTCACCGAAGAGCGTGCTGATCTTCTCGAACTGCCATTAATGGTTCAGAATAATTCCTCTTCATTCGGCACCGCTTTTACTGTCTCGATCGAGGCGCGAACCGGGGTGTCGACAGGGATATCAGCCGCGGACCGGGCCCGGACGATTCAAGTTGCAATCGCCGACGAAACCAGGGCGTTTGACCTTGCTCGTCCCGGTCATATTTTCCCGCTGCGGGCCAAAAAAGGGGGCGCCCTTGTCCGTGCGGGACAGACCGAGGGGTCAGTTGATCTCGCTCGTCTGGCAGGTCTTAAGCCAGCCGGAGTGATTTGCGAAATCATGAACGAAGATGGCACAATGTCGCGCATGCCCCAACTGAAGAAATTTGCCAAACTCCATAATCTGCGGATTGTCACCATCGCTGATCTGGTTGCCTACCGGATGCGTAAAGAACTGCTGGTGCATCGTGCAGCTGAAACGATCCTGCCGACACCGTTTGGCACTGATTTTAAGGCTGTCGCTTACGAAAATGATGTCGATGGTTCTCAGCACATGGCTTTAATTAAAGGTGAGATCAATTCGGATCAACCGGTTCTGGTTCGTGTCCATTCCGAATGTCTCACCGGTGATGTCTTCGGTTCTTTGCGCTGCGACTGTGGTGATCAATTGAAGGCAGCAATGTTGCAGATCGAAAGCGAAGGTGTTGGTGTTCTGCTCTATATGCGTCAGGAAGGACGCGGAATCGGCCTGGTCAACAAGCTGCGTGCATACGCTTTGCAGGACGAGGGGCATGACACCGTCGAGGCGAATGAAGCTCTCGGTTTTAAAGCTGATTTACGTGATTACGGTATCGGTGCGCAGATTCTGTTTGATTTGGGGATTCGCAAAATTCGCCTGATGACCAATAATCCGAAAAAAATTGTCGGTCTTGAAGGGTATGGTCTGTCGGTGGTTGAGCGCGTGCCGCTCGAAATTGCGGCGACGGCTTCAAACCTTTCCTATCTGAAAACAAAACGAGAGAAGATGGGACATCTTTTAGAAAATCTCTGAGTAGTCTGCTGACAGGAGAAGTAAAATGACAAATATTATTGAAGGAAAACTCGATGCGTCCGGCCTGAAAGTTGGATTAGCCGTCAGTCGTTTCAACAGTTTTATTTCCGAACGGCTGCTGGAAGGGGCGATTGATGCTCTGCGCCGGCACGGCGCAGAAGAGAACGATCTCGACGTGGTTCGTGTTCCTGGCGCTTTTGAGCTCCCGATGGTGGCCAAAAAAATGGTTAATTCGGGGAAATATGACGCTGTCATCTGCCTCGGCGCAGTGATTCGTGGTGCAACGCCACATTTTGACTATGTCAGTGCCGAAGTCTCCAAAGGGATCGCCTCCGTCAGCCTCGATTCCGGTATTCCGGTCGCTTTTGGCGTCTTGACCACCGACAACATCGAGCAGGCGGTTGAACGGGCTGGAGCGAAAGCTGGCAATAAAGGGTTCGAAGCCGCCGTCACGATCATCGAAATGGTCAATCTTTTCAGATCGATGGAGTCTTGATGGAACCGGGAGTCCGAAGACAGGGGAGAGAATTTGCCCTTAAAATTTTATACAGTCTTTACGACCACGATACAGAAATCGATATTATTCTCGAAGATTTCTGGAAAAATTTTCGATTTCGCAATGATGTTCTTGGCGAGCCGGAAGATACGGAGGCAAAAGTTCATTCGCATGTAAAATCTTTTGCCGAGGCTTTGGTGCGGGGAGTCGTTGGAAAACTTCACGAGATCGATAAAACCGTTGAGGACTGTTCTAAAAACTGGGCACTCGATCGCATGTCAAGAGTCGATCTCTCTCTTCTGCGGATGGCGACCTACGAGTTGCAGTATCAACCCGATGTCCCCGCAAATGTGATCATGAACGAAGCAATTGAAATAGGTAAACGTTACGGGACCAAGGAGACACCGTCTTTTATCAACGGGATTCTTGATAAAATTTCAGATAATCTCAAAAAAGAATTATGAACGATATGCATCTGCTAGATATGCCTCCGGACAAGATGGAGGGTGAGGTTGTCGCTGCACTTTTTTTTAAGGACGACCGCCCGCTGGCAGGCGCTGCCGCACTGCTCGACTGGCGTCTGAACGGGCATCTGACGAAACAGCTGTTATCCGGTTCTGTAACCGGAACGTCACGCGATTTACTACTGGTGCAGAATAATGGAAAGCTCGATTCGGATTGGGCACTATTTGTCGGTG
>JAGXHN010000020.1 GCA_024636225.1 Desulfuromonadaceae bacterium | reverse complement strand
TGACCGGTCTGACCGCGGGCATAAAATGTACGGGAGACCTGGGCCCCGCCGAACGAACGATTATCGAGATAACCGGCATAATCGCGGGCAAACGGCACGCCCTGAGCGACACACTGGTCGATAATATTATTCGAGACCTGAGCCAGACGCCAGACGTCAGCCTCACGGGCACGAAAGTCGCCACCCTTGATGGTATCGTAGAAAAGACGATAGATGCTGTCACCGTCGTTCGGGTAGTTTTTGGCGGCGTTGATGCCACCTTGAGCAGCAATCGAATGAGCGCGGCGGGCGCTATCCTGATAGCAGAACGCTTCGACATTGTAGCCGAGTTCACCCAGAGAAGCGGCTGCGGCACCACCGGCCAGGCCGGTGCCAACAACCAGAATCTTGTATTTACGCTTGTTAGCCGGATTGACCAGCTTCATATCGAAGCGATGCTTATCCCAGCTATCCTGAATCGGTCCTGTAGGACATTTACCGTCGAGTATCACTTTATAAACTCCTTTATGCTTTGACAGCGCCGAAGATAACAACCGCGAAGTAACCGATTACCAGGACAAACGATGCAAGTTTGCCAAAGTAGCCGACGTAATCAAGCGTGCTATCGTTTGCCAGGCCGAGTGTTTGGAAAAAACTGCCGATGCCATGGAAAACATGCAGAAAAACAGAGGCCATTGCAATCAAATAGATCAGCATGAAGGCAACCTTATTGAAGCCTTGAATGACCATGGTGTAGACATCAAAATATCCGGTAGAACCGACGACCAGCGTATCGACATTGTCGACCCAGAAGTGCCCGGTGAAATGCAGGACGTGAATCACGATAAACACCAGAATCACAACGCCGGTGTAGATCATCGAGCGACTGGAGAAAGTCGATTTCTCATTCACCTTCTGCATGTAAGCGATCGGACGAGCACTGCTGTTTTCGACCGTCAGTGCAACGCCGTATGCGACATGCAAGGCCAACACAGCCAGCATGATTAGACGGAAAATCCACACAATCGGACCAAGACTCTGCAGCTTGTGAGCGTATGCGTTGATCGCATCAGCACCAGCAAACAGTGACAGGTTCCCGAGCAGGTGGACACAGATGAAAGAAACCAGAATCAGACCGGTTACGGCCATCAGGATCTTTCTCCCTACAGAACTCTTCATCAGTATCATGTTTTATCCTTGTTACGTTGTGGCAAATTCACGACGAATCCGCGCCCATATAATCAATAATTCACACGTTGTTTTTCTGGCAGAAATTTATGTCCTTACCAGAATCACTCCCTGCACTCGCAGGTTTTCGTGCACACTTTATGTAGTCAAAAAGGGCTTAACATCCAACCGGCAACAGCAAAGCAAAACAAAACAAACTCTGAAAAAACAGACAGTTAAACAGTGATATGATCGTCATGAAATCATTAAATTAATTAAATTTTCAGTATCACCAAACTGGCTTTAAATACCATCCGAACACCGGCAGTGTCAACCTAAAATTTTGCACACAGTATACAATTTACAAACACTGTTATTTGTAGACAGAGCCGATAGCAGGTAGATAAAACAAGATTTAAAATCGGGACTTGCAGGATGTTGCAGTTGCCTCGGATTGCAGCATCTGCTAAAGTCCGAACTCCGGAAATTTTAACGTAACCCTAGTTTGATCCTTGCTATCCAGACAGGCTGTTCTGATGCTGAAATTTGAATTAATAACCACCGACAAAACCACTCGCGCTCGCAGAGGGCGCGTGACCACGGAGCACGGCACAATCGAAACGCCTATTTTCATGCCGGTCGGCACACACGGCGCCATGAAGGCGATGACCCCGGCCCAGGTAGAAGATTGCGGTGCCCAGATCATTCTCTCCAACACCTATCATTTACATCTCAAACCGGGTGAAGAGTTGATCAACAAGGCCGGTGGTCTGCATAAGTTTATGAACTGGAACAAACCTATCCTGACCGACAGCGGCGGTTTCCAGGTCTTCTCGCTGCCAAAAAAGACCATTGGTGAAGATGGCGTCCGCTTTCGCAATGAAGTTACGGGCGGCGAGACCTTCCTCGGACCGCGCGAAGCGATGGCCATTCAAAACAGTCTCGGCTCCGACATCATGATGGCGTTCGACGAATGTATCCCCTTCCCTTCGACCCACGATTATGCCGCCAAGTCGATCAAAAAAACCGTCCGCTGGGCGGAAGAGTGTCTGCGTGCCCATGCCCGCCCTGATGTCCAGGCGCTGTTCGGCATTGTTCAGGGGAGCACCTACCCGGATCTGCGCAAAGAGTGTGCCAGACAGCTCTCTGCTCTCGATTTTCCAGGTTACGCCATCGGTGGCGTCAGTGTTGGCGAGGGGCTCGATCTCCTCAAACAGGTTGTTGACTTCACCGAACCGTTTTTGCCGGCAGAAAAACCCCGCTACCTGATGGGAGTCGGTCTGCCTGAAGATATTCTCGAGAGCATTGAGCGCGGCATGGATATGTTTGACTGCGTCATTCCGACCCGTTACGCCCGCAGCGCCACCGCCTTTACCCGGCGCGGCAAGATTCGCCTGACCAATAAAAATTACCGGCGCGATTTTTTCCCCGTCGATCCATCCTGCGACTGCTACTGCTGCGCAAATTTCAGCCGCGCTTACCTGCACCATCTGTTCAATGCCAATGAAGTCCTCTCGGCTACCCTGACCGCTATCCACAATGTCCGGTTTTATCTCAACATGGTGACCGAAGCACGAAATGCGATCGAGGCTGGCAACTACGCCGAATTCAAACAGGCGTTCCTCGAAGAATACGGTTTTTTTAAACCGGGCAAGAGCTAAACATCAGGTAATTAATCAGCAACTTTGCTTAAACCGCACAGCATCTGGGCTACTGCTGTTGCCAAATGGAAGTAAGTGACAATGTTGGACGCAGGCAACAGCTGTAGACCTCGTGCCGTAATAAAAGTGCTGAACAGTTACGGAAAGTTAAAGAAGAACAATGTTGGGCGCAGGCCGTAATAGAATCATTGAATTGTTATGCCAGAAGACTGAAAACTACATAAAAAAACGCGCCCGAGGTCAGGGGCGCGTCTGTACTGCTCTGTATTCAGATCAGGCCGCTCATGCGGTCTTTTTGGCAAGGCAAAAACTCTGTAACCTCGTCTTGATTCCGGCCGCATCAACCCCGTACCGTTGTCTTAATTCGGTCTGCGTCCCCTGTTCGATAAAATCATCCGGCAGACCGATCTGTTCTGCAGTCACCTGCACACCGTGCTCGGCTAAAAGTTCCAGCACAGCACTACCGAAACCTCCCTGCAGCACATTTTCTTCAACAGTCACGACCCGCTGACTCTTGCGCGCATGCTCAAGAATTAATTTTTCATCGAGAGGCTTAATAAAACGCGCGTCGATAACGGCAACATCCAGCCCTTCTTTTTCCAACAGGTCAGCGGCAATCAGCGACTCCTGCACTGAAGTGCCGATCGCAAAGATCACCGCATCCTTGCCGTCGCGCAGCAGCTCACCCTTGCCGATCTCGAGCGGTTGTGGAGCAATCGACAGCTCCAGACCCTGACCGCTGCCACGCGGATAGCGGTAGGCAAACGGCCCGTCGTAATCAGCTGCCGTGATCATTGCCCGTTGCAGCTCAATCTCATTGCGTGGAGAGACAAAGACCAGATTCGGGATATGGCGCAGATAAGAATGATCAAACACGCCATGATGAGTAGGACCATCAGCGCCGACCAGACCGCCCCGATCGAGGGCAAAGGTGACAGGAAGCTTCTGCAGGCAGACATCATGCAGGATATTATCGTAAGCCCGCTGCATAAACGTCGAATAGATAGCACAGACCGGTTTCATCCCCTGTGCTGCCAGGCCGGCAGCAAAAGTGACGGCATGTTGTTCAGCGATACCGACATCGAAAAAACGCTCCGGAAACTGCTCTGCAAATTTTTTCAGCCCGGTCCCATCGAGCATGGCCGCTGAGATGGCGACCACCCGCTCGTCTTTCTCGGCCATTTTAATCAGAGTCTCGCCAAAGATTGAGGTGTAACTCTGTGGACCAACCCCTTTGGTGACAACCCCGGTTTTGCGATCAAACGGCCCAACGCCATGAAACAGTGAGGGATTCTCTTCGGCGGGGCGATACCCCTTCCCTT
Organism: Desulfuromonadaceae bacterium; assembly: GCA_024636225.1. The sequence continues at coordinate 17,828 of JAGXHN010000020.1, read as the reverse complement.
TCTGCGTCACCACATGCACCAGAATCGGGCCGTCCATTCGTGAGGCATTATCCAGCATCAACAGCAGCTCTTCCAGATCGTGCCCGTCAACAGGACCGACGTAATCGAAACCGAACGCTTCAAACAAAATTCCCGGAGTCAGAAAACCCTTCACCGATTCTTCAATTTTTTTTGCCAGACGTCTGAGATCTTTACCAATTTTAGGGATACTATCGAGAAGATTTTCCGTCTCACGCTTCATTCTGACGAAAAAATCCGAGGTCAGCTTTCGGCTGAAAAAAGAAGAGAGCGCGCCGACATTCGGCGAGATCGACATATCGTTATCGTTCAGAATAACGATCATGTTCTTTTTCAGGTGCCCGGCCTGATTCAAAGCTTCAAAAGCAATTCCGGCCGTCAGCGACCCATCCCCTATTATGGCAACGACTTTCTCATGCGAACCGCGGATATCCCGGGCGGCAACCATACCGAGAGCTGCCGAGATCGAGGTACTGGAGTGACCGACATCGAAACAGTCGTAGACGCTCTCCTGCCGTTTCGGGAAACCGGAGAGACCATCAAGCTGGCGCAAGGTGTGAAAACGATCGAAACGTCCGGTCAAAAGTTTATGGGCATATGCCTGATGCCCGACATCCCAGATGATTTTATCGTTCGGAGTATCAAAAACCTTATGCAAAGCAATCGTCAACTCTACGACACCGAGAGAGCTGGCGAGATGGCCGCCATTGGCCGCAACGACATCGATAATTTTTTCTCTGATCTCGTCAGCAACCTGCTCCAGTTGCGTTATATCCATGGACTTGAGGGCAGCCGGCATCTCTGCCGCATCCATGATCGATTTCTTTACTGCATCACTCTTCACGATGTCCTCGCAACGATAAAGTTGACAATCTGTCGCAACGGTTCTGCCTTCTCTCCCAGACTTTCGAGAGTCTCCAGAGCCATATCCCGGAGTTCATCTGCCCTGCTTTGCGCTTCGCTTAAACCGAAGAGAGCAACGTAGGTCGCTTTCCCCCGTGCTTCGTCACTGCCGATATCTTTCCCCACAACATCCTGATCACCGACAACATCCAGAATATCATCTGCGATCTGAAAAGCGAGCCCGGCCAATTCGCCGTAGCGGGACAAGCTTTTGAAGGTACGCTGATCAGCGCCGCCAAGAATCGCTCCGACCTCAACTGCAGCTCGAATCAATGCGCCGGTTTTATGCGTATGAATATATTCAACCGTCGGCAGATCCAACTCATCCCCCCCCCCTTCCGACGCCATATCGACAATCTGGCCGCCAACCATCCCGGCAGCCCCGGCAGCCCGGGCAATAATGTTGGCAACACGGAGCTGCACCGCAGGTGCAACTGCGAAATCGTCGCCCGGATCTGTGAGCAGCTGAAAAGCCTCAGTCAGCAGAGCATCCCCGGCCAGAATCGCGTGCGCCTCACCGAACACCTTATGACTGGTCGGCCTCCCCCGGCGCAGTTCATCATTATCCATCGCCGGAAGATCATCGTGAATCAAAGAGTAGGTATGAATCATCTCGAGAGCAGAGGCGGCGTAAAGCGCCCTGTCACTTTGACCACCAACAGCTTCAGAGGCGGCCAGCAGCAAAATCGGCCGGATACGTTTTCCGCCGGCGAAAATGGAGTAACGCATCGCCTTATGCAGAAGATGCGGCATCCTCTCTTCGTCGGGCAGAAATCGATCGAGCGCATCGTCAACACGCGTCGTCTGTCGTTTCAGATACGCTTGCAGATCCACGCTAGTCTCCGTTCGACTCTTCTAATGATAGCAACGGCTCAAGCGATATATTCCCGGTCGAATCTTTGGTCAACTGCTCGATTTTCAACTCTGCATCCTTGAGCATAGCCGAACATTTTCCGGCCGATTTGACCCCTTTTTCAAAACAGGCCAACGCCTCTTCCAGTGGGAGTTCTCCGGACTCGAGGCGACTCACCTCAGCTTCGAGATCACGCAGAATCGTTTCAAAACTCTCTTTTTTTTTCGCCAAAATATTCTCCTGAAAACAATAGTTTATTATCTCTGCCACTCTATATTCAGTCAAGGTATTTTCGACCCGAAATGATCCAGAACAGAGATCGGATCGATAAGCGCCTCACGCAATCTGATGGTCCAGTGCAGATGCGAGCCGGTTGAACGCCCGGTGCTGCCGACTTTGCCGATCGGCTCTCCCTGCGAAAGTCGCTCCCCGACACTGCAGAGTAATTGCGAAAGATGAGCATAAAGAGAGTAGAGTCCGGCCCCATGATCAAGAATAACGGTATTCCCTGTATAATAGAGATCACCTGCAAAGACGACATTACCGTGAGCCGGAGCACGAACAAGCCGGCCGGAGGGACTTCTGAAATCAGCCCCCGAATGGGGTGCACGCGGTAGACCGTTGAGCACCCGTTTTTTCCCGAATGAGCTGTTAAGCGGATCAGGAACCGGACGCGAAAAGAGATCGGCGAGCAAAATTCCTTTATCTTCAGCAAAAATTTGAGTCAACAGCCGTCGTTCTCCCGCAATCCGTGCGAGAAGCTCGGGCTCTTTTGGGGTGACCATCTCCGGAGGGAGAGTTAATCGGCTGACCCCGCGGTCCTTTTCTTTTACTTCGAGCCATAACGTCTCAAGCTGCGGCACCCGATCCTTACCGACATTGACCAGCTGAATCGGATATTGACCCGGCTCGGTCTCAATATCGACGCCGAGCAAGGCGACTGCGCCAAGTGTGGTCATTTCAGCATAAAATATTTTTTGATTAAACGATCCGACGGTCATATCCGGTCGAGACTCCCCCTGCCAGCTGAGCAGAGCCAGTTCACCATTATTGACCGTCGGCGTCGCAACAATCCATTCGGCACAGGCAAAAAAAGGGGAAGCACAAAGAAGAAACAGTATCAGTAACCTTTTCACGGTTTGATCTCCTCAACGTTGACTCCGGCTTCGCCTGTAGCAAAGCGAAGATGCAGTTTTTCACCGATCTTCAAAATCGATACATCGGTGACAGCAGTGCCGTCACTCTCCCGCCGGACAATCGTATAGCCACGATGCAATATTCGCAACGGGGAAAGGGCATTAAGGCAACCACAAAGAGCCGCAAGACGCTCTCTGTTTTGTTCCCGGGTGAGTAATGCGGCGCGCTGCAATCGGTCTTTTAACTCATTCAGACGCTGACGCCCGAGGGCCAGACGCATTGACGGCGAGATCAAACGATGTCGCAGACTGTTCACCCTCTCCCGCAGCAGGCTGAGTCGTCCGGAGAGCTGAGCGGCCAGACGCAGACGCACCTGATCGAGGTGAGATTCCAGGGCCAGACGGTTTTTGACAACAAGCTCAGCGGCGGCCGTCGGCGTTGCGGCCCGATAATCAGCCACATAATCGGCGATGGTGGTATCGACTTCATGGCCGACAGCCGATATGATCGGCAGACGCGAGGCGGCAATCGCCCTGGCAACACGCTCTTCGTTAAAAGACCAGAGATCTTCAAGCGACCCACCGCCGCGACCGACGATCAACAGTTCGGGCTCAGTCAGAGCATTCAGGTCGGCAATCGCCTCAACAATCTCTTCTGCCGCACCCACTCCCTGCACCCGGACCGGCCGCACAATCACTCTGACCCCGGCTGTATGACGTCGAAACACCTTTAACATATCGTGAATCACCGCGCCACTGACCGAGGTCACCACACCGATGGTCGTCGGAAATTGTGGCAGCCCCTTTTTTCTGTCGACAGCAAACAGCCCTTCATCAAAGAGTTTAATCTTCAACTGTTCAAACGCCAACTGCAGACTGCCGGTACCGATGGCATCGAGCGAATCGATCATAAACTGCATATCGCCACGCTGTTTGTAGACCGTCATCCGACCACGGCAGAGCACCTGCTGGCCAGCTTCCGGTCTGAATTGCAAAAGTCTTGCTCCCCCCCGAAACATGACCGCACGGATCTGGGCAGACGCATCCTTGAGTGTCAGATAAAGATGTCCTGATGCCGGTCTGGAAAGATTGGAAATCTCCGCCTCAACCGTCACCTGCATGAAGTTATCCTCAATTGTCTCCTGCAGCAGATCGACCAGCTGACTGATGGTTAAGGGGGTTACCGCGATTGTCATCCAGCCTCACAAGATGTTGGGGTTTACAATTGACATTGTGCCATCTATTCACTATATATAGCGCAACTTACTGTCTGAAAGGAAAAATACATGTCACGTCCTTACGTGGTTGTCATTGCCAGCGAAAAAGGGGGCGTCGGCAAAACAACCCTCGCCACCAATCTGGCGATCTACCTCAAGGCGCTGCACGACGATATGCCGGTCACCTTGTGCAGTTTTGACAATCATCTGTCTGTTGACCGAATGTTTCAGCTAAAGAAAACAGTGACTCAAAATGATGTGGGTGCCCTCTTTAAAGGTGAAACCCCTGAACAGCTTTTGCAGACGGGCGAATTCGGCGTCCAGTATATAACATCGAACATCGATCTTTCAGGACTCAGACAGAACGTCACAACCAACGAGGTGCTTTCTCGCACGCTCTCCAGATCGAATTTGGGCGGAATCCTCATTATCGACACCCGTCCCGATCTCGATATTTTCACCCGTAACGCCCTCTTTTGTGCTGACCGCGTCATTGTTCCGGTGAAAGATGCCCCGTCACTCGAAAACTGTAAACATCTATATGCCTTCTTCGATCAGAATGATCTCAAACGCTCTGCCCTGCGAGTTCTCCCCTGTCTGATCGACTCCCGCATCCACTATGACGGACCGTTTCGAAATCCGTATCAGCTGCTCAGAGCCTATGCGATCAATCGCGGCTATCGCTGCATGGAAGGGTATATCACCAAAAGCCCCAAAGTCGAATCACTCAATACCAATCCCGAAGGGAAAATCTACCCTGTTCTGACCCATGGCCGGGGGACGGAGGTTCACAGCCAGCTCTCCAGCGTTGCCCGGCAGGTTTATCTCTCCTGTCATGAAACAGAGTGCTGTCGTCTTGATCTTATCGACGCGGCAATACAGAGTGAAACAGAAGAGCGAAACAAGGCATTTCAGGATCGCCTTCGCTCCCTGCACCCCAACTGCCTGTTTTGTGAGACAACAAAACTTGTTTCACCAGGCGGCATCGCCCCGAGCGGGTATTTTTGCGAATCGGCGTCAGAAACGATTCAGGCATTTATAGAAGAGAAATGCTTTATCAATCTGTTTTTTTCCAATTTTTATGACCAGGATCGATCCAGACCAGACAATGCTTCTCTCACTGACCTGTTCCGTGAATCGGCCCAGCAGTCTTATTTTGTATTGAAACGAGCCCCGCACACCCGCAATTTTTATCAACAACAGGTCGCTTTGTACAGATTTGATGACGAAGGGCTGGAAGTCTCACACAAAATCATCGATTTAAAAGAATCAGATGGCGGGTTACTGAATCATCACCGTTCACAACTGTTCAGACTGATGTCAACGACACTTTTTGATCAGAAAGGGATGCTCAATGACGACAGTCTGATTATCCGCAAAGTCAGCTCCGACTTCCCCGATGAGATCCTTTACGAAGAGAATTACCGGCAGTTCAAGAACGTTGCCAATCGAATCAGAAGGCAGTTTGTCGAAGCGAGCTGAAGTACCGCACAGCTGACCGACTAAAGCATCACCAGTTTCGAAGCAAAAACCATTTCAATCGATCGATCCTGCAATGTTTCCTGTTCCAGACGCAAGGCTTCAATGGTCTCAGGATACGGGTGACAGATTCCGACCGCCGATCCGTTCTGTTTTGCCCGTTTGACCAGACGTCGAATTTCGACCCTGATCGCCTCCACATCCGCAACGTTATCAAGAAAAACATCCCGGACGGCTGTCGGAACGCCGACGCGCAGCGCTTCTTGCTTAACAACTGAGCGAGACGTGGTCCGACTGTCGACAAAAAAAAGTCCGTATTCACGCATTGTATTGATAACCGTATGCATTCCGGCCTGGTATTCCGTATATCTTGAGCCCATATGGTTATTGGCCCCTGCGGCGTAAGGGACCTTCTTGATCATCGCCACGAGTCGGCGATGCACCTCTTGCTCTGACTGTCCCAAAAGCAAAGCATCCTGTCCGGGATCCGCCTCCGGGTAGCTCTGCGGTTCCATCGGGATATGAATCATCACTTCCTGCCCAGAGCGACTCGCCAGCAAAGCGACCTCTGTCGCCAAAGGTTCACCGGGGAGAATCGACAAAGTCACCGAAAGATCGAGGGCGATCAGTTTTTTTGCCGCCGTCAGACTGCGACCGAGGTCATCCATTATGATTGCAATTTTGGGAACGGTATCGACAACAGGCGGCGTAGTGAGCGGCCGCTCACCAACTTCGAACTGAATGACGGCAACCAGAGCCCCCTTGCGGTAAATCAGAACTTCACCGGTCTCTTTTTTGCGATCATCGACAATCCCGGAAAAACGGGTCTGCAGTCTCGATTCCAGACGATCGAGAACAGACGCTTCAGGGAGGACTCCGCTGACGTTATAATGAAGAAGACCCGGTTCAGATTGGATATCAATCTGGTCGATCGTGTAGCCACTGCGCAGCAGAACACTTTCGATCTCAACGGCCAGATCATCTGTCAGCAAAGCGACCGGGGCCTCAATATCGACCGGGCCTCTAACCAGATAAAGTGCACCCAGAGACAAAATCGTCAGAACAACAACAGCCATCAGCAACTGCGAGGCATGATTGACTCTGTCAGAAGCCGCAGGTTTACGGTTCGTTTTTTTACTTTTTTTACGGGTCGGCATCATTAATTCGTGACTCTAAAAGATCAAGCCGCTCCCTTCTCCAGCCGGTTAAAAATGCTCCACCCCTTCAAAAGATCCAAGGCACGCATAAGTTGAATATCGTTTTGATCCTGTTCAGTAAAACGCAACGGTTCCCCCTCATCGACAGCATCGCTTCGATCAATCTGGTCCGATTTGAAATGATGTTCAAGATCCTGTTCCCTGATGACCGGTTCTCTCTTCTCAGAGCCCGCGACAATCTGCCGGACAAGCAGATCAGGTTCAATACCGGCAGCCTGAATCGATCGTCCCGATGGGGTATAATAAAGAGCCGTTGTTAACCGCAACCCCGAGCCGTCAGCGAGCGGAACGACCGTCTGTACCGACCCCTTACCGAAGCTGCGCGTGCCGAGCAGAATTGCGCGCTGATGATCCTGCAGGGCACCGGCAACGATTTCGGCAGCACTAGCACTCCCGGCGTTAATCAGAACCACAATCGGATAGTTCGGCTCAGTTCTGACCTGATGAGCTGTAAACTTCATATCACTCTGGTCATTGCGCCCTTCGGTATAAACGATCAGTCCCTGTTCCAGAAACAGATCAGAGACCTTCACCGCCTGATCGAGCAGTCCGCCGGGGTTGTTGCGCAGGTCCAGGATCAGACCTTTTAACGCGGCATCATTCTCCTGATGCAGTTTCTGCAACGCTTTTTTCAGATCGGTATCTGTCTGTTCCTGAAACGCCGAGATACGAATCAGCGCATAATCCGGTTCAAGGAGTCGCGCTTTGATACTCTCAATTTTTATAATTTCCCGGCGGAGCGAAAACGAAAGCCTGTCAACAGACCCGATTCGACTCACACCAATTTCAACCATCGTCCCCGGACTCCCCCGCAAAATTTTCACCGCATCCATCATGCCAAGATCATTGGTCTCTTTTCCATCTATAGCGACGATACGGTCCCCCGGTAAAACTCCGGCACTAAATGCCGGCGAATCCTCAATCGGCGTTACAACCGTCAGGAACCCGTCACGCAGGGAGACCTCAATACCGATCCCGCCAAACTCACCCTTTGTCTCAACCTGCATCTCTTTATAAATATCGGGAGGCATAAAACTCGAATGGGGATCGAGGACAGCCAGCATCCCCTTAATGCCACCGTAGAGAAGCGCTTTCATATCAACTTCTTCCACATAGTCCTGACGAATGATAGAGAGAACATCCGTGAAGAGTGAAAGTTCTCTGTATGGCGATTCAGCTTGAGCCGAAACAGGTCGATTCATCCCCCCGAACGATAAAAGCCCGACACAGAAGAGAATAAGAAGAGCGACGAAGGTTACAGCCTGTTTTCTTTTCATAAGCAATTCTCCAAAATCTGCGGGTCAGTGCTTTTCCAGCCAGAGTAACGGATCGATCGGCGTACGCCCCTGGCGTATCTCAAAATAGAGATGATCTGCACCGTCGAATCCAGTATAAGCGATTAAATCACCTTTTTTAACCCGATCATCAGTTTTTTTCGTCAGTTTGTGAATCTGCGCGTAGAGAGAGTAGTAGCCATCTTCATGATCAATAATGATCATATTACCATACCCCATAAACCGTTTAGCAAAAGCGACCCGACCATCCCATACAGCCTGAACGACACTATCCGACCCGGCAAAAATATCGATACCGTGATTATCCAGAAGAGTACCGAGCTCGGCATGTTTATAAGATCCGAAACTGTTTTTCACCTGACCCTTGACCGGCCAGGGGAGAAAACCTTTTTGAAGGGCAAACAGCGAAGTCCCCTTTTGACCGGAACGGACCCCCGATTCAATATTCGTCACCAGTTCCGTCAGACGCTCTGCCCGGGCCTTGAGTTCTTTTGCCATCCGATCAAGAACAGATCGGTCATTTCGAACTGCAGCAAGATAGCGATTCTTCAAACGGACGGTGCGCTGCAGGGAATCCTCCTCCCGTTTCAAGGCAGTCGTCACTTTTTGTTGCCGCTCCTTGTCTGCGGCTAAACGATCTAAAGAGAGTTGCTGTCGTTCGATCCGCAGACGAAAATCAGCCAATAAATTATGGTCATGCGAAACAACCCGCCCCAGATAATCGTAATCCTCCAGAAGACGCGACAAATTTTGCGCCGAAAATAGAGTTTTCAAAATTCCGGACTGTTCAGACTTATACAGGGCAACAAGGCGTTTTTGAACCTGTATCTGCAGCGCAGCAACCCCCTCTTTATGTTCTGACAATCTGGCCTGTTCCACCGCAATTGATTCATTCAGAGACTTTAAACTCTTCTTTTCCGAAGCAACCCGACGTCGCAATTTGCCGAGCTGGCGATCGACCTGATCCAGTTCATCAAGAACATCGCTCTCAACCGCTCTGTTCCGGGCGAGATCGGCCAGAGTCTTTTCAAGCCGTTGTTCGATCCCTGCCAGCTGCTGGCGATTTGTATCGAGATCATCCGCAAAAGAGACCACGGCAGACGATAGCAACAGAAACGTCAAACAGAGCAGAAAAAAAGGGATTTTCTTATCGGTAGCCTGAGAATTCAACACAGCTTAAATCCGGACAAATTTGCGTAAAGAGATAAGGCTGCCGAGAATCCCGATCAAAATTCCGGCAGCAAGAACCAGCAGTTGATAAAAAAATGGCAAAAAAGAAATTTCGGCAACACCTGAAGCTAAAAACAAGGTCTCAAGTCCACCGGCAAGAAAGGCGATGAAAAGCAGATAAGAGAGAAAGATAGCCAGACAACCACCCACCACGCCCTGGACGGCGCCTTCAATCAGAAACGGTGATTTTATGAACATCGACGTCCCGCCGACCAGCGACATCACCTCCAGCTCCTCACGTCTTGCATAAACCGTTAATTTAATCGTATTCGCCACGATAAAAAGCGTCGCAAAGAGTAAAAAACCGCCCAATACCGCCCCGGCAATCCGCAACAGGTTAAGCAGAGATTCAAATCGATCCAGCCAATCCTGACCATAACGAAAATCTGAATACCCGCCGGTCTTTTTTAACTCTCCAACCACCTGTTCAACGCCGAGCCGATTCCTGAACTCTTCATGCAAGGTCAAACGTAAGGACGCGGGGAGAAAATCGTCATCCAGGCCGTCGAGAAGCAGAGCATCATCGCCAAGACGATCCCGAAATCCGTCAAAAGCCTGCTGCCGGGTAATGTAGACGACCTCAACGACTTCCGGAAGAGCTTCAGCGGACTGAACAAGCGCAGAGATCTGATCGGCAGACGGGACTTCATCCAGATAAGCGACAACCTGAACTTCCTGACTCCAGTGCCGGGTCATCGATTGAACATTCAGAACAATAATGGCAAAAAAAGTGAGGATGCATAACGAAATCGTGACCGTTCCGACCGTCGCGATACAGAGTACCGGACTTTGAAACATATTCCGTAAAGCCCGGCGGATAAGATAGATCAATTTTCCAAACACGATAGTGATGACCCTTTATTTCGATTCAGCATCTCAACGCAACAACCCGTCCAACAGACGTCACGGAATCCAGTCCTCTGTCAGCCGACCATTTTCAAGACAGATCTGCCGTCTTGGAAATCTGCGCATCATTTCCCGATCATGGGTTGCGAGCAAAACTGTTGTCCCGCGTGCATTGGCCCCCTTAAACAGATCCATAATTTCGAGGGTCACTTCCGGATCGAGATTCCCGGTCGGTTCATCGGCCAGAAGAACCAGCGGCTCCATAACCAGAGCACGAGCAATAGCGACCCGCTGCTGTTCACCACCTGAGAGTTGCAGAGGAAATTTCGTCAGTTTATGTTCGAGACCGACATTTTTGAGTACCTGATAGACTTTTTTACTAACTTCAAACCGTTTACGCCCACGGACTTCTAGCGGGAAGGCGACGTTTTCGAAAATTGTCCGGCTGTTAATCAGTTTAAAATCCTGAAAAACGATCCCGAGCTGACGTCTTAAAAAAGGGATTTTCGCCACGCTCATTCGGGTCACATTCTGGCCATTGATCAGAATCTGCCCGCGCGTCGGCCGCTCTGCAACATAGAGTAATTTCAAAAGGGTCGATTTTCCCGCTCCCGACGGACCGGTAATATAGACAAAATCCCCCTTCGGAATTTTCAGATTAACATCCTCAAGCGCCGTGCCATCCTTGCTGTACGATTTGCAGATATTATAGAGCTGGATCATGAGTTACCAATCACGATAAGGAGTTCCGTTCAGACTGACGCGATTACTGCCACTATGCACATCAAACACCCCCCCTTCGGCCAGATCACCACTCTCCGGCATCGGGTCAGGCGGGACAACGATCCAGGTCGTCGTCGACTCCGTAAAGGGATCTTTTGGAACCCCCCGCAGATAACGGCTGGAGACCAGCTCATCGAGGGAATCAGGGTATTTGGCTTTGTCAGCATAATAGGCATCAATCGATTGGCGCATCTGATACAGATCTTCGAGCAACACCACCTCACGGGCCCGTATCGTATGGCGGACGTAACTCGGCGCGGCGATTGCGGCAAGAATACCAATAATTGCCATAACCGCCAGCAGTTCAACCAAGGTAAAGCCTGCTTTATTTTTCCAGAGTCGCAATCTGTTCATAATTGACTACCAGGTCTGATAAGAGGTTCCATCCAATGCTGTGTCGTCACTTCTGGAGTAGACATCATAGACGTCATCCCCCCCCCAGCTCATAGAGTCAGGGGGATCTGTATAAGATCTCAACCCCCACCCTTCGTCATACCGATCAAAAGGATCTTTCGGAATTCTGCGCAGATATTTTCTCGGAACCGGATAAAGATCCCCCCAATCCTTCCCCTCAACAAGATCTTCGAGCTCCTCAGGATAACCGGAGTCATCGATAGAGACGATGATTTTATTATTCACCTTGGCTTTTTCAAAATCTTCGTGATAGAGGTCGATTGCACTCCGGATCTCCCGCAAGGCGCGCTGCAGCTCGATCTCCTTGGTCCGCTTAACCGTCACTTCAGACATTGGTAGAATCGCGGCGGCCAGAATCGCCATAATAATCATGGCGATCAAAATTTCTAAAAATGTCAGACCTTTTTCAGACAAAAACATATTACTTAATCTCTAGCTGAAAAGGTTCGACCTCGATCTTCAAACGCTCACCGGCAGAAGAACGGAAGTTGGCCCGATTTGGCCTGATAACCGCCGTCCCGGGCGCTGTCGCCCTGAAATAGATGCGCGCCAGCATTCCACTTCCGGCGGCGGCGGTACTCCCGACCCCCTGCTTGATGCCGAGAATCAATTCGCCTCGCTCCGGATTGGGGCTGGTCGTGAAGATGGTGGACTGACCAGCCTGTTTGAGAAAATCCCCCTCTTCGGTGCGCAGATAACGGATCAGATGCTGGTCGTAGTTGACAAACAGCGGTGCACTCGACAGATTTCCAACCTCGCCGACCTGCAGTTCAACAAAAAATTCTTCGTCGACCTTAACCAGCTGCGTGCCGGTAAAAAAGAGTCTTGACACCGCAGGTGGCGCCTCAATGCTCGCATCCGACAGCAGATCAATCGGCACCTCTGAACCGGGCTCAAAAATGTCAGGCTCAACGACGTCAGGCCGTGCAACATCAGGCTCAACAACATCAGGCTCAACGACATCAGGCTCAACAACATCAGGCTCAACGACGTCAGGCTCAACGACGTCAGGCCGTGCAACATCGGGCTCGACAACGTCGGGGATGACGACGTCACACTCTGCAGGAGGTTGCGAGACCGGCATTGAGGATTGAGGGACCGGCACAGAAGCTTCTGGGTTTAATTTTGTTGCAGGCTTTCGAACCGGCGGTTCAGGCTCAATAGCAAAGGCGGCAAAATTCTGCCCCGCTTTAAGTTCCTCTTCACCGCCGGACCAGATGCGTGCGGCTTCAACGCCGGGGAGGTTAATATTTTTCACAATATGCGGGGTGACCGACAGCAAAATTTCCCGTTTTTGATCGTCCATATTGAAGTTGGTAAAGAGCGCTCCGAGTAACGGGATATCACCAAGAATCGGGATTTTTGTACGCGTTTTGCTTTTATAAGCCCGGATCAGACCGCCGATAATCGTCCGTTCCCCATCTTTGAGAATCAGAGCCGTCTCGGCATTGGTGGTGTTGATCGTAAACGCCACGGTATTTGCATCAGAGGAGGTCAGTTGGTCCCCTTTTGAGCTCACTTCCAGGCGCAGTTTGGTCAGGACCGAGCCGTCGAGCTGAATCGTCGGCTCGACATCGACCTTAACCCCGACATCGATATATTGCACACTGGAGCTGACAAAACCTCCCGTTCCCGAAGCTGTAGAGGTCAAGGTCGGCTCGCGTGATCCGACATGGACCTTCGCTTTTTCCCGATTTTTCACCCGGATCTTAGGCGTCGCCAGGATATCGGTATCGGTCAGTGTCTTGGAGAGATCAAAAGTCGCCGTCGGCAAGGTAAAGAGAGTATCAAGCCCGTTCAGATTGCTGATCAAATTTGTTCCTTCAAGTGCTCCCGAGACAAGACTCCCCCCCATGGCGGCCCCGGCACTGACGGAGTAAGGGCTCAACTTTAACCCCAATTTCTGCAGATCCCCTTGCGTGACCTCAATCAGTTCGAGATCGAATACCACTTCAGAATCAGAAAGATCGGCGGTCTGCAGTATCTCTCCGACCAGTTTGATGACATCAGGTGTATCACGCACAACCAGAGCATTGAGCTCTTCGTGGACATAGACCTTGCGCAGCGTCAACATGGTCCGCAGCATGTTGACCGCCTTCTTCGCGTCGATACTGGAGAGATAAAAAGTCTGTATCACCTGATCTTCGTACTGTTTCTGTTTTTCCTTGGTATTGGCATAGATAATCACGGTTTTTGGATTGAGAACGCGCGATCCGAGTTGATTCATTTTCATCAACAGCTCAAGTGCCTGGGAAAACGACGCATCTTCGAGAAACAGCGTTACATTTTTATTGGCTAAATCTTCATCAAAAATAAAATTAATTCCCGAAAGTTTATTGAGAATTTTAAAGACCTCTTGCAGCTTTGCATCCTTGAATTTCAAGGTAACCGGTTCTTTCGACGCAACGGCCAGCTCGAAACCGCCGACCATAATATTACGGTCTTCACGAATCTGATCCCGTAGAAGAAGTGCCGTCGCATTGGCCGGATCGCGCTCCAGAACCTGCGTGACCAGATTTTTGGCCTGCGGCAACCGCCGCGCCCGGTACTGATTCTCAGCATCGGCCAGAATTTCTTGCGTTTTCTGCCGGGTTTCAATATCGATCAGCTCACTCTGCGCTACGGCCAGTGTGCTGTCGAGTGAGAAGGCGAGCCGAAACTCGCTGGCAGCTTCAACCAGAAGCCCTTCACTTTGTAACTGTCGCCCTTTTTGCAGATGTTTTTGGGCTGCACGGCTGCTGGTCGTCAAAAAGCGAGCCTGGGACTCAGGGTCGTCCGGCTTCTCTTTCAGCGCGCGGGAGAACTCCAGAACAGCTTCATCGTAGGATTCTTTTTGCAGCGCTTCAACACCACGGTCAAAATATCTGGAATGTTTGGAGCATCCGACCAGCGCCATAAACAGCATGAGCAGTGTCAAAAATCGTAAGGTTACTGATTTCATTTCTGAACCTCGTACTGCGCATCGATGCGCATAATTTGAAAATATCTATCCATAACTTTATCTTTTTTTCTCTAAAGACGAACTGTTGCGCCGTCTGGTCTAATGAGTCGACGTTTATTAAGCCAAAAACCAAATGCTAAGGCTGTTGATAGCTTGGCACCAACGCCTCCTTTTCGATCAATTGAATATCAATGAAACGCACATCACCGGATTGACGGATACGCATTCTCTCCGGGGAGATCGAAACAGCGGTAAACTGGTTCTCATCCCCGAACTGATCTCCCTCCTGCACCAGAAAAAGCTCCTCACCGCGGGATAAAAATACGGTATGAACGGAGTCTTTAAGCAAAAACCCGAGAAAGGTAAAACGGGCCAGCTGCTGTCTCACCACCAGATTCACCGCTGGGGGGGGGGGGAGCGGCTGTACCGGTTTTATAACTTTCGGAGCGACTACAGGGAGAGGTTTGGGTTCGGGTTTTTTCTGCACAACGACAAAATTAAAGAGATCGCGGTCGGCCCCCTTGTAGCGGGTCGGTTCCGTCTCAAGAAGATCGAGGCGCAACCGGTTCTTTTCGATTCCCGGCGCCTGAGTCTTAGGCTGTGTGGTCGATCCGACACGACTCTCAAACTCAACACGATTCTGTTTCGGCATCATCACGTAAGCGTAAACCAGAGCCAGCAGCAGGAGAGCAAAAAGAGAGAGCAGAATTTTTTTCTGTCGATTCATAACTCCCCCATCGTAAAAAAGGTTGTCAAGCTAAGCGATAAGCCGACACTCTCATCGGCTCTGCCGCTGCCAAGAGACAACCGGTCGATAAAGAGAATTCGCTGCGACTGCTCAATCAGATGAATCATCTTTTTAATCTGCCGATAGGTTCCCGTCACCTGATAATTGATTTCATAACGTAATAACTGCTGCTCCGGTTCCTTACTGGAACTGTATTGTACGCTGTTAATTTTCAGACCAGCCTGATCCGCCAGAGAGAAAAGTTCTGCGACCAGACCGGAAAGTTCTGATTTATCCGGAATAGCCTGACGGAATTTCTGCAGATCCTCAACCCCGCGTGCATAAACAATAACCGGTGCTTGCGAATTCCCCTCCCCGCGCTGGGATTTACGCTCCTCTGCCTGCAGGCGAATCAATTCAGACTGTATAAATGCGGCCTTCTTCTCCGGTCCATAAGTCAGAAAAAAAACAAAGCCCAGATTCAGAATCAAAAGAGCGACCAGACTCAACGGAATAATCCGATTAACTCTCCAGACAGCCTTCCAGATCGGTTCACGGATCATTAAAAGGCTCCTTCAAGGGTGATAGAGAAACGGATAAGCCCTGTTTGCGGTTCAGTTGACTGCGCTTCTAGAAAAACATGCGTGTAGTTGCCCGACTTGATCAGGTTGTCGATAAACCGTTTCAGGGACTGGAGAGTCTTCGCCTGACCGGAGAGCTTAACGGTTTTATTCAGATGATCCGGACTGATTTTATCAATGCGTACCGCACGCGGCACAATCGACTCCAGTTGATCAAGTAACGGCGTCCAACGAAAACTGTCCTGCTGCAAAATAGCGTTAGCGGCCTCGATGCTGGCGAGCAATTTTTTGTAGCTCGTCTCATCATAACCGGCAGCATCAACCCCGGAGCGGCTCAGAAGTTCGCCTTCGATTTTTGTCCTGCTTGCATCATTACGGCTGATCTCACTTTGCAAAGAAAAAAATCGCAGCAGATTCAACATCAAAAAGGTGACCAGAAGAGCACCCAGAACGGCATAACAAAGATAGAGTGTCCGTCGATTGACATAAGATCGGGTCGCAAGATTGAGGGTATACTTCATAATGGCTCCTACAACAGACGCTCTGCCGCACCGATCGACGTAACCAGTGACCGGACCTGGCTCTTGTCGAGCGCAAGAGTTGGTGCGCCAAATCGCGACAGTTCAGGGTCGAGCAGAATAATCGAATCCTTCTCAAACAGACTTTTTAACGCCGTGACAAGATCGGCATTCTCTTCCTGACTGCTGTGCAGATAGACTGTTTCGCGGCGCAATCCCCCGAGCCGGCTCCGCTCACCCGACAAAACCCGGCTCAACTCACTATAGATTGATTCAACATCACCGGCAGTCTCACAGGCGCGATGATAGACCGGTATCCCACCCTGATATACCTGCATAACCAGTGACCGGTCTTCCGCTAAAATCAGAACAAAATTTTCATCAGAGCCGAGCCGGTTTCGATAGTAATTAAACTGACAAAGAGAGCGAAAATCGATCATCTCCGGGCCGTAACCGGCACGATTAAAACAGTCTTCATACTGTTGTAAGACTGTTTGCGAAATACAGGTCACGAGCAGCTGCTGCCGTCCCGATTCATCCCGATCGAGAATCTGGTAATCGAGCTGCAGCTCTGCATCGCCAGGGAGTGCATCACGCAGCTGCCATTTGAGGATTTCAATCCCTTCAGATTTTTTAACCAGAGGTGTTTCAACCCGGGTCAAAAGAATGCGTCCGGCTCGCTCCGGCAACGCCAGACTGATCCGCTCTTCGGCACCGGCAATCGGATCGAGAACTTCACGCAGTGCAGCGACAAAAGCATCGGGATCGAGAATATTTTCCCGGCGAAAAGAAGGGGACAAGACACCTGGCTCCAGCCCGATCATCCGTCCATCGACCAGGTTTAAAGAGATGCCGTGTCGCTTCATCGAAACAGCACGCATCCGGTTTGCTTGCAGATCGAGACCGAGATAAGTTCTGTAGATCATGCCGTCCCTTGCTCAATAAAGGTGACGCGATTAATTTCGGGGAGAGTTGTCAGCCCCTGTACCATCTTCTCGATCGCGGCGTCACGCAAAAACACTGTCCCCGATCGTCTGGCGGCGAGTTTCAATTGCGAGACAGGCGCCTTGGCGACGATCAATTCACGTAATTCATCATTCATATCGAGCAATTCCATGATTGCACTCCGACCATGAAAACCGGTGCCGTGGCACTCTTCACACCCGACCCCCGTTTTAAACTCAATCTCCCCATAAGTTTCAAAAGAGAGTCCGGACTCCTCAAGCGTCTCACGGTCATAACGGATCGGCTGTTTGCAATGTGAGCAGATGCGCCGTACCAGGCGCTGGGCCGCAACGCAATTGAGACACGATACAAAATTATAAGCATCAATTCCCATATGCAAAAAACGCCCGAGAACATCAAAAACATTATTTGCATGCACGGTGGTAAAAACCAGATGTCCGGTCAATGCAGACTGTACCGCTATCTGCGCGGTTTCAGGGTCACGAATTTCACCGACCATGATCTTGTCCGGGTCGTGACGCAGGATCGACCGTAAGCCGCGTGCGAAAGTTAACCCTTTTTTTTCATTGACCGGAATCTGCACGACCCCCCGAACCTGATATTCGACCGGATCCTCGATTGTAATAATCTTCTCGTCATCCGAATTGATTTCGGACAGCGCGGCATCTGTCTCTTATACACATCTGACGCTGCCGACGATATGC
>JAGXHN010000019.1 GCA_024636225.1 Desulfuromonadaceae bacterium | reverse complement strand
TTCATGAGCGTCTCGTGGGCTCGGAGATGTGTATAAGAGACAGCAATTAGCATTTTTAATTTTGCGTCGGTCAATTTTGCAAGATGGAGATTTTATGAAATCAATTGTTCTGCTCGGCGACGGGATGTCTGATCTCCCCCATAATGAGCTGGAAGGGAAGACTGTCCTTCAGTACGCCAAGACCCCGAATATGGACTATATCGCTCGTCATGGTGAGTGTGGCCTGGCATACACCGTCCCCAAGGGGTACCATCCGGGGAGCGATGTCGCCAATCTTTCAGTTTTCGGCTACGATCCGGCCACTTGCTATACCGGTCGTTCACCAATTGAAGCGGCAAGTATGGGGGTGCATCTCGACCCGGACGATATCGCCTTTCGCCTCAATCTGGTTACTCTGACGGCCAATTATGGCAAGCTCTACATGGAAGATTTTTCGGCCGATCATATAACGACCGAAGAGGCGAGGGCGATTATTAAAACCTTGCAAGCCGAACTCGGCAGTGATGATTTTCATTTTTATCCCGGTGTCTCTTATCGGCATCTGATGGTCTGGAAAGGGGGGCGCGATCAACTCACCTTCACTCCACCACACGATATCTCCGGACAACCGATCGACGATTATCTCCCCAAAGGGGATGGTGCAAAGATATTGATCAATCTGATGAATTCCGCGCAGATGTTGCTCAATACGCATCCGGTTAACAATCTTCGGGAAAAAGCGCGCAAGCTGCCTGCCAATTCGATCTGGCTCTGGGGACACGGGCGCAAGCCGCAAATGCCGACCATGCAGGAAAAATTCGGCATCAGCAGTGGCTCTGTCATCTCGGCCGTCGATTTGATCAAAGGGATCGGAACTTACGCAGGTCTCGATGTCATTGATGTTCCGGGGGCAACCGGTTACATCGATACAAACTATAGCGGTAAAGCTGCCGCAGCCCTCGAAGCGTTATCGAGGCAGGATTTTGTCTACCTGCATGTTGAAGCGCCGGATGAAGCGGCACACAGCGGAAACCTCAAAGATAAACTGACGGCAGTCGAATCATTCGACCGTGAGGTTGTCGGTCCGATCCTCGAAGGGATCAAACAGTTTGATGCCTGGCGGGTGCTGGTTTTGCCTGATCATCCAACTCCGGTCGCCCTGCGCACCCATACGGATGATCCGGTCCCCTACGCTCTGCTCGGATCGCAGGGTGAATTTGTCGGCGGCCGCAAGGCGTCTGCTTACAGTGAAGAAGAAGCTGGTAAAACCGGTATTGTTTTTGAGAAGGCCTATCTACTGATGGCAAAACTTTTAAAAAGAGATTAACTGAAGCCGATCCGGATCGCTCCAGATCGTCGCTCAAATCAGCGTTACTAAAAATAAAATACTTTAAAATCTCAAAACCCCGGCGACTTGCCGGGGTTTTTTTGGTTTAACTCGTTTTGCTTGTTGAAGAGTTGTTTGACATTAAATATTTTTTATATATATTAGCTAAATATAATTAAAATATACACACTTAAATTGGTAGTTGTTTAGACCAAACCAGCAAAAATTCATTGTCATCACAGCCGGGAGCTTGGCCAGTATTTATTTTTGTATTGCACGCTCATTTGCTATTGGATTGACGGTTATGACGATTTACAAGGTGCTTGGACAAAGTCTGATCAGCAAGTTTATTTTCAGAACCGGGGTCGTTCTGTTGGTGTCCATTTCACTTTTTGCATTTTTTAATATCAGTACTCTTAAAGAGCTTTTCCTTCTCGATGCCAAGGGTGATATTGAAACAGTCAGTGAAATCATACTGCACACAACGCATTTTCAGATGCTTGAAGACAATCGCACGCGTGTCTACCAGATGATGGAGGAAGTCAGCTCGCATGAAAAGGTAGATCGCATCAGACTTTTCAGCACAGCGGGGAAGGTTCACTTTTCAACCTTCGAAGACGAGATTGGCAAAGGGATAAAAGAGATCAATGCGGCTTATGAAGAAAACAGTACAGCCGATTTTATCCCCGGTTTTCACCCTCCTGATGATAGCAGTCATATCTATACCAATCTTAAGGGAGAAGAGATTCTCAGCGTAACCACCGCGATTTACAACAAGCCGGACTGCTTTACTGCGGCTTGTCACATCCATCCTCAAGATGAAGTTATTCTTGGATATCTTGAAGTCCAGGGGTCCTTGGCAAAAATTGGTATTCAGGCAGGCGCTTATCGTAACAGTATTGCGGTTTTTGGCGCGACCTTGTTGTTTCTCGTTATTTTTTTCCTGAGTTGGATGACGCAGAGCATGGTTATTCAGCCGGTTCACAACCTGCTTATCCATGCTCGTAAAGTTTCCAATATGGAACTCGATAGCAGGATTGAACAGAAATCGAACGATGAGATCGGGGAGCTCTCGGCAGCTTTCAACGATATGACGTTCAAATTAAAGAGATCGAGTGACGAATACCACGAATTGAATGAGACTCTCGAAGCTAAAGTTCTGGAACGGACCAAACAGATTGCCCAGGTCAGCGATCAATTGGTTCGGTCCGAAAAATTGGCGTCTCTCGGGCAGTTGGTGGCAGGGATTGCTCACGAAATAAACAACCCCTTATCCGGCATTTTGATGTTTGCCAATCTGTTTGCGGATGATCAAAGACTCGATGAAATCCAGCGTGATGACGCGTTGACGATTGTTCATGAATCGAAGCGATGTGCCGATATCGTGAAACGTCTTCTCGATTTTTCACGCACATCGATCCCCGATAAACAGCTCAGATCTCTGGCAGATATTATGGAGACGACTCTGGCGTTGGTCGAACATCACGCATTGGTCAACAATGTCGAAATTATCCGCAACTATCCAGAGCGACTGCCGGAGATTGATGTCGATCCGACGCAGATAGAGCAGGTTTTTATTAATCTGCTGGTCAATGCCTGTCATGCGATGCCGACGGGAGGGAAACTTGTTATCAGCATACAGGCTGATCGAGCGCGTGGCCTGTTGGTCACAAAGATTGAGGATAACGGTCACGGCATTTCCGATGAAAATCTGGGTCGAATTTTTGACCCTTTCTTTACAACGAAAAATCAGGAATTAAACGGGGTGGCGGGGACCGGCCTCGGTCTTTCGGTCTCTTACGGGATTATTGAAAATCATGGTGGCAAGATTCTGGTCGATACGGAATTCGGGCGAGGGACAATGTTCACTATCGAACTGCCGATCATGTCGTTTCGACGCCCTGCCGATGAAGCGATAATGATCGAAAAGCTGGTTATTGCATAGGTTTCACTTCGCACTTTTTTTGCACGATTCAGATTGCAGATCTGCTGCGATTTTCACTTATCAAGAGGGCACTATGAACAGTGAAGCCGATAAAATTCTGGTCGCTGACGACGACGCAGTCATTCGCAAGGGGGTTGATCGAATTCTTACAGCGGAAGGCTACGCGGTTGAAACCGTCAGCAATGGGCGTGCGGCTCTGGAACGACTGGGGCAGAAGCCATTTAAATTGCTGGTGACTGACCTGAAAATGCCGGGGATGAGCGGGCTGGAAGTCCTCAAGGCGATCCGCAGCTGTCAGCCAGAATTGCCGGTCGTGTTGATGACCGGTTATGCGGCGATAGATAATGCCGTTGAGGCGATGAAGAATGGTGCGACAGATTATCTGGCCAAGCCTTTTGCCAACGAAGAGCTCGTCGAAAAAGTCAGGAATGCGATTAAAAACAGGGCGGTGTTGATTGACGATATCTGTCTGTGGCGAGAGATGAATGAAACGCACGGGTTTGAAAAACTGATTGGTAACAGCCCTGAAATGAAACGACTTTATCAGCGCATCATGCAGGTGGCACCAACTGACAGCACCGTATTGATCAGTGGAGAAAGCGGCACCGGCAAAGAGTTGGTCGCCCGCGCTATCCATGCGCACAGCCCGAGACGGTCACAACCCTTTGTTGCAATCGATTGTACCTCATTGGCAGAAAGTCTTCTGGAGAGCGAACTTTTCGGTCATGTTAAAGGTTCTTTTACCGGAGCCATTCAGACAAAACGTGGACTGTTTGAAGTCGCCGAAGGGGGGACGTTGCTGCTCGATGAGATCGGAAATATCAGTTTGACAACGCAGGCAAAACTACTGCGTGTCTTGCAAGAGCGCGTTATCACGCCGATTGGGGGGGTCAAACTTACGGCAATTAATATCCGGCTCGTTGCGGCGACAAATATAAATCTTAGAGAGATGGTCAGTCAGGGGCGCTTTCGTGAAGATCTGTTTTTCCGGTTGAACATTATTCCGATTGAGTTGCCAGCATTGCGAGATCGCAAGGGAGACCTGATGCTCCTGGCGAGTCAGTTTCTTAAATCTTTTGCCGAGGAGAATGGCAAAGAGATTCGCGGCTTCAGTCCGGATGTCATTGAACATCTTGAGGGGTATGCATTTCCGGGAAATGTTCGGGAACTTGAAAATCTCATTGAGCGGGCTGTGGTCCTCTCCCAGTCCGAGCTGATTCATCGCCACGATCTGGAGATTCCGGGGGACGATTATTCTTCAACTCTCTTTTCTGAAAACAGTGTCCCACAGGACGCAAATGAATTGAAGGAGCGTAAACGTCAACTGCGTGAGCAGGCCGTTGTTCCGTTGGAGCGGGCTTTTTTGTTGAGTGCTTTGGATCGTAATAACGGAAATATTACCAGAGCGGCCGAAGAGGTCGGAATGCAACGGCCAAATTTTCAGGCAATGCTGAAAAAACTCGGGATCAGTTTCCGGGAAAGAATGGCTAAGTGAGCAGGGGCAGATTTGTATTTCGGTAAAATATAATAAATATAATCTTACTGTATGTTTTAAATATGCGGCATCTAAATCAAAAAAAACTCTTTATTTTTGGGTGTTTGCAAATAGCAGAACAGGTGATCACGATTTCTTTGCCACATTGTGAATAAATATTTTATACGTTCTGCATTTTTAAATAGATGCCAACTTTTCGACTATTTATAAAAAGCCTTTTTAAAACAGGGTGTTAGCTTTAAATATTAGAAATTGTTAAGAGTGGCACAGCAAATGCACATTTATCTCCCCAGATTAAAGCCGCCCGCAAGGGAGGCTTTTAAGAAATATTGAGAACGGGTCAAAAAGTCTGTTTTAGATTCGTAAAAAAGATTTTGAGCAAGAAAGGATCCAGCGTCTGTTTGACTATCCATAGGCCAAAAGAAAAACTTCGGTTTTTGGCCCTGGAGAGGAGGTTGAATGATGATGCACATTCCAGGGTTGCTTATTGCCGATGAAGACATGTTGTCGCGAAAACGGATGGCTGACCTGTTTATCAATGATGGATATCAGGTCACGGTGACCGATTCGGCTGCCGGAGCTCTTTACGGCATCTTGAAAAAAACGGCTCAGGTTGTTTTGCTCAGCACCCACTTTGATGAGTTGTTGGCAACTGAACTGATCCCGCTGTTGAAGAAGTGTAATCGCAATCTGACCATTATCCTGGTGGCCAGTGAACTGCCAATGTCATTAATTCGCAAGGCACGTAGTGAAGGTATTTTTTATCATGCTCTCAAGCCGGACCGGCCGAGCGATGAAGAAGAGTTACGACAGGCGGTGAAATGTGCTTTTGAAAAAGTGACCCACGATATTCAGGTGAATGGCTTTAAAAATTAAACTGTTGCAACTTTAAAAAAGGAGGCAGGAATGTTTACAGAGATACTCGGCAAGATCGGTGAATTCGAGACGGTCTACACAATGGTCGACTACTACCAATACATCAAAACGGTCGAATACCTCATCTGCGTCGGATTCTTTATTGCATTTCCGATGTTCTTTAAATACATAAACGAAAAACCGGGCAATCTTGGTAAATGAGGATAGCTTCGTTTTTTTACGCAAGGAGGAAGAACCATGTGTTTTAAACAACTTTTTACCATCTTGATATTAACACTGGCGATCGTGGGGATGGGGAGTTTTGTAACGGCTGCCGATATGCCGGAACAGGTATCGATCGACCGTCTGTCCGATCTGTTTGAGGGCGTAGAGTTTGATCATGCCATGCATACAGAATTGGGAGAGGACTGCTCTGCCTGCCACCATCACACCACCGGCACCGGCACAACAGATGTACGCTGCGTCAGTTGTCATGCTGACAGTAAAGAGGTGGCAACAGTCGGTTGCAGCGATTGCCATGTTGCTGCTCCGTTCTCTTCGGAACATATCAATCGAAAATCACTCGAAATTTATCAGTTTCATATCGATACCCCTGGATTGAAAGGCGCCTATCACTGGAATTGCATCGGTTGTCACGAAAAGATGGATGGACCGACAGAATGTGTTGACTGTCACGCCAGAACGACAAAGGGGGATGCTTTTTACCATAACAATGCGACCGGCTCCTCTGGCGCAGGTGGAGAGTGAAGAGTGTTGACCTTGAAATGAGATTGTCTTGAACAAAGAATTTTCAGGATAAGGAGAATTTTATGAGCGGAATAAGTCGACGCAGGTTTCTTGCTGCGAGTCTGGCAGGATGTGCCGCCACAACTCTGGCTGCCCCTAAAAAAGTCCTGGCATCCGGAACATTTTCCGGCTACCCGGAGAGTATGGGTGTGTTGGTTGATTTAACCCGATGTATCGGTTGCCGTAGCTGCGAGGCGGCCTGTAACGCCGAACAGAATCTGCCGGATCCTCTGTTGCCGTTTGATGACAAGTCGGTTTTTGACCAGACTTTTCATGGCGGTACACAGAAGCGGCGTACCGATGAAAATGCCTATACGGTGGTTAATCGCTATAACCCTGAAGGGAGCGAACCGGTCTATGTCAAAAAACAGTGTAATCACTGTGCTGAACCGGCCTGTCTCAGCTCCTGTTTTGTCAATGCCTACACCAAAACACCTGAAGGTGCTGTTATCTTCAACAAGAAGGTCTGTGTCGGTTGTCGAACCTGTATGGTCGCCTGTCCGTTCACTATCCCTGCTTACAGTTACTCTAGTGCCTTCGATCCGCTTATAAAAAAGTGCATTTTCTGTCATGAAACCAGACTTAAAAATGGAAAGCCGCCAGCTTGTGTCGATATCTGTCCGCAAGAGGCTTTAACCTTCGGTAAACGTAAAGATCTGCTGAAGATTGGCAATCAACGTATTCAGACCCATCAGGGGCGTTACCTCGATCATATCTATGGCGAAAATGAGTTAGGCGGCACCAGCTGGATGTATCTGTCGCCAGTCCCGTTTGAACAGGTCGGTTTTGATCCAAATCCCGGTAATGAACCAATTATCAGCCACGTTAAGGATTTTCTCAGTACGGTACCGATGGTGCTGGCGATCTGGCCAGCACTGTTTGTCGGTTTTCAACTCCTGGCAAAGAAACAGGCAGGTCACGGTGACCATGACCATGACTCTGAGAAACAGCATGACGAGGAGGGAGCTGAACAATGAAACAGCTACTTAATCATGGAATAGAGCCGGTTGACTCACATGTGAACCGTAAAACGGACAGAGCCTGGTCGCTCAAGGATAAGCTGTTTCTCGGCTTGACTCCGGGACAGTACCTTGGTCAGGCTTTACGCAACCCTTTTAACTGGATACTCGGATTGATTCTGGCGGTCGGCTTGCCGTTGATCGCTTATCGTTACCTGAACGGACTCGGCGCAGTCACCCATTCGTCCAACGATTATCCCTGGGGGCTGTTTCTCGGTTTCGGTCTCTTTGTTATGGTCCCCCTGTCGGCATCCGGATTTTTGCTCGGTACATCGGTAGAAATTTTCGGGCGCCACGATTTTGCGCCGATTGAGCGTCTGGCTCTGCTCAATGGTCTGCTCGGATACTTTTTTGCCGTTGTCTACCTTCTGGCTGACCTCGGTCAGCCGTGGCGGCTCCCTTATCCGATGTTTGTCTCGTTCGGACCGGCGGCGGTGCTGTTTTTAGTCGCCTGGCACGTGGCTACCTACCTGTCGGTGCAGGTAGCCGAAGTCTCAGTCGCCTTCTTCGAGTGGATCGGGTGGCTCGGTGGCAAGCGATTCATCCGGCGCATCGCCGTCGGTCTGACCGTCGCCGGAATCATCCTCTCAACTTTACACCAGGGTGCTCTCGGGGCCCTTTTCAACTATGCACCAGGGAAAGTTCATCCTCTTTGGTACTCGGCACCATTTCAGTGGATTCATTTTTTCGTGTCGGCCATTCCGGCAGGGCTCTGTATGGTGATCGCAGTCAGTACCATAATCATGAAGACGATGGCCTGGCGTTGCGATAAAAACTATCTCGACAATCTTGATCGCTGTACTCTCGGTCTGGCTAAAGGGGCCAGCATGGCGCTTATTACTTATCTGGTCATTAAATTTATCGGTGTCGCTCACGATAATGAATGGGCCTATCTGGCAACCGGATGGGGAGCCTGGTTCCTGTTGGAGATCGCCGTCGGGGTTATTTTGCCGATTGTCCTGTTCGCTTACGCGGTTCGTCACCAGGTAGTCAAAGTCGCCCGTTGGGGTGCTTTTATCACTGTCTTTGGCATTGCCTTGAATCGATTGAATACCGCTATTATCAGCTTCAACTGGCAGCTCTACCAGGAAATACCGCACGTGTTTGAAGTGATTATCACGGTGACTATCTTTGCTATTTACATCATCGTTTATCGTTTTCTTCTCTATCGTCTGCCGATTCTCTACTCGTGGAAGAGCCAGACAGAAGAGGCCTATGCAGCAGAAACGGTGCAGCAATCTTCGTCTTCGGCCAGAACCACACCTTCTCCAGCTGGAGCGATGTATCGCAAGTTTGATTAAGATGAAGTCCGCGGGATCGTGTCATACGGTCCCGCGGACATCAGGAGGTTCATCATGTTCAGAAGCATAAACTATCGCGCGATCGTGCCGGTCACACTGGCTGTTACCGGCTTTGTGATCGCCTGCTGTGTGCTTCTCTATACTTTTGTAAAGCAGGATCTTGTCAAAAGTGAGATTCAGCACGCTTCTGACCTTGCAGATACCGTAGTCAAGTCGACCCGTTATGCCATGCTTCATGATGATCGGGAAACATTAGGTAATATTATCAATAATATTGGAGAGCAGAATCTGGTCGAGCATGTGCGGATCTTTAATAAAAAAGGGCTGATCATGTTTTCCCGCGATAGTGAGGAGCTCAATCGATTTATTGACAAGTCGGCTGCGGGTTGTATGGAATGCCATGCGAGCAAAAAACCAAAAAGTTCATTGGGAACCATGGCAAAGGCCCGCCAGTTTACAAATCATGCCGGTAATGATGTTCTGGCAATTACGGCTCCGTTCTATAACGAACCGGAATGTTCTGCCGCCGCCTGTCATTTTCATGATGCCGAACAGACTCTTCTCGGGACACTTGATATCGGCCTATCCCAGGACCCGCTTAAGCGAACGCTCGCCCAATTAAAAAACAGGATGATTGTGTTCAGTGGTATGGTTCTGGTTCTCACGGTGGGAGTTGTTTGTGCTCTTCTCTATCGGCAGGTGCTGCTGCCGATCAGAAAGCTTCTCGCCTTTACTGAAAGTTCAATGAATGATAATCTCACTGACGACTTCCCTGAGGTCAGCGGTGAGATTGCGCAACTTGCAAATGCTTTTCGGAAAATAAATACTATTCGTCTCGATCTGGAACAGCAGAAGAAAAACAATGAAACATTAACTCATAATTCCAACCCTTAATGAGGCTGTTGCAAAGATCCCAAATAAGTTATCTCTGAAGCAGTTCCAGTCAGGATGTGGTCTCTAAAAGCGAGAATACTGGATCCCCGATTAAGTCACTCGGGGATGACAATCCTTTTGCAAGAGGCTCTAATGTTACGGTTGTTTCATGGCTGACCCGGTTGAACCGCTCTGTGCTGGCAGACAGAAGGAGCTGACGATGAGCCAGACAGGGAGATCAACACAAAGTGAGCAACTGCCGGGGCGCGAAGAGTTGCGGCTGCGGGTTGAAGCACGTATTCGTCGTCTGCAGCGCCATTCCGCGAGCAGCCTCTGGTTCATGATCCTCTTTTTGCTAATCAGTTTTGCTGCATTCGATCAATTTTCAATCCTTCCCGATCTCAGTGACAGAAGCCGTGAAATCCTCGGTGCGTCACCGCCGGTGGAATTAATCGCTCTCGCCCTGGTTATCTACGCCTTTTCTGGGATCGTGCGGACTCTCGCCAGCATGAGTCGCAACTACAAACCACATACCGGGCTTGTCCATGCCGCTTTTTTTACCGGTTTCTACACTTTCTATCATTTGGCCGGAGCCCTGCAGGACAATTTCTGGGCTATTTTCTTTGCCGGAATCAGCGTTATGGGGTTAGAAAACTACTATCTCTGGTCATACAGTAACGAGGCTATCCGTAATGAACGTGCTCTGCTAAATAGTATGGGGAGCGTTGGAGACGCGGAACAAAAATAACTGTCTGTAATTGCCATGTGCAAAGTTTAAGGTTTTTTGTTGATTCTCTATGGCTGATATTTGATTCTAAAAATATATATATAAAATCAATAACACTGCATATTTTTCCATACACCCCTGTTTTTCACAATATCCAAGTATTAACATGTAGTTACCGTCTTAGATGCCAATCTCTATAATATTGTACGGCTCTTTTACGTATAATTATTATATACGTGGTTC
>JAGXHN010000018.1 GCA_024636225.1 Desulfuromonadaceae bacterium | reverse complement strand
GTTGCAGACCGTCTGAAACAGGTTGTGGGGGAGACAGGTACCGTCTCCCGTATCGGGGGTGATGAGTTTACGGTCATTCTTCCCAGAGTTATTGATCCCGCATCCGTAAGGGTTGTCGTACAAAATATTTTAGACGCTCTTTCCAGGTCGTTTACGCTTCCGGGGGGAGTGGGAAACATTTCCGGCTCTGTCGGAATCACCTTCTATCCTGAAGATGGCCGTGATATTTCGACCTTGATGAAGCGGGCAGATGCGGCGATGTATATGGCGAAACAGAGTGGTCGTGATTCTTTTTGTTTTTCTACTTATCCCGAGAATATTTCGTCCGGTAAACGGTAGCTCGATTGACGAGCTCTTTTTGGAAAGAACAAAATATCATGCATGATGAATCCAAAATCGTTTTAAATTGCCCGGAGTGTGACGCTGCAATCTACGCGATGATCGACTGGTTTAAACAGTCTGAATTTGTCTGTCAGGCTTGCGGCAAGGGGTTGACTGCTGCGCAGTTTGCCCCTATGATCACTGCCCTTGAGCAGGCGATCGATACAAGATTAGACGAGATGATCTCTGAGCAGCCGCACGCCGGTTGTTGCGGGAAAAAATCGACCTGCTCTTAACGTTTGTTCGACTGATTGTCTGGAAATCTGCGCGGTGTTTTTTTTGTATAGAAGACATCTTTTGGTTTTAATTTAGTGTTTGCGTCTGCAAAACTCTTTTGACATTAAAGGAACCAGGTAGTGGCTAAAAAGAAAATGGTTGTTCTTGGGGAAGATCTCGCCCGGCAAGGTTATTGTCGAATCAGTATGCGCAAGAATATTATTGCCAGGATCGATGTTGAAAACTGGGTCGAGGTTTTAGCGGAACATTATGACAAGACCCTGCACGAGATGTTCACTGAAATTCTGGGGAATCCGGGTTTTTATGAAGATCTGTTTCGCCGGGAGTGGAGCCAGGATCGTCTCGAAGTCAGATTGACCACCGCCCGCACGGTGCCGTCGAGCTTTCAGTGTCCGGTCGGTTATGAGGAGAAAGAGGTTGAAAAGTAGTCGTCTACCTCTACCGGAGATTTTTTGCGGAGCAAGACCGTACTGAATTCCTCGAGTAATCTGTTTTGCAGCAGTTCACATCCCGCTTTTTCGTATCTCTTCCTGACATCAAAATTGTATTCCCAGAGAATCCCCGACAAAAGCAGTCTCCCTCCGGGGCGGACTTTTTTTACCAGATCCGCGCAGACATCAAGCAGGATGTCGCCGTAGATGTTGGCCAGCACCAGATCGAATCCTGTCTCGGCGACCGCTTGCAGGGTGCCGCAGCGATGTTCGATCTCATCTCCGATTCCGTTCAGCTGACAGTTGTGTTGCGCGCTGGTAATCGCTTTTTGGTCGATATCGATGCAAAGAGCGCGACGGGCCCCGAGTTTTTGTGCCACGATAGAGAGAATGGCGGTGCCGCTGCCGAGATCGAGGATGGTCTGGCCGGACAGATTGTCCATTTCTTCAAGCAGGTCTATACAGCTGGCGGTGGTTTCATGTTCACCCGAGCCGAAAGCGCCACGGGCCATGATGATATCGATACGTCCGGCGGTAGCGGGGGAGGTGCCGGGAGCGACCAGACGAAATTTGCGGCCCATATCAAAAGGGGCGTAAGTGGAACAATTTACGTTGGTTTCCATCCGCAGATATTTACCTTTATTAAAGTGTGTTTTGCCTTTTGGAGCAAAAAGAGCCGGAATTAAAGACCGTAGGTGCGGAGCAAAAAGAGCGCGATGGTGTAGGTAATTGCCGAGGCAAGGGTTGAGAGCATGACGATTGATCCGGCCAGTTCAGCGTCCCCTTTGAGCTCCTGAGCCATGATGTAGTTGGCTGTGGCGGCCGGGGTGGCGGCGATGAGAATGCCGATCCCGAGATCGATCCCCTCGACGCCGAGGAGCAGAAGCAGACCTAAAGCGATCAACGGTAAGAGGACCAGTTTGCAGAAGGTGACCATCGCGGCCAGAAACAGATCCCCCTGCAGTTTTTTCAGAGAGAAACCACCACCGATTGCGAGCAGGGCAAGCGGCAGGGTCATGCCGGTGGCGATATGCAGGCTTCGATCGAGTATTGTTGGCATCGGCAGGTTAAAAAAACTCCAGCCGATACCGGCAAATGAGGCAATAATCAACGGATTGTAGACAAGTTGTCGCAGCCAGAATTTCCCCCCTTGATGATCACTGCTCCCCCGGTGCGGCAGCAGCAGGGCAATGATGGCAAACAAGTTCAGAAATGGGACCAGAAAACCCATCAGGATGCCTGCACGGGTGAGACCGGTCTCACCGTAAGCATTCAGGGCGATGGCGAGACCGATGTAAGCGATGTTGCCGCGAAAAGCCCCCTGACTGAAGACGCCACGCACTTGCGGTGCGTAGCCGCGTACGGTCGCAAACAGGTAACTTGAAAAAAACATGATGGTCACCGCTCCGACCGTGGCGATCACCAGAGCGGCGTTGAAGTTGGCACCAAAATCGGCGGTGCCGATCTTGTAGAATAAAAGGAGAGGGAGACAGACATAGTAGACGAGGCGATTGGTCTGGCGTAAAAAAGTCTGATCGATCAGATCAACCCGGCGCAACAGGGCACCAAGAGCGATGACGATAAAGACCGGTAAAACAATATTCAGGATATCGATAAACATATGAATCACTCCGTAAACCGTGAGAATACCTCAGACATTCGGTCTCTGTCCATCTTTAATCCATCGCCGCCGGTCAGCATTTTCTCCTGACGGGTAGTTTTTTTCAGCAGACCTGTTGTAGAATATTCTTCACTGTTTTAGCCTCTGGAGATCTTTAATGAATCGCCAAACTCTTATTCGACTTCTGATTATCGCCGCCTTGATTTTGGCTGTCTCAATGCTGCATTATACGACCACGATTCAAAAGGCTCATTTCCACGACATCTTTCGGCGTCTCTATTATATTCCGATCGTACTCGGTGGCCTCTGGTTTACCCTGCGCGGCGGCCTCGGTACCGCTATCGTTGTCTCTGTTGTTTATGCGCCGCACATTCTGCTGCAGTGGGGGCATCATCCCGGTATTGACGTAGCCCAGTATCTTGAAATTCTGGTCTACAATGTCATCGGTACTCTGACCGGATTTCTTTCTCAACGCGAATTGGCGCAGAAGATGCGCTATCTGAAAACCTCGATCCGTCTTGAAGAGAGTTACGAAAAACTGCGCGGGCAGGCGGATCAGCTGCTTGAGATCGAGGAGCAGTTGCGCCGGGCCGATCGGCTTTCGGCTATGGGTGAACTCTCCGCCGGTATGGCGCATGAGATACGCAACCCCCTTGCATCAATCAAGGGGACAGCAGAAATTTTGCGGGACGGGATGGATCGTCGGGATAAAAAGTACGAATTTGCCCAGATTCTCGTTCGCGAAGTCGATCGACTCGAAAATGTCGTACGTGATTTCCTGAGTTTTGCCAGACCGGATGGGGGGGTGCACGAAGAGGTGCAGATCAATGCCGCGCTGAGCGATGTGCTGATTTTGACGCGTCAACAGGCGCTGAAAGCGCAGGTTGAAATCAGGTATGACTGCCAGACGAATCTCCCTTTGATCACCGGTAATTTCGAACATCTTAAACAGGCATTTCTTAATTTTGTTTTGAATGCCTTGCAGGTGATGCCAGAAGGGGGGGTGTTGACCATTCAATGTGAGGTCAATCAACGGACCTTGCGCGTCGCTTTTGCCGATACGGGCCCCGGAATTCCGAAAGATTTGCAGGAACGGGTATTTAATCCATTTTATACCACCAGACAGGAGGGGACCGGGCTCGGTCTGGCCATTACGCACCGCATTATTGATGCCCACGGCGGACGGATCAAGCTCGAAAGCCAACCGGGTGAGGGGGCGACTTTTACTGTTGAACTGCCGATCGACAAGAGAGAGGAAAACCTGTGACAATGCAAAAGAGTGTGCTGGTGATAGACGATGACGACTCGTTGCGGCGGGTGATCGAATATACTCTCGACGAAGCCGGTTTCAAAGTGCTGACGGCCTCTGACGGAATTGAAGGTTTGCAGCTTTTTAAAGAAGAGCTGCCGTCCGTGGTTTTGACCGATATCCAGATGCCGGGAATCTCTGGTTATGATGTTTTGCAGAGCATTCGCTCCAGTCACCCGGAGGTGCGGGTGATTATCGTGACCGCGTTCGGCACGGTTGAGCAGGCGGTCGATGCGATGAAGAATGGTGCCTTCGATTATCTGACCAAACCGTTCAGTCGCGATGAGCTGACGCTGGTTGTGAAACGGGCGTTCACTTTTCTGGAATTGAAAGAAGAGAATGTACGACTGAAGCAGGAGCTCAGCGTCAAGGTCGATTTTGATCATCTGGTCGGAATTTCTGACGCCATGCAAACTGTTTTTGAGCGGGTTCGTCGCGTGGCACCGAGCGATGCGGCGGTCTTGATCGGTGGCGAGAGCGGAACCGGCAAAGAGTTGATTGCCCGGGCAATTCATTATGGGAGCAGCCGTCGTGACGGACCGTTTGTGCCGGTTAACTGTGCGGCGATCCCGGCTGAACTCCTCGAAAGTGAGCTGTTCGGTCATGTAAAGGGGGCTTTTACCGGCGCAGTCAGAGACCGCAAAGGAAAATTTGAACAGGCGAACGGCGGTACCCTGTTTCTCGATGAAATCGGCGATCTTTCGCCGCATCTGCAACCGAAATTACTCCGGGTTCTGCAGGAGATGGAGATCGAGCCGGTCGGCGCCGATCAGATCCGCAAGATAGATGTCCGGATTGTCTCGGCATCAAACCGCAACCTCGAAGAAGAGATCAAGACCGGCGATTTTCGTGAAGACCTTTACTATCGCTTGTCGGTTATTCCGGTCAATCTCCCCCCTTTGCGGGAGCGTAAACAGGACATCCCGGTGCTGGTTCAACACTTTCTCGATCTTCATTCGCACGGTGAACGGCTTGAAATGAGTCGTGAGGCGATGGCCAAGATGATGACTTATCTCTGGCCCGGCAATGTGCGCGAATTGCAGAACGTTGTTGAACAGGTTATTATCCTGCGTCGTGGCAAAACGATTGAAGTGCAGGATTTACCGCAAAAAGTGACGGAAACGGTGGTCAGTCGAAAATCACAGGTTCTGAATCTGCCGGAAGGCGGTTTCTCGTTGGTTGAACTCGAAAAAGAGGCGGTGTTGCAGGCGTTGCAGCGTTGCAACTGGAACCAGACCAGGGCCGCAGCCTTTTTACAAGTGCCGCGCCATACTCTGGTCTATCGGATGGAGAAATATG
This sequence comes from Desulfuromonadaceae bacterium, assembly GCA_024636225.1. Next base: position 25,251 of record JAGXHN010000018.1, on the reverse strand, counting down.
CGATTACCAGAGATTAGTCATTGGGTCGGCAAAACGATCTGTTCTCTTTTTTTTCTGCTCTCTGCTGTGACGCTGGCGACGGCGCACGAAAATTCACGCCAATCGTTTGTGGTCGATGTTGTCAGAGAGGCGGGACCGGCGGTGGTGAATATCCGCACCGAACAGATCGTTCAGCGCGGTGGAGCGCAGCCGTTCGGATTCGGGGATTCTCTGTTTGAAGAATTTTTCCGTGGGTTCAGCACTCCCCGCTATTATAAAACCCAATCGCTCGGTTCCGGTGTTCTTATCGATCCGCGCGGCTATATTTTAACCAATGCTCATGTGGTTGCGCAGGCTTCGAAAATTTTTGTCGCTTTGGACCAACAGCAAAAGGAGCTTGAGGCGACACTGATCGGCGTCCATGAACGACTCGATCTGGCGGTCATCCGGATTACCGGCGAGGCTCAGTTCCCTTTTTTGAAAATGGGTCGATCGTCTGATCTGTTGCTCGGCGAAACGGTGATTGCCATCGGTAATCCACTCGGACTCGGTACGTCCGTGACCACCGGGGTGGTCAGCTCGACGCAGCGCCGGGTTCCGATGCCTGGCGGGGAAGTCGGTCATTTTATCCAGACGGATGCCCTGATTAACCCGGGAAATTCCGGCGGGCCGCTGCTTAATTCACAAGGGGATCTGATCGGTATCAATACGGCGATCGCCAGACAGGCACAAGGGATCGGTTTTTCGATTCCGATCGATATGGTCAGACGTACGGCCAACGATCTGATTCTGTTCGGAGGGGTGCGCAAACCGTATCTCGGTGTGCTGCCCGGAACTGTTGCACAGGTGCTGGTACGTGACAGGGGGGTCGGCGGAGCTCTGGTGACAGAAGTTGATGCCGGGTCTCCAGCGCAGAAAGCCGGAATTCAGGTTGCCGATGTCATCCTCTCGCTCGACGGTCTTATCATTGAGAGCCCGCAAGAGATGTTGCAGCTGCTCGATTCGTATACGCCTGACGATCAGATTCGTCTGCATCTGCTGCGTGAAAGAGACGAAATTGATCTTTATGTTGATCTTGAGCCGATGCCGAAAAACTACGGACTTGACTATGCGCAAAAGGTTTTCGGTTTCGAGGTCCGTGAGTCCGGACAGGGGGTTATTGTCAGTCGGGTGCATGCAGGGACACCCGCAGCTGCCGCCGGTCTGAACGGGGGGGATCGTGTCACTGAGGTCGATGGCGTAAAAGTTCGCACCATCGCCGAGTATGAGGAGCTCTTTCTCGATCGGATCGGCGTGCTGCCGCTCCAGTTTCTTATTATCCGTGGTCAACGCGGTTACTATCTTAATCTCCCGTAAAAAGTCGGCAGGAGCAAAGTTATGGCGACCCTTTTGTCTGATCCTGAATCGGTTTTAACCGGCGATGACCCGCTTTTGTTTCGTCTTGACGGCTGGATCGATACGGCCCCGTTTGAAGATCTGATCGGCATCGAATTGGAACAGGTCGGGGAGGGGAGAGCGATTCTCTGTTGTCAAGCCCGGGTGAAATTGACCCAGGGCGGCGGGGTGGTTCATGGTGGCGCCCTCACTACCCTTGCCGATACGGCTGTCGCCATGGCGATCAAATCGCTGCTGCCGGAAGGGACGGTGTTCGCGACGACTGAACTGCAGATGCGGTTTTTAGCGCCGGTTCGCGCAGGCTGTTTTCGGGCAAAGGCACACGTGACAGGACCTGAGGGGCGGACTTTTTATGGCCAGGCGATTATTTATGATGAAAATGAAACCAAAGTTGCCGAGTTTACTTCCCTTTTCCGTGTCGCCAGAAATCAAGCTCACTTGACAGTAGAGACCCCATGACCTTGACTTGCTCGACGGGTCGATGCTAAAACTTCTCCGCAATCCTTTCGTCTCTGGAGAGTGTAATGAATAAATATCGTCCATATATTTTTGCTCTTATCATTTTAACTGCTGCCGCAGCTGGCTGGTATCTTTCCGGATCAGACGAGAAGAGTCTCTCTTCTCGTCTGCCGACCGTCGGTGCACAGGCTCCCGATTTTCAGTTGCCGGATACAAATGGTCTGTTGCGGAGTCTGTCGAGTGAGCGCGGCAAGGTGGTTCTGGTCAATTTCTGGGCGACCTGGTGTCCCCCCTGTAAAATCGAGATGCCGTCGATGGAAGAGCTGTATCGCAACTATGGTAAAGGGAATTTTGAAATTCTGGCGATCAACGTTGATGATAATGGCCAGACGATCATGCCCGGTTTTTTAAAAAAGAACCCGCACACGTTCCCGATTCTTTTCGATACTCAATCTCAAGCGGCGACTCTGTACGGGGTATCGATGTTCCCGGAAACGTTTATTGTTAACAAAGAGGGGATCATCGTGCAAAAAGTTGTCGGTGCGATCGACTGGGTTGCGCCGCAGGTACTCAGTGAGCTTAATGCTCTGATGAAGGAATAATTTAGATGCCGGAAGCTGGTGACATCTCTATCTGGGTCGCTTTTTCTGCCGGGGTCGTCTCCTTTTTATCCCCTTGCGTGATACCGCTGGTCCCTTCTTATATCTCCTATATCTCCGGACTCTCCTTTAAACAGGTGCAGCAAACTCACCCTGATTTGCGCGTCCGTCTGGCGATATTGATGCATTCGCTCGCCTTTATTGTCGGTTTTTCGACTGTATTTGTTGGCCTCGGAGCCTTGGCAGGCTTGGCGTCAACCACTTTTCAGCAGTTTATGCAGGACGGATTGATCTGGATTCAGCGGATCGGTGGCCTGCTGGTTTTTCTGTTTGGCGTGCATATGTCTGGCCTGTTTCATTTCGGTGTTCTGCTCGGTGACAAACGGGTTCATCTGCAGCATAAACCGGCGGGACTGATCGGCACTTTTATTGTCGGTCTCGCTTTTGCCGCTGGCTGGACACCCTGTATCGGTCCGGTTCTCGGAACGATCCTGCTTAATGTCGCTGGTTCGACCGGTGGTGTTCGGGAAGGGGTGGTCCTTTTGTCATTCTACTCGGCCGGTCTCGGTCTGCCGTTTCTTCTGGCCGGTCTGCTCTTTCACGCCTTTCTCTCCTTTTTTAACCGCTTCAAGAAATATATCCGGATTGTCGAACTCTTGACCGGTATCCTGCTTATGATCGTCGGTTGGATGCTCGCTTTCGATCTGTTCGGTCGGGTGACCGGTTACCTTTATCGCTGGCTGCCGTCGGTCGGTTAAGGACGGTAAAATAAGGTTGACAACTCCCGGACATTTGCGTATTAATTGAAAACGAATTTCAATTACGGGTGAAGATATGGGATCTTACGAACAAAATATTTTTCGGAAATACATCGCCGACCAAGGGTTGAAGACGACGCTGCAGCGTGAAATTATCCTTGATGAATTTCTGCGCCTGGAACACCCCTCCACCGAAGATCTGTACCAGAGCCTGCGCAGCAAACACCAGAATATCGGCTATGCAACCGTGCATCGCGCTTTAAAACTTTTTGCGGAATGCGGTATTGCGACGGTTCGCAACTTTGGCGATGGCGCGCAGCGGTTTGAACCGTGTCGGGAAGATAGACATCATGATCATCTGGTCTGTACACGATGCGGATTGATTATTGAGTTTGAAAACAGCCAGATCGAGAAACTGCAGCAGCAGGTGGCGAAGAGCCATGCTTTCACTGTTCTCGATCATCGTCTCGAACTGTACGGCTTGTGTGCGCGTTGTAAATAATTTTTTTTTGGTTTTATCAATCTTTTTCATTCATCAGGATATTTGAAGTGATGCAGACAAGTGATCAACCCGATCAGGCGCAGAAGCGAATCATTCTTGTCGGTAATCCGAATGTCGGCAAGAGTGTTCTTTTTAATGCTCTGACCGGTTCTTATACGGCGGTTTCAAATTATCCCGGAACTTCGGTTGAAATTCTCAGCGGTGAAGCGTCCATCAAGGGTGAATCGTATCAGGTTCTTGATACTCCCGGGATGTACTCCTTGATGCCGATTACCGAAGAGGAACGGGTCGGGCGCGATATCCTGTTTAACAAGAGTGCTGATCTGGTGGTGCATCTGCTGGATGCCCGCAATATTGACCGGATGTTGCCGATGACACTGCAGTTGATCGAAGCGGGTCTGCCGGTGGTTCTGGCGGTCAATATTATCGACGAGGCGGAGCGTCTCGGTATGATGATTGATATCCCCCGCCTTGAACAGAAGCTCGGTATTCCGGTCGTCAGCTCTGCTTTTGCGCGAAAGCGGGGTTTTGAGGATCTCTGTACCGTCATTGCTACCTATGACGGGACAAGGTCTTTTGAACCGTTTCGGTATGCGGACGATCTGGAACGCGATATCGATCGGGTCGCTTCTGTCCTGACCGGTGACTATCTTGTCAGTCACCGGGCTGTGGCACTGTTGCTGCTGCAAAAAGATATCGAGATATCAAACCGCGTTGCTGAAGTTGAAGCTCTCAATTTCGCGGCGGTTGATGCTGAAGTCAGACGGGTGATTTTCGAACGTCGTACCGACCTGCACCTGACCATCAGTCTGGCGCGTAAGCGGGTCTGCACCGATCTTTTGGCGGGGATTGTCCAGCAGGATGAGACGCGCCGGGGAGCGTTCGCCGAAAAACTTTCGGATATAATGATGAACCCGTGGACCGGAATTCCGTTGTTGCTTCTGGTCCTCTATTTTGTTTTGTATGAATTTGTCGGTGGTTTCGGGGCCGGGACTCTGGTTGACCTGCTTGAAGGTGAGATGTTTGAAGGGTGGTTGATCCCCTGGGCTGTCAATGCAGGTGAGAGTTATCTCCCCTGGTATTGGCTTCAGGAACTGGTGATCGGGGAGTATGGTCTCTTTACGCTCGGAATCCGCTATGCCGTAGCGATCATTTTGCCGATTGTCGCGACTTTTTTCCTGGCGTTTTCGGTCATCGAGGATTCCGGTTATTTCCCGCGTCTGGCGCTTCTGGTCGATCGGGTTTTCAAGCGGTTCGGGATGAGTGGTCGGGCTGTGATTCCGATTGTTCTCGGCCTCGGTTGCGACACCATGGCGGTTATGGTCACGCGGACGCTGGAGACTGTTCGGGAGCGGATCATTGCAACGATCCTGCTGACTCTGGCGATACCTTGCAGTGCCCAGCTCGGTGTTATTATGGGGCTCCTCTCCGCAGTCCCCGGTGCTCTCGCAATCTGGTTGGGGAGTATCTCTTTACTGTTTGTGGTGATCGGACTGCTTGCGGCGAAACTGATGCCGGGTGAGGAGGCGATCTTTTATATGGAGTTGCCACCGCTGCGCCTGCCGCAGCTGCGCAATGTCCTGGTCAAAACTTTCTCGCGCATGCACTGGTATTTTCTGGAAATTTTTCCTCTGTTTATGATCGCCTCAGTGATACTCTGGGCCGGTAAAATGACCGGGGGGCTGCAGAAGCTGATCGGTCTGCTTGAGCCGGTCATGCTGCTGCTCGGATTGCCGGTCAGTACTGCAGCTGTTTTTGTTCTCGGATTTTTCCGGCGTGATTTCGGAGCAGCCGGTCTTTATGATATGCAGTCGTCCGGTCTCCTTTCCGCGACCCAGCTAACGGTTGCCGCGGTGACTCTGACCCTGTTCGTCCCTTGTGTTGCCCAGTTTCTGATGATGCAGAAGGAGCGGGGCTGGAAGGTTGCACTGACTATTTTTGTCTTTGTCACTCTGGTTGCTTTTGTGGTCGGTGCGTTGTTAAATCAACTTCTGATAACGATTGGATTTTAGATCATGAGATGCGGTATGTGCCAAAAAGAGTTCCCGGATAATACGCCTGAGCCGGTTGAGAGTTGTGGTGCGTGTCCTGGCGGATGTCGTAAAGTTCATTGTCCGTACTGCGGTTATGGCAATCCGGTTACCCCCGGATTCCTGAAACGGCTGTTCAATCAGTCGCCTGAAAAGGATTGAGGAGAAGTTGTTATGAGATTGTCTGAAAAAGCCGAGGAGATCCTTGAGGCGTTATGGATTGCCACTGAAGAGAAAGGTGAACTCTCTATCTCTATTGAGCAGCTTAACATCGGTCACGGTGATGAAGGGTTATTGGAACTGGGCCATCATACTTTTATCGAAGTGAAAGGAGAGCGGGTCTATCTTCGACCGGAAGGGCGGGCCGATGCGCGTATGTCGATACGCCGCCATCGACTGGCCGAACGTCTGATGATGGATGTCCTCGATGTCCAGGGGGACGAGGCCGAGAAGAAAGCCTGCGAGTTTGAGCATCTTTTGCGCGAAGGGGTTGACACCAAACTCTGCACCCTCCTTAATCATCCGACAGCCTGCCCGCATGGCAAGCCGATTCCCCCGGGTGTCTGTTGTGTCGATGCACAAAAAAGTGGGGAGTTGGGGGTTGTCTCCCTGACCGAACTCAAGGCTGGAGAGTCGGGTGAGATCGCTTACCTGGCTGCTGATGACTCGAAAAAAATGCAGAAATTGATGAGTATGGGGGTTTTGCCCGGAAATCAGCTTGTGTTGCGACAGGCTTACCCCTCTTATGTTTTTCGCATAGGACATTCCGAATTTGCCGTTGATTCAGGGCTGGCGCGGGATATTTTTGTACGCAGAGCGTCTGCTTGACATTCCCCCTGCTCTTCCCTACCCTACGGTCGACCGATCTGCTCTGAAAGGGACTGAAATGAAAGTTGTCGCCATCCTCCCGGCCCGATACGGTTCGACCCGTTTCCCCGGCAAACCGCTGGTCGATATTGCCGGTAAATCGATGATTCAGCATGTTTATGAACGAACGGCACAAACCCGAAGCGTCAATCGGGTCATTGTGGCGACCGATGATGACCGGATTCGTGCAGCGGTTGAGTCTTTCGGCGGCGAGGTGCAGATGACCCGTGCCGATCATCCTTCCGGGACGGATCGCCTGGCCGAGGTGGCAAGCCGGATTGAAGCCGATCTGATTGTGAATGTTCAGGGGGACGAACCGCTGATTAATCCAAAGATGATTGAGGCTGCTGTTGCGCCTTTATTGGCTGACCCTGCGATTGAGATGGGGACATTGATGACCCGGATTACCGCAAAAGGGGAGTATCATAACCCGAATGTGGTCAAGGTGGTGACGGACCGTGCCGGATTTGCTCTCTATTTTTCACGGGGAGCGATCCCTTACGGTCGTGACCTCGATCTGCAAAGTGTTCCGACTCTGGCATTCAAACATATCGGCCTCTATATCTATCAACGCGATTTTTTACTGAAATATCCGACTCTGCCGGAAACGCCACTCGAACAACTTGAAAAACTGGAGCAGCTGCGTGCTCTGGAGCATGGCTATCGGATTCGGGTGGTTGAGACGGATATGCAATCGATCGGTGTCGATGTGCCAGAGGATGTCGAACGGGTTTTGCGGCAGCTCAAAACGTTATAACACCACAGGAAAACGGTTCCCTTTTTTATCTGTTGTCGTTACTATTCCGGATTGTGATTTGACTGATTGTTTTTTCGACTGATTTACAACTGTGTCGTCTGAAGGAGTTTGCATGAAAACGAAGTTTCTTTTTGTTACCGGTGGCGTTGTCTCCTCGCTTGGGAAAGGGTTGGCGGCGGCGGCTATTGGCGCCTTGATGGAGGCGCGTGGCCTGCGGGTAGCAATGCAGAAAATGGATCCGTATATTAACGTCGATCCCGGAACCATGAGCCCGTTTCAGCATGGTGAAGTTTTTGTGACGGATGACGGCGCTGAAACCGATCTCGATCTGGGTCATTATGAGCGGTTTACCAAGGCAAATCTGACCAGAAAGTCGAATTTCACAACCGGGCAGATCTATGACACCGTGCTGCGCAAGGAACGCCGGGGTGATTATCTGGGGGGGACGGTTCAGGTTATTCCGCATATCACCAACGAGATTAAAGAAAAAATTCTCGAAAATGCCAAAGGGGCCGATCTGGCGATCATCGAGGTCGGCGGCACCGTGGGGGATATTGAATCGCTCCCTTTTCTCGAAGCGATTCGCCAGTTTCGTGCCGACCGCGGACGGGATAATGTCCTTTATCTGCATCTGACTCTGGTCCCTTATATTGCAACGGCCGGAGAGTTGAAGACCAAACCGACCCAGCATTCGGTCAAAGATTTGCGTCAGATCGGTATCCAGCCCGATATTCTTCTCTGTCGTTGTGATCGTGAAATCCCGCATGAAATGAAGGCGAAAATTGCGCTGTTCTGCAACGTCGATGAAGAGGCGGTCATTACCGCTCGCGATGTTGAATCGATTTATGAGGTGCCGATTGTCTACAGCCAGCAGGGGCTGGATGATCGAATTGTCGATTATCTTAATATCTGGACCAAACAGCCGGATCTCTCCCCCTGGGAGCGAATCATCAAACGGCTCAAGGAGCCGAAAGGTGAAACGACGATCGCCATCGTCGGTAAATATGTCGATTTAAAAGAGAGCTACAAATCTCTTTCCGAAGCACTGATTCATGGTGGTATCGGCAACAACTGTCGGGTTAATCTGACTTATGTCGATTCCGAGTCGATTGAACGGCACGGGATTGGTGATACATTCAAGGATGTCGACGGGCTTCTGGTCCCCGGTGGTTTCGGCGAACGGGGGAGTGAAGGGAAGATTGCCGCGATTCAGTATGCGCGAGAAAACAAGCTCCCTTTTTTCGGGATTTGTCTCGGCATGCAGATGGCGGTCGTCGAGTATGCCCGGAACGTCTGTCAGATCAAAGATGCTTACTCGTCTGAATTCAGAGAAGAGGCAAAAAATCATATCATCCATATCATGGCAGGGCAGAAGTCGATCGCCGGGAAAGGGGGGACGATGCGTCTCGGTGCTTATCCTTGCGAACTTGGCGACAAAACCCTTGCGCAGAGAATTTACGGTGAGAAGGATATTTCTGAACGACACCGGCACCGCTATGAGTTCAATAACGCCTTCCGGCAGCAGTTAGAGGAGGCGGGCCTGACCATCTCCGGTGTTTTCCTGAAAGAGAACCTGGTTGAAATCATAGAAATTGGCGATCATCCATGGTTTCTCGCCTGTCAATTTCACCCTGAGTTTAAATCGAGACCGATGGAGCCGCATCCTTTGTTTGAGTCGTTTATCGGCGCCTGTCACAACCATAGAAAGAAAAAATAATGACGCGTGAAATCGAAATCGGCAACGTTACCCTGGGGGGTGATCGGCCGTTGGTCCTGTTTGCCGGCCCTTGCGTAATTGAAGATGAAACCTTGACCCTGCGTGTGGCAGCATTTCTGAAGGAGATGACCGCCGAGCTCGGTATCGGACTGGTCTTCAAGGGATCGTATGATAAAGCCAACCGCACCTCGGTCACCTCTTTTCGCGGCCCCGGGATCGATGAGGGATTGCGTATTCTGGCCAAGGTCAAGAGCGAACTCGGTTTGCCGGTCGTCTCTGATGTTCATGATGTGTCGCAAGTTGCACAGGCGGCCGAAGTTCTCGATGTGATTCAGATTCCGGCATTTCTCTGTCGCCAGACTGATCTGCTGGTTGCGGTCGGGGAGACCGGCAAGGTGGTAAATATCAAAAAAGGGCAGTTTCTCGCCCCCGGGGATATGAAGAACGCCGTCGGCAAAGTTGAATCGACCGGGAATTTGCAGATCGCCCTGACGGAGCGTGGTTCTACCTTTGGTTATAACAACCTGGTGGTCGATATGCGCTCTTTGGCGATTATGCGCCAGACCGGCTGTCCGGTGGTTTTCGATGCAACTCACTCGGTGCAACTACCGGGAGGTGAGGGGGGCTCATCCGGTGGCCAGCGCGAATTTGTCGGCGCGCTCTCACGCGCTGCGATTGCTATCGGGATTGATGGACTGTTTCTGGAAGTCCATGAAGATCCGGCGGTCGCTCTTTGTGACGGTCCGAATTCTCTCTATCTGTCTGAACTGAAACAGATGCTTGAAAAAATTATTGCTATTGACCGGATTGTAAAGGGGCACTGAAACGATGGCTGATTTTCTCGAAAAAGCTAAAAACGTTTTACGTACCGAAGCCAATGCGGTGCTGGCGCTGGTCGATCGGATTGACGTCGATTTTTGCAAAGCGATTGAAATGATTATGGCCTGCAAAGGGCGGGTCGTGATCACCGGGATGGGGAAGTCGGGGTTGATCTGTCAGAAGATTGCGGCGACGATGGCTTCTACCGGAACACCGGCGATGTTTCTGCACCCGGCTGAAGGGGTGCATGGTGATCTCGGCATGCTGATGAAAGGTGACGTCGTGATCGCCGTCTCCAATTCCGGCGAAACGGATGAAATTGTCCGGATTTTACCGGTCATCAAAAGGATGGGGTTGCCGCTGATCTCCATGAGTGGTAATCCGGCCAGCACCCTGTCGCGTGCCGGTGATGTCTCCATCGATATCTCTGTTGCCGAGGAAGCTTGTCCCCTGGCGTTGGCGCCGACTTCAAGTACGACTGCGACCCTGGCGATGGGAGATGCTCTGGCTGTCGCCTTGATGCTCGAACGGGGTTTCAAGGAGGAGGATTTTGCCCTGTATCATCCGGGAGGGGCTCTGGGGAGACGGCTGCTGACCAGGGTAGAAGATCTGATGCATGCCGGCGCAGCGATTCCGATGGTACCGCAATCCGTTCTGGTCAAGGATGCCTTGTACGAGATTACCAATAAAAAGCTCGGAATAACCGGTATTGCGAATACGGACGGTGAGCTGATCGGCGTCTTTACCGATGGGGATTTGCGCCGGGCGATCGAAAAGGATTTGAATTGTTTGAGCCAAACGATTAAAACGCACATGTCGGTCAATCCAAAACGGATTTTACGGACAAATCTGGCAGCAAAAGCGTTGCAGCGGATGGAGGAAAATTCCATCACGTCTCTGTTCGTTTTTGAATCTGAGGAAGATAAGCGACCGACCGGAATCATTCATCTTCAGGATCTCTTGAAGGCGGGGGTTGTCTGATGAAAGAGCGTCTCGGCAAGATCCGAATGTTGCTGCTCGATGTCGATGGTGTCATGACGGACGGCCGTATCATTTACAGTAGCGATGGCACAGAGACCAAAGCATTTAATGTCAAGGACGGGCACGGTCTGAAGATGATGCAGCGCGCAGGAATTGAAACTGGGATTATCACGGGCCGGGATTCGACCGTCGTGACTCATCGTGCCAAAGAACTCGGTATCAATATCCTCTATCAGGGGGCTCTGGACAAAACGATTCCGTTCAAAAAGATTCTTCAGACCTATAATATTAATGCCGAAGAGATAGCCTACGTCGGTGATGATATTGTCGATCTGCCGATCCTGTTGCAGGTCGGTTTTGCCGCGACAGTTGCCGATGCCCTCCCTGAAGTTAAAGAGCGAGTCGACTATGTTGCCAAGCTTGAAGGTGGCAAAGGGGCCGTGCGCGAGATCTGTGATCTGATTCTGAAAGGTTCAGATCGCTGGGATGGTGTAGCCGCGAAGTATTTTCAGTACTAAAATCTTTTATTCAAATCTCATGCCAAAATCAAAACAAGCGTCTTTACACCTAAAATTCTCGATGTTATAGTGGACGCGTCTATGAAAAAAATATTTTCTGCCCGGTTTTTGCTTGCCGGTTTTATTCTCCTTCTCGGGTTGTTGCTGGTGCTGGTTGTTGTCAGCAATCTGCGCACTCCTGAAATGGCAGCGGTCAGTCAGCTACTCGGTTCTGATGACGATTTGGCAATGCAGCAGCTTAACTACACTGAAACCCGTGGCGGCGTCCGAAAGTGGGCTGTACAGGCGCAGTCGGCGACTCATGACATGAAACAGGAGCGCGCACAACTCAAGCAGTTGACGTTAACCTTTTATGATCCGACGTCGAGCGATCTGATTCTCACCTCGGCGGCCGGGGAGCTCGACCTGAAGAAGAGAGAAGTTTTGTTGCGCGGTGATGTGGTCATACAGGCTGCAACCGGTGAAGCGATTTACACCGATGAACTTCTTTTTGTCGACGCTGAGAAGGTGGTGCGAACCGACCATCCGGTCCGGTTTGTGGCTGATGGCTATACGGTCTCGGGACGAGGGATGCGTTTCAATATCACCAATCGCAGTATCGTTCTTTTGCATCAGGTTGAGGCCGTATATAAAGAAGGGCTGGACTTTTAATGAAGAGTGGACGTCCGATTTTTTTCTGTCTGTTTTTTTTCTGTCTCTTTACCGGTTTTGCGTTTGCCGCTGACCCAAAGAGTCTGGATGAAATTCGGGTTGTCGCCGACCGGATGGAGGCTGAGACAGTCGGTAGCAAAGTCACTTTTTCCGGCGACGTTAAGGCCAGTCAGAAAGATATTGTGATCTATGCGCAAAGCCTGACCCTCTTTTACAGTCGTGGTGATGATCAAAAAGAGCAGGGGATCGATCGTGTTGAACTGGAAGGGGAGGTCAGAATTTTACAGAAGGATCGAATAGCGACTGCCGATAAAGGGCTTTATTTAAACCTTGAACGCAAGATCATCCTGTCGGGCCATGCACAAGTGCATCAGGCTGGCAATATTGTTAAAGGGGATGAAATTGTTTATTTTATTGACGAAGAGCGAAGCATTGTAAGCAGTGATCCTGATTCACGCGTTAACGTCTTGATTAAACCGAAGGGAGAGGATCGTTGAGCCGCCGGTTGATCGCACGTGGATTGTGTAAAAGTTATCGTCAGCGGCAGGTGGTTAAAAATGTCGACCTCGATATCGAATCGGGTCAGGTTGTCGGTCTGCTCGGTCCGAATGGTGCCGGGAAAACAACCTCATTTTATATGGTTGTCGGCCTGGTCCCCCCCGATAAAGGGGAGATTTTTCTGGACGATATGGAGCTGACTTCTCTGCCAATGTGTGACCGTGCCCGTGCCGGGATCTCTTACCTTCCGCAGGAAGCGTCGGTTTTTCGCAAACTGACGGTTGAGGAGAATCTGCTGGCGATCCTCGAAACGACCGATCTGGATAAATCTGCACGGTTGGAGCGTAAGGACGATCTGCTCGAACAGTTTCGATTGACGCATGTCGCTAAAACTTTCGGTTACGCTTTGTCGGGGGGAGAGAGACGGCGGACGGAGATTGCCCGATCACTGGTGCTCGATCCGGCTTTTATTCTCCTTGATGAACCGTTTGCCGGCATCGACCCGATCGCCGTTAATGATATTCAAAATATCATTTTGAATCTAAAAGAACAGGGGATCGGTATTCTTGTTTCCGATCATAATGTCCGCGAGACACTCGGTGTCTGTGATATGGCTTATATCCTCAGTGACGGGGAGATTCTGGAATATGGTCAGCCGGATGTTATTGCGAACAGTCCCAAAGCCCGTGAAATTTATCTTGGGGAAAAATTCAAACTCTGGTGATTTTTTGATCCAGGGCTACCGGTAAAAGGTCTTTGAATGGCGCTTGAACTTCGACAACAACTGAAGTTATCCCAGCAACTGGTTATGACGCCTCAACTGCAGCAGGCGATTAAACTTCTGCAACTTTCACGTATGGAGTTGGTCGAGCTTGTTCAGCAGGAGCTGGAGGAGAATCCTGTCCTCGAAGAGGGAGTCGAGATTGAGCCGATTGAAGGAGCCGGGTCGGATGAAGCTTCGATTCAGGAACCGGGCCGCGACGAAGGGACGATTGATAATCAGATTGACGAAGTTAAAGGGGAGAATGAGGGTCTCGGCGATATCGATTGGCAGACTTATCTCGAAAGTTACAGCCTCGGCGGCACAGTTGCCAGTTCTTATGAAGATGATGAGGATCGCCCCTCGTTTGAAAACCTGCTCACGCGGACAAGGACTCTGGTCGACCATCTGATGTGGCAGATGACTCTGTCTAATCTTACTGACGTTGAGCAGCGTCTGGCTACTGAAATAATCGGTAATATTGATGAAGACGGCTATCTGCAGATCTCCGTTGCCGATCTTAGTCTCGAAACAGGCGCAGCTCCTGATGTCATTGAAAAACTGCTCGGAAAAATTCAGGAGTTTGATCCGCCTGGAGTCGGCTGTCGAAATCTTCAGGAATCGTTGCTGGTGCAGTTGCGACTCCTCGGCATGGAGGGGAGTCTGGCCGAAAGGATTTTGTCCGAACAGATTGATCTGTTGGAAAAGAAGAATTATCCACTGATCGCCAAGGCTCTGAATGTTACTGTTGACGAAGTTTTTATCGCTGCCAAGTTCATCGCCAGTCTCGATCCCCGCCCCGGTTCATCCTTCGGCCAGGAAGACGTTCATTATATCGCGCCAGATATCTTTGTGCATAAGGTCGGCAGCGAATATGTCGTTGTGCTCAATGATGAAGGCCTCCCGAATCTTAAAATCAATTCGTTTTATCGCAGCGCTCTTTCCGGTACGACTGAAGTCGATAAGGAGGCGGGTGAGTATATTCAGGAAAAGATGCGCGGTGCGGTCTGGTTGATCAAAAGTATTCATCAGCGGCAGAGGACTATCTACCGGGTGGCTAAAAGTATCGTCAAGTTTCAGCGGAATTTCCTCGATCTCGGGATTGAGCATCTGAAACCACTTGTCCTGCGCGATGTAGCGACGGATATCGATATGCATGAATCGACCATCAGTCGTGTTACGACGAACAAATATATCCAGACACCACGCGGCCTGTTTGAACTGAAATATTTTTTTAATAGCGGAATCGGGACAACTGGCGGCGATTCGGTTGCTTCGGAGAGCGTCAAGATGAAGATCAAGGAGATTATCTCCGGCGAAAATATAAAAAAACCGTATTCTGATCAGAAAATTGTTGTTTTGTTGCATGAAGTCGGTATTAATATCGCTCGGCGCACAGTTACAAAATATCGTGAAATGCTCGGTGTCGGTTCATCAACAGAACGTAAGCGCCTGTTCTGATGCGTCGTAACAAAAAAGGGTGAATTTCACGGATCAACTCTTTGTCCAGGCAATCCTCGTCCTTTCTGTTTTTAACAGGCTGAAAAGAGGTTTGACGGGGCTCAAAGAGAATTAACTGTCAGTTCCAACAGTTCATTGTGTTATACTTTTCATACAATTAGTCGTCTCAAGTGGGAGACGACTACATACTGCAGGGAGGTTTGTTCTATGCAAATTTCTGTCACTTTTCGACACATGGAAGTCAGCAATCCCATTCGTGACTATGCTGAGGAGAAGTTGTCCCGGGTCAA
This sequence comes from Desulfuromonadaceae bacterium, assembly GCA_024636225.1. Next base: position 10,210 of record JAGXHN010000018.1, on the reverse strand, counting down.
CAAATATATCGATGAGCCGATCGATGCCCAGGTTGTTCTCTCCGTTGCCAAAAAAATCCGTCATCGGGCGGAAGTTACGCTGATTGCAAAAGGGATCACGATCAAAGGGTCGGAAGAGACTGATGATATGTACGCAGCAATCGATGCTGTTGTTGATAAAATTGAACGTCAGCTTAAAAAGTACAGGGAAAAGATTAAAGAACACAAGCCGTTGACTGGGAAAGAGCGGCGGGTCAGTAAAACCGTCTATACGGCTGAAAGTTTCGATGCAGCAGATTATGAGCCTGAAATCATCCGTTCAGACAGTTTTTTCGTCAAGCCGCTTGCGGTTGAAGAGGCCGTCATGCAGATGGATCTTTTGCATAAAGAGTTTCTCGTTTTTACCGATGCTGTCACCGAAGAAGTCAACGTTGTTTATCGCCGTAAAGATGGCAACTACGGTCTTATTGTTCCACATGTAAAGTAATTTTGAGAGTCTTGGTGGTGGGGGTTCAATTCCTCACCACCTCTTTTTTTAACTGTTTGAAGGAAGTCCGGTCACTATGAAAATCGTCGAATTGCTCTCCCCTGAAGCTATTATTGCCGATATGAAGTCGACTGAAAAATCAGCGGCACTGGTTGAGTTGACAGATTTGATTGTCTCTTTAAAGGGGGGGCTTGATCGCGACGAAGTGCTCGGCGTTCTGCAGGAACGTGAGCGTCTCGGCAGTACAGGGATCGGCGACGGCGTAGCCATTCCACATGGAAAGCTGAAAAACCTTGAACAGCTCCTGCTTGCTTTTGGTTGCAGCAAGGCCGGTGTCGATTTTGATTCAATGGACGGAAAACCTGCCCATCTGTTTTTTTTGTTGTTGGCACCTGAAGAGTCGGTTGGCATTCACCTCAAAACATTGGCCCGTATTTCAAAATTACTGAAAAGCCCTGCTGTTCGCGAATCCCTTCTTAATGCATCAGGTTCTGATGATCTTTTCAGAATTATTACTGAAGAAGAGAATAAACTCTAATTCATTGAGGGATAATGCCCGGTTTAAGTATTCAGGAACTTTTAAGTGAAGAGAATGCGGGACTCGATCTCGAACTGCTTGCCGGGTTTCCAGGCCTTGGCAATCTTATTAATGTTCCGCGAATCCAAAAACCAGGTCTTGCTCTCGCCGGATATACGCCGAGTCTGCATGCCGATCGGATTCAGGTTCTTGGCTCGACGGAGCTGACCTATCTGGGGCAGTTGTCACAACTCGATGCCGAAACCAATATTCGGAAGTTGTGCGATATTGCAATCTGTTGCCTGATTATCACCAAAGGGCAGAATCCCCCGAAGTTGTTACTTGAGGAAGCCGAAAAAAAGGGGATTCCTCTTTTGCGCACCCATCACCAAAGCTCAACCTTCATCTCCCTGATCACTCAATTTCTGGAAGAACGACTTCTTCCGTCCAAAACTTTGCATGGTGTTCTGGTCGATGTCCTTGGTGTCGGAGTGTTATTGACCGGGAAAAGTGGCATTGGCAAAAGTGAATGTGCTCTCGATCTGATTTTGCGCGGGCATCGGCTCGTTGCCGACGATGTGGTCAAGGCCCGGTTGAAACTCCCTGCGGTTATTTTTGGTGAGGGGAGTGATCTGCTGCATTATCATATGGAGATACGCGGGCTGGGAATTCTGAATATCAAGCATCTGTTTGGAGTCGCGGCGATTCGCGAACGGAAAAAAATTGATCTGATTATTGAATTGGTTGAGTGGGATTCGTCTGCAAATTACGATCGTCTCGGTCTTGAGGATCAATCGCGCGATGTTCTGGGTGTCAGTATCCCCTTGTTGAAAATTCCGGTCAGCCCAGGACGAACGGTCTCATCCGTCGTTGAAGTTGCGGCGCGTAATCAGCTGCTCAAGGAGATGGGGTATCATAGCGCTCTTGAGTTTCAGGATCGTCTGGAAAAAAGGATGGCGGAGACGGCTCAACTCCATGCACGTGAAATAATTGGGGGGAATATTGAATGACAATGCGACTTGTTGTCATAACCGGTCTCTCCGGGTCAGGAAAGAGCACGGCGGTCAGGGCATTGGAAGATGAGTCTTTTTTTGTTGTCGATAATTTACCGATGACACTTTTACCCGGTCTGCTCAAGGTTCTCACGGAAGATCAACCGACCTATACCGATGTTGCGGTGGTTCTTGATGCAAGAAATCGGGCTTTTTTAACGGCCGGTGAAGCCGTGATGGCATCGATCGACGCATCGGGTTATTCACCCGAAGTTATTTTTCTGGATGCTAGTGACCATGTGATTCAACGTCGTTTCTCTGAAACAAGGCGTATTCATCCGGTTTCGACGGCTGCGGGGATTACCGAAGGGATCAGCCAGGAACGCAACGCGCTCTCTTTTTTACGACAACGTGCCAAGAGTATTCTCGATACGTCGAATCTGACTCCGCATCAGTTGCGAGCCCTGGTGGTTGCCACTGTTTGTGGCAAACAGGCTGAGAACAGGTTGGCCATTTTGCTTCAATCTTTTGGCTTCCGTTACGGGATCCCTGTAGAATCTGACATGGTTATGGATGTCCGTTTTTTACAGAATCCACATTTTGTCCCGGAATTGCAACCACTGAGCGGTCAGGATAAAGATGTTTCTCGTTTTGTTCTCGATCAACCTGTCACTCGACAATTTATGATACATTTTAGCCAATTACTCGATTTTTTAATTCCGCACTACCGTCGCGAGGGGAAAAACTACCTGACGATTTCAGTCGGGTGCACCGGCGGACGTCATCGCAGCGTCGCAATTGTTGAAGAGTTGTCCGCCCTTCTGCCTGGTGATGGGGTGGTGATCAAGACTTTACATCGGGATCTGGACCGGGGAATAGCATGAAAGGTCTGATTGTTGCTGCACATGCGAATATGGCTGAGGAATTGTTGCACGCCTGCGAATTAATCATTGGTCCGCTCCCACGGGCTTGTGCTATTTCGGTCCGTCGTGAAAATAATATCGATGAGATTCGCAAACTGTTTGCGACATCGATTGATACCGTTGGAGCAGATGGTGCACAGGTTTTGATTATGACCGATATGCTCGGTGGTACGCCTGCCAACATCGGCATGACGTTTCTGGAGCCGGGACGGATTGATCTTTTGACCGGTGTCAATCTGCCGATGTTGCTGAAGTTTTTTAACAGCCAGGAATCTCTCAGTCTGGATGAACTGACCGAAATACTGAGGGCGTATGGTCAGCAGGCGATTCATCTTGCCAGCACTCTTCTGAAGCGGCAGGGGTAGTATGCAAATTGTTCTGGCACGTATCGACAATCGACTGATTCATGGTCAGGTTCTGGAATCTTGGGTTCCATCGCTTAAGGCCAACTGTATTGTTGTTGCCAATGATGAAGTCGCGCACGCTGTCATGCAGAAGATTCTGATGGAAGCGGCGGTGCCGAGAGGGATACAGGTCATTGTTGATACGGTCGATGCCGTCTCTGAGCTTCTCTGCAGCGATGAATTAGGGGATGCCCGGGTTTTACTGCTGTTCGCCACCGCTCATGACGCACGTAGAGCTGTTGAGTCGGGATTGGTCTTGAAAAAGCTGAATCTCGGGAATATGCATGCCGGCTCAGGGAAACTGCAATGCAGTTGTACTATTTTTCTTGATCCGGATGATGTCGTCGATCTGGAAAAAATTCAGGCTTGTGGTGTCTCGGTCACATCGCAATGCGTCCCCTCAGAGCGCGAGACCAAGTGGTCGAAAATGGTTATGAAGAGAGTATGAGCTTGATATGACCTTTATCAACCTGATCATGGCAAGTCTGATTGCGGTTATCTGTGGTCTTGACCGGACAGCGGCTCTACAACTGATGTTGTCGCGACCGATTGTCGCCGGACCGTTAGCCGGGCTGGTTCTTGGTGAACCGCTGATCGGATTGCAGGTCGGGATGTTGGTGGAGCTTCTCTGGTTGGGCCGGCTCCCTGTTGGTGCGTCGATTCCGCCTGATGATACCCAGATTGCTATCGGTGCGACATTTCTTTCTATCGCTTTTGCCACTCCCGATTTTTCGACACCGGTAACAATCGTTTTTTGTCTTCTGGTAGCGATGCCCCTCGCTAAGAGTGGTCAGTTTTTTGATCGGATGGCACGTCGGGCCAATAATCATCTGGTCAAACGCGTTGAACAGAATGTTTTAACGGGGGATTTATCTTTAATCGTCAAGCTGCATCTGGCCGGTATTGGTCATTTTGCCCTGGCAGCGCTGATGACATTTGTTGTTGTGGCTGGAGTCGGGAGTCTGCTCTGTCTGATCCTGATGCCGCATTTTGTTTTCTGGCTGGTCGCGCCGGTAAATTGGCTGCAACTGACGTTTATTCTGGTCGGTGCTGCAATGATTTTAGCGTCGATAAATGTGAACAGAGCGACAACACTGTTTGGTGCGTCGTTTGTCAGTTCTATTTTAATGCTCTGGTTACTCTGAGGTTATGGTGTGCTAGAAGTCACGCGTTTGACCCTGATTAAATCTTTTTTTCGACTGTTTCTTCTGCAGGCCAGCTGGAATTTTGAGCGGATGCAGAATGTTGGTGTGCTGTTTGTGGTTGAACCGGTTCTGCGCGTTCTCTATCGCGAGAACGATTTGCAACAGGCCTGTCAGCGGCATCTGTCATATTTTAATACGCATCCTTATATGGCTGCTCCGGTTCTTGGAGCAACCGTCGCATTGGAGCAGATGCGTGCAAACGGCCAGGAGGGGACCTTCAGTGTCGATGATTTCAAGCGGATGTCAATGGCGCCGTATGCTGCAATCGGCGATGCTTTTTTCTGGGGAGGTGTTCGTCCCCTGGCGGCTTGCCTGTCTATATTTTTTGCCAGCAAGGAGTCGCTCTGGGCGCCATTTGTTTTCCTGTTGTTGTTCAATATTCCTCATCTCTGGACGCGGCTGTTCGGTTTTATTCGCGGCTACCAGAGAGGGGTCAGTATTGTTGAACTGATTCAGCGTTATCGGTTGCCGGATGTCGCGATTCGCTTGAAGGAGGCGATGGTTGTCCTGCTCGGCGGGTTGTCAGCTTATCTGGTTGTTGGTGTCTGTCGGTTTGAACAGGTGCCGACCCCATGGGCCTTTGTGGCATTGCCGATGGTTTTTATGTTGGTGTTTCTGGCGCGAAAAGGGACGTCTGCACTTTTTCTGCTTTCGACTGTTGTTGTACTGATCATTACTCTATTTCAGGTTGTCAAATGGTAATTTCAAAAGAGTTGTTAATTGTTAATCGCCTTGGACTGCATGCCAGAGCTGCCGCACAATTGGTTAAAACAGCGAATCAGTTTTTCTCTGACATTACAGTTGAAAAAGAGGATGAACAGGTCAATGCGAAGAGTATCATGGGAATTTTGATGCTTGCTGCAGCCTGTGGGTCGCGTATTCTGGTGACCGCTGACGGTGAAGATGCCGAAATGGCTATGGCAAAGATTGAGGAGCTGGTCAATGATGGTTTCGGCGAAAGCTGATATCCCTTGCGATACGATCCTTGTCGGGATCGGAACCTCCCCGGGAATTGCGATCGGAGAGTCTTTTTCTCTTCATCGCTCTCGTATGACTGCGGTCCCCGTGCAGATTCACCCGGATGAAATTCCATCCGAGGTTGAACAGTTTTGCATCGCGATTCAGGAATCCAAAAATCAGTTACTAGATGTTCGTGACAGCGTAACCGACCAACGCTTGATTGATCACCTCTATATTATCGACACCCATCTGTTGATCCTTGAAGATGATGCTCTGGTTATGGAGACGATCAGAACAATCGAACAGAAGCGGATAAATGCCGCTGGTGCTCTGCAACTGACCATCCAGAAATTTCAGAAAATTTTTGATGGAATCGAGGATGAATATTTACGCGAACGACGCTCCGATGTCGATGCGGTTGGTGATCGGATCCAGTATAACCTGGCGGGAGAAGTCCGCGCATCTTTGAAGGACATTGACCGCAAGGTTATTGTTGTCGCTCACGATCTCTCCCCGGCGGATACGCTGCAGATCGATCGGGAAAAAGTGATCGCTTTCGTGACGGATGTGGGGGGACGAACCTCTCACACCTCGATACTTGCCCGTTCTCTGGGGATCCCGGCAATCGTCGGTCTGGAATCGGTCACGACACTTGTGCCGCGTGGTGTGCCGATCATTGTTGATGGCACGAACGGCAACCTTATCCTGAATCCGTCGGATGCGACCTTTCAGGAATATCTGATAAAAAAGCAGGAATACGAGTATCAGACTGATTCTTTGCTGGCATATCGGGAGTTGCAGGCGGTTACGCTGGACGGATTCAAAGTCCGGCTGAACAGTAATATCGAGATGTCGCATGATGTCGAGGTTGCAAAAGAGCATGGGGCACAGGGGGTTGGGTTGTTGCGTAGCGAGTTTCTGTACCTGGCGCGGACGACCCCTCCTGACGAAGAAGAACAGTATCAGTTTTATCGGTCTGTGATCGAGGCGATGGCACCTGATCCGGTGACCATCCGAACTCTTGATGTCGGTGGCGACAAGTTTGCTGCCGAGATTAATCTGACCGACGAGGCGAATCCGGTCATGGGGTTGCGGGCGATTCGCTTCTCTTTGAAGGAACGGACTCTTTTCACCGTCCAGTTGCGGGCAATTCTGCGGGCGGCAAAACATGGCCGGGCACAAATAATGTTTCCGATGGTGACTGGTGTTGAGGAGACGCGAGACTGTCTCTCCTGTTTGAATGAGGCGCGGCAGCAGCTGCTCGCCGAAGGGGTCCCCATTGCCGAAAAACTTCCGATCGGTCTGATGATCGAGACACCGTCGGCAGCTCTGGTTGCCGATCTGCTTGCCAAAGAAGTCGATTTCTTTTCAATCGGCACCAATGACCTGATACAGTACTGTCTCGCTGTTGATCGTGGCAACGAACATGTCGCTTACCTCTATAACCCTTTGCATCCCGCCGTTTTACGTTCTCTGAAATTTATCTGTGACGCTGCAAATAAAGAGAATATTCCGGTCAGCATGTGTGGTGAAATGGCCGGAGACCCCTTTTATACTCCGATTCTGATCGGTCTCGGGATTAACGAACTCTCCATGAGTCCGCTGGCGATTCCGCGGGTGAAACGTGTTTTACGGGCTCTTGATCGCAATGATGGAGTCGACCTTCTCAAAAAATTGATGTCGTTTGCAACGGTATCAGAGGTGACGCATTATCTGGAGAAGGAGATGTCCGGGAAGATGTCGGATCTATTCGCCCCGCCTGAACTTTAGAGTCCTTGACAAAAACCCCTCTTATATCTAGGATGCGTTCTTTTTAAAAATATATTCAGGAGATATTCATCATGCCCATGACCGACTTTTTGTTCACTTCGGAATCTGTCAGCGAAGGACACCCTGACAAAGTCGCGGATCAAATTTCAGATGCAATTCTTGATGCTATTCTTACTCAGGATAAAAATGCCCGCGTTGCCTGTGAAACTCTGGTAACAACCGGGATGGCAATGATTGCCGGTGAAATTACAACTACGGCCAAGGTCGATTACCCCGACGTTGTTCGTCAGACAATCAAAGAGATCGGTTATAACGATGCATCGATCGGCTTCGATTGGGAGACCTGTGCTGTTCTGGTTTCGCTCGACAGACAGTCGCCGGATATCTCCCAGGGAGTTACTGAGGGGGAGGGGCTGTATCGTGAACAGGGGGCTGGTGATCAGGGGCTGATGTTTGGCTACGCCTGCAACGAAACGCCTGAGTTGATGCCGATGCCGATTACTCTCGCGCACCGTTTGACCAAACGGGTTTCCGACATTCGTAAAAGTGGTCTTGTCTCATTCCTGCGACCGGACAGTAAATCGCAGGTTTCGATTGAATATATCAATGACAAACCGATTCGCGTCGATTCCGTTGTTATTTCAACGCAACACAGTCCGGAGGTCGCCTACGAGACAATCAAGGAGGCGATGATCGAAGAGGTGATCCGCCATGAAATTCCGGCTGATCTTCTTGACGAAAAAACCAAATATTTCATCAACCCGACCGGGCGTTTTGTTGTCGGCGGCCCGCAGGGTGATTGTGGTCTGACCGGGCGCAAGATTATCGTCGACACTTACGGTGGTCAGGGGTCGCACGGTGGGGGTGCATTCTCGGGGAAGGATCCTTCCAAGGTTGACCGCAGCGCTTCTTATATGGCTCGCTATATCGCTAAAAATATCGTTGCCGCCGGTCTGGCCGATAAATGCGAAGTTCAGCTTGCCTACGCCATCGGTGTTGCTGATCCGGTTTCGGTAATGATCAACGCTTTTGGCACCGGTGTGATTCCGTCGGGAGACATTGCGCGCATCACTCAGGAAGAATTCGACATGCGTCCGCGGGCGATTATTGAAACCCTTGATCTGCTCCGCCCAATTTATCGTCAGACCGCCGCCTATGGGCATTTTGGTCGTGAACTCCCTGATTTTACCTGGGAGCGGACCGATCGCATCGCTTCACTGCGGAAGCGGGCCGGGATCTGATTCACTTTGTAACGGATACAAAAAACCGGGCCATTTTTGGCCCGGTTTTTTTGTCTTCAGTGACACACTCCTTTTTTGTTGAACAAGGAACGTTGGCGCATGCAAAGACCTCTCTTGTCGATTATTGTCCCGACCTACAATGAACGGGAGCAGTTGCTCCCATTTTTAAATAATTTGGCTGCACAGCAAGGTCTTGGCATTGAACTCCTTCTTTGCGACGGCGGTTCAACGGACGGGACCGTGGATGAGGTTCTGCGCCTCGCCTCAAATTTTCACTTCCCGATTCGCCTCTTTCATTGTGCCAAAGGGCGCGGTTTACAAATGAATGTTGGTGCCCGAAACGCAGCGGCTCAAACCTTGCTGTTTCTGCATATCGACAGTCGTTTCAGCGACATTGACGCTTTGCAGACCGGGTGGTCGGCGTTCGTTAAGATTCAGCAGCGTAAGGGGAACCGGATTGCCGGACATTTTTCCCTGAAATTTTATCAGCAGGAGCATGCATCCCCCAATCTTTATTATCATCTGGAGTGCAAGTCGCGTCTGGAACGTAAAGAGTGCACCCATGGTGATCAGGGTTTTATGCTTAACCAGGAATTCTTTTCAGAACTTGGCCCTTTTGACACCCTATACCCCATTGCCGAAGATACCCGATTTGCAGAACGGGTCAGGTTGCAGGGTGAATGGATTCTTTTTCCTGCAACGATTGAAACATCGGCCCGACGCTTCGTGGTAGAAGGGTTTAAAGAACGCCAGATTTTTAATGCCCTGCTGATGAATTTTGCGTCGCTTGGCTGGACCGATTTTTTTGAACAGGCTGTCGGGGTCTATGCGACCCAGGACGCCGCCGGTCGACTCAATCTTGTTCCTTACTTACAACTGATTCAGACCTTGTTTCAGAAGATGTCATATAGGGAAAAACTCTGTTTCTGGTATGGAACCGGACAGTATATTCGCGACAATGCCTGGCAGATCCCGTTTTATTTTGACACCCGCTCGCAATATCGCGCCTCACTTTTGCCGGGGGGAGGCGTAAACCGGCGTCTTCTCTTTCATGATAAATGGGTTGAACCGTTACTCGATCACCCTCCGGCTCGAATTCTTGCCGCATTTCTCACCTGGGTCTGGTTTAAATTCTCCCTATGGCAACAGCAATAGCCCGCTGTGCGGTTTGCACCAGGTGTTGAATAATTGCACCGTGTATGAATTGAACCGCTTGACGCATCGACCTTCTTTCTGTTATATCAATAAAAATTGATTTAAAGGATTTATGATTATTGATATGATGCTTCTCTTTAAAGCTCTGGCTGACCCGTTACGGCTCAGACTCCTTAATCTTCTCTGCCGAGGGGAGTTGACGGTACAGGATCTGACGGTCATTCTCGGGTTCGGGCAATCAAAGATTTCACACCATTTGAAGATTTTGTGTGCGGTGGGTGTTTTAGCCGTTAAACCACAGGGAACCTGGAACTATTATCGGGTGGTGGAAGAGAATCTTCTCTTTCGCACAATCTGGCCCGAGATACGCACCCGCTTCGACGCCTTGCCGGAACAGGGAGCGGATCTTTTGGCACTGGGCGCTTTTCGGGAGCAACGCCGGCGACAGAATCTTGAGTTTTTTGAGACACACGCTCGTAATTGGGATGATCTCGCCGAGACGATCCTGCCAACGCCTGACTATCTGCCGTTTCTGCTCAGTCAGATTCCGCCCGATCTTGATGTTGCTGAACTCGGT
>JAGXHN010000017.1 GCA_024636225.1 Desulfuromonadaceae bacterium | reverse complement strand
CGGAGATGTGTATAAGAGACAGGGCCAGACTGTTCTTGAGGATGTTTCGGAGCTGGTATTGGGGAATTTTCGTAAAATCGGGGCCGACGTCCTGATCGTTGTCGGGGGGGATGGGAGCCTGAAAATTGCACGACGTTTCGGGGAACTCGGCATTCCGGTGATCGGTGTGCCGAAGACGATCGATAACGATCTGCGTGGTACAGATTTGACGTTTGGTTTTACAACCGCTGTGCGCACCGTTACCGAATCGCTTGACCGTCTTCATTCGACTGCCGAGAGTCATAATCGGGTAATGGTTGTTGAAGTTATGGGGCGCGATGCGGGCTGGATTGCTCTCGCCTCCGGAATTGCCGGTTCGGCTGATGTAATTTTAATCCCTGAAATTCCCTATCGGGTAGAAAAAATCTGTGCCGCGATTCGGGCCCGGAGCGAGAGCGGCAGCCGATTTTCAATTGTTGTCGTGGCCGAAGGGGCGGCGCCTGCCGGCGGGGATAAAATTGTCCAGAAGTCGGCCAAAGAGAATTTCGGGGTTGAACGTCTCGGTGGCGTTGCCCACCACCTCGCCCGGCAGATTGAAACTTGTCTCGATATGGAGTCGCGCGTCGTTGTCCTCGGACATGTACAACGGGGCGGGACACCGGCGGCGTACGATCGCATTCTGAGTTCTCGCTTTGGGGTGAAAGCGGTAGAGATGATCGCTGTGGGCGAATTTGGGAAGATGGTCGCTATTCATGGTGATCAGGTGGTCTCCGTCGATATTGCCGCTGCCGTCGGGGGGCTGAAGCTGGTCGACCCTGAAGGGGAGCTGGTGGCAACGGCTGAAGCGCTCGGAATAATGGTCGGTCGATAGAATTTTTGTTGACGGTTTGACTTTGTCTCTCTACCATTCAAATGTTTAGTTTACGCCGCAAAAAGCTTGCAGGCTGATGCGTTATCTCATCCTTTTTTGTGAATGCATCACTTTTTAGCAGGTGCGATGGGGTTATAATGATTAAAAGAAAGCTGTCACTTGATGTTCTGAATCGGGAGTGGATGTTTGCAGCGATCGGTTTTGCGATGGGATTTACTGCTCCGGTCGGCTGGAGTCTGTTGCGGCTTCTTCTTTTTTACGACTCGAAACAAACGGTTTCTGCACAGATTTACGCAGCGATCACCCGGGATGCCGAGACGCTCAGTCTGTTTTTCTATATGGGGTTCGGAACCGCCTTGGTTATGGCGTCCGCCGGTTTTATGGTCGGTCGCGGACTTCTGCAAATCAAGGAGAGAGCCGAGAATCTCGACCGACTCAATTTTGAAAGTGTGGTGCAGAAAGAGAAGTTTGAGCACCAGTATCAATTTCTAAATAAAAACCTGAAAAATTTCCATTCCATCAATACACATATCCAAAAATCTCTCGATATCAAGGAAGTTTTGCATCTCGCCTCTGATGGCCTGCATGAGATTCTCGGTTACGATCGGGTCAATGTTCTGATGGTCAATCAGGAACGTACCGGTCTTGAATTCGTGGCCAGTCGTGGCGCAAACAATGCGAAGTTGCCGGAGGCTGTTCTCCCTCTGAACAAGAAAAGCGGCGCTCTGTTCAAGTCTGTCGCTGAAAACAGGCTGATACTGATCGAAGATATCACTCGTATGCCCGAAGAGTTTCGCCTGTTGCCCCCCTTTGATCAGATCGAGAACCTGCGGTCGAAAAATTTTCTGATCTGCCCGATTACCGTGCGCGGTGTTGTGGTTGGCCTTCTGTCGGTCGATAACAAGCTGCGCCGGTTGCCGATCAATGAGAATGATGTCGATACGGTTAAACTTTTTGCTGTACAGGTGGCAGCGACGATCACCAAGATCGATCTGATGCAGGGGGTCGGAGCGCTGACAGATGAGCTTGATCAGACCTTCAATGAGCTTCTCGGCTTCCGGTCAGACCATAACGCTGCAGAAGAGAATCTGCGCAAGGCGACGGAATCGACGGCGGGTTCGATCAACGAAATTGCCAAAGGGGTCCATGTTGTCCAGAGTGCTGTCGATAGTGCCCGCTCTTCCTCCAATGAGATTTCAGTGACGATCAACCAGATTTCGAGTAATTTGAGCAACCTTACAAATTTCATGAATGCAACCATCGCCTCGATGACCGAGATTGCCAGTACCATCAAATCAGTAGAAGAGAACAGTCAGCAATCTCACGACATGTCGGAGAAGGTGCGTCAGCAGGCCGGAAACGGTGTTGATGCCGTTATCGACAATTTGACCGGATTACAGGGGATTTCGGCATCGGTTGATCAGACGGCAGCGGTCATCGATCGTCTTTCCAATAAAGGGGATGAGATAGGGCAGATCACCAAGGTTATCACGGATATTACCCAGAAGACGAACCTGCTTGCCCTGAATGCAGCGATTATCGCCGCCCAGGCCGGTGAGCACGGCCTGGCGTTTGGGGTTGTGGCCGAAGAGATCAGATCTTTAGCCCGCGAAGCTGCCGATTCAACCGGCGCAATAGGCCAGATCATTTCAGAGATTCAAATCTACACGCGTGAATCGGTTTCCCATGTCAATCAGACCAAATCCCTTGTCAACTCCGGTATCTCTCTTGGTGAGTCGGTGGAAGAGGCATTGAAACAGATCAACGAAAGTGCCGAGCGCGCGATGTCTATGACCTCTGAGATCCATAAATCGACCCGTGAAGTCTCACGGGCGGTCTCTTCGGTTTCCGAATCGGTTGAGAGTCTTGGCGATCTGTCGGAGCAGGTGGCCAGTGCTTCTCTCGAACAGACCAAGGGGGTTCGCAATATTGTCAGTTCTATTGAAAGTATTGTCGATATGACCCATGACATGGGAGAGGCAACCGATAACCAGCAGCAGAAAGTGCGGGAGATCAGTGAGGCCTTTCAGAGTGTCAGTGAAATGGCAAACCGGATTTTCGATGAAATTGACGACCGTCAGGTGCGCAGCCGCGAAGTAATAGAACGGCTTGAACTTCTTAAAAAAGAGAGCCGGGAAGGGTAGTCTCTCTCTTTTGATAAAGGGACGCGTTACACGACGGGCAGAATTTGATCTGCCCGTTTTTATTTGTGTACGCAGAGACGTTTGCAAAAGTGCTTTATATGTCATCCGCGAACGCTTTTATCGGGGATCGACTGTTTTTGCATGATCAGATTTTACTGAAGCGTTACATTATTATTTTTTAGATCCCTAACTTTTCTCTTTCTCCTGTATCACGGGGGAGGTAGCATATTTTCCATGCAAGATATTATTGAACAGTATCGTTCCCTGCTCGAAACGGTTGATGCCTGGTTTCAACAGACGCAACAGCGATTTTCGCAAGAGATTCATTGTCGCTCTGGCTGCAGCGGTTGTTGTCGTGGTTTTTTTGACATCACTCTGCTCGATGCGGCGCTTGTCTCTTTCGGCTATCAGCAACTTGCTGCGCCGCAGCGTAAAATTATACACGCCAGGGCGATGACCCGTCTGGCAGAGTTGCAGCGGCGCTGGCCCGGTTTTGCACCCCCTTTTTTATTGAATGGTCTCCCCGATGCAGAGTGGACAGTGATGCCGGAGGAGGATGAAACGCCTTGTCCATTTCTGGGTGAGGCGGGGCTTTGTGCGATTTATCCGTTTCGTCCGATGACCTGTCGACTGCATGGTCTGCCGAATATCGATTTTTCCGGGGAGAGTTTTTCTGATCAAAGCTGTTCTCTTAATTTCATCGGGGTTGACTCGCTATCTCTGACAGAAATAAGATCGGATTTCAGGGCAATATTTACCCGTGAACTCGATCTTTTTCATACGTTTACGACGCAATTGATCGGTCGGCCGATGAACGAACTCGATCTTTTGTTGCCGCTCGTTCCACTGCTTGATTTTGCACGGACGGATTGGCAAAACCTGGTTTTTTACTCTCTTATGCAACCGTTGGAGCCGTCTGAATGAAACGGTATGATCTGATTGTTGTCGGCGGTGGTCCGGCCGGAATTTTTGCCGCAGGCTTTGCTGCCAAAAATGGCGCGCGGGTTTTACTGCTTGAAAAAAATCGCCGTTGTGGAGCCAAACTGCTCATCACCGGGAAGGGGCGTTGCAACGTGACCAACAGCGAGCCGGATGTGCGCAAGTTCGCTGAAATGTTTGGTCGCAATGGCCGTGCGCTCCTCACGGCTCTCTACGCATTTACGGGTGGGGATCTGATCCGCTTCTTTGAGAAACAAGGTCTGAAACTCAAAATTGAGCGGGGCGGTCGGGTTTTCCCGGAGCAGGGGGGGGCTGAAGACGTACAGAAGGTGCTGGATCGATTTATAACTGAAACCGGGGTTGAACTGCAATGTTCATCCTCTGTCCTCGATTTTTGTCTGGAAGGGGATCATATTCTCTCTGTTCGAACGACCAAGGGGGAACTCTTTGCCGAGCGATTTATCGTTGCGACCGGCGGGCTCTCATACCCGGAAACCGGGTCGACCGGTGACGGTTACCGCTGGGCCACAGAGACCGGTCATGCGCTGGTGCACCCTGAACCGGCGCTGGTCTCGATCCGTCTGCGTGAAAAGTGGACCTCAGAAGTGATGACGATCAACCTGAAGAATGTTAATCTTTCGGTCTGGCAGAACGGTAAAAAATTAACGGAGCGGTTCGGCGAGACCTTCTTTACCCGCGACGGTATCGGTGGGCCGATCGTGCTCGATATGAGCGCAGCGATTCGTGATGCTTTAAAAAAAGGGGGGGTCTCTTTGCAGCTCGATATGAAACCGGCCGTTGAATCGGCGACTTTCGCCAAACGCTTGGAACGGGAGCTGAAGGAACAGAATAATAAAGATTTTCGTAATGCCCTCGGCAACTTTTTACCCAAAGATATGATCGCGACTTTCATCGGTCTGTCCGGCATCGATCCGAATAAAAAATGTCACTCCGTGACGCGTGAAGAACGGGGGCGACTGCTGGGGCTTTTTAAATCCCTGGAACTGAATGTGGTCGGATGTGAGGGGTTTGAGAAGGCGATCATTACATCAGGCGGTGTTGCCCTGCAGGATGTCGATATGCGAACCATGCAGTCGAAACGGATCAGCAACCTTTTTTTTGCTGGAGAAATACTCGATCTCGACGCGCCGACCGGCGGTTTTAACCTTCAACTCTGCTGGTCGACCGGTTATCTGGCCGGAATCAGCGCTGCCAAAAAGGACGACTATACCCCGTGAATTCTGCTGTCAATTTTTTTGCGTGAGGGGAAAAGGCGAAAATTAGTCGTTCACATGACCGGGCACCTGTGTTACAAAAGCATCAATGTTGGACTTTTAACCGAACGAAAAGGATGAGCTGATGGCAAAAGCAAGCAAGGGGGACAGAGTAAAATTTAATTTTACCGGTCGACTCGAAGATGGAACTATTTTTGACAGTACTATTGATCATGCCGAGTGTGAGCTCGAAGATGGGGCGACGGACGATTGCGAATGCGAAATCGGCCCGATGGAGCTGGTTCTCGGTGAAGGGGATTTTTTTCCTCATGTCGAAATGGCGCTGGTCGATCTTGAGGTCGGAGCAAAGACGACGGTTGTTATCAAGGCTGAAGATGCCTTTGGTGAATATGATGAAGAGAGGGTTTTTGTGGTCGAAAGAGATCAGTTCCCCGAAGATATCAATCCTGAACCGGGGCAGAATCTGGAGCTGATTGATGAGGAAGAGGAGTCGCTGGTGGTTCTGGTGCTCGATGTTGACGATTCGGGTGTGACCCTTGATGCCAATCATCCCCTGGCCGGAGAAGATCTTACCTTTGAGCTTGAATTGCTGGAGATTGTGCAGGAATAAACCCGGCAAAAGATCACTGTTTTTGATATGCAAAAAGGCCAGATACTCTCTGGCCTTTTTGCATTACAGGTCATTCGGTTTTAAAATCGTATTGTCCGACCCCTTGAACGAGCAGGTAACTTGCCGGTTTTGTGCTGTTTGAATTGAGAACCTGGTGAATTCGGCCCGGTTGAATTGTACAGCGTATCCCGGGGTTGAGTTCAACCGTCTCATCCGGCCCCTTCAGGTTGACCAGGATTTTCCCTTCGAGGCCGACCATGTAATCGGTGATTTCAGTATGATGGTGCAGGGCTGTTGTCTCGCCGGGGTGCAGGTTCATGACGCGAACTCTGACATCCGCAGTCTGGATGAGTATCTGATGTTGCATCGTCATCCTCGTTCTCCTTTTACGGCGCACCGTTAACACTTCAGTCCGTTGTTGGTTTCAGCGTTTGTCCTGCATGATTGAATTGAGCAGTTTGCGGGCCGAACCGTGTATGGGACTGATTTCGAGGACCTTTTCACACATGTTTTGCGCCTGGGGCAATTCATTCATGTCAAAGTATGTCTGGGCCAGACCGAAACAGGCGTCCGGACGATTCGGGTCGATTCTGAGCGCTTCGACGTAATCGCTTACGGCCTGATCAAATCGTTTCATAATCCGGAAGCAGAGACCGCGATTGGCATAGCTGCGGTCGCTGGTCGGATTGAAATTGATTGCCTGGGTAAAATCCTTAACCGCTTGTCTGTAGTTTCCGAGTGAAAAGTAAGCCATACCACGATGGTTGTAGACCAGTGAGCGGATCTTGCTCTCCAGTTTCATACCGAGAATAATGGTATAGAGTTCGATTGCCGTCTCTAGATCGTGATTGCTGTGCGCTTCCAAAGCACGTAACATCGTCTTTTCGAGACGGCTTTTCAAGGTTGATGCAATCGGTTTTGGCTTGATCGGTGGATTATCGGTTATTTTGATGTTGTTCTGTTGTTTCAGGGTATTGCCGAGTGATTCTCGCCGGTTGCGTCCTTGTTGCCGGATCTCTTTCTGGTAGTCACGGATTTCCTGAAAGATCAGGTCGGAAAGGGTGAGTGAGGCGTTCAGGGCAGCGAGTTTGCGTCGGAACGATTCTTTCGGTAAAGAGATATCAGATTTGTAGACCAGTTCATGTTCGACCTCGGCCCAGGCATCCTGAAGGATGGTTCGCAACTGAATTTCACAAGCATTACGCACACCCGGCAACGGCGTTTTGAATGTTTTGAGATTTGGACGAATGGAGAGATGCACGGAGTCGTAGCCAAATTCACGAAATGAATGTTGTTCTGATTTTCGCTCGGTCTCTACCACTTCGAAACTGGTGGTAATGATCCTTTCGAGGGTCTCAATATCTTCGAGAAAGGGACAGATAATACGAAGAGCGAGAAAATCGCCGACCGGTCTGGAGATGTGCGGGGATGAATCGAGCCACGCTTTACGCAGCTTGTCATAATAAGTCTCAAATCGTTTGACCCGGGACTTGATGGTGACTGAGATGCCGTGCCGCTCAAGCAGATGACGTACCTCCTGATGCAGCGATTGCAACGCAGCTTCAAAAAACGGCAACTGTTCCTTGTAGAGGGTCCGCGTTTTTGAGAGGTCCGGCAGACACGATGGCTTTAACTCTTTTTTTTTCATCTCTTGCAGCTTATGTTCATAATTTCGGCCTGTCAAATATCCCGGTGATTTTACCTCGTTATGCGAGTCGGGTCTTTTCAGATGTGCAGGCGGTCATTCCGGGACAATCTTCTTTGAGGCATGGTTCGATATGAATGGTGATGTCAGCACCGTTGATGCTTTTCTTGATCTTCTCTTCAAGTAAATCTGCAATGTTGTGCGCTTCTTCAACGGAAAGATGGCGACAGACGACCATCTCCAGATCCATGAATTTCTGGGATCCGGCCCGTCTGGTCCGCAGGTTGCGATAGTCGATCAGGTGTTCGCGATGTGCCTCGATTAAAGAGGTGACACTGTCGCGCACTCCGACCGGCAGCTCTGCGTCGAGGACATCCCGCATTCCGTGACGAACCAGGCGAAACGCTTCGGTCAGAATGTAGATGCCGACGGCGATCGAGAGCGCTGGATCGATCCAGGGGAGAGCTGTGAAATGGACGACAATCAAACCGGTCGCCAGCGCCAGGTTGGTATAGACATCCATGGAAAAATGCAGGGAGTCGGCTTCCAGTGCTGAAGAGTCCGTCTCTTTGGCTATCCGTTTGAGATAACGGCTGATCCCGATGGAGACAAAGAGGCTGATCAGTAAAACTCCGACCCCCCCCTCAATTCTCTTCAGCTCAATTCCCTGAATCAGGCGACGGGTCGATTCGAAAATAATCCAGCTGCCGGAAATTGTGATGACAAAAGCCTGAATCAGGGTGGCGACGGTTTCATACTTGCCATGACCGAAAGGGTGTCCCTGGTCAGCTGGCTCTTCGGCTTTGCGGATGGCGACGAAATTGACGCTCGACATCAGGATATCGAGCAGGGAGTCGACGGCTGAGGCTAAAACGGCCATCGAGCCGGTGATCAGGCCGGTCGCCAGCTTCATTATTGCAAGGGAGCTGGCAACGATGACCGAGATTCGGGCGGCGCGGATTTTTTTTCTGGAGTTTGTTTGCACGGTATCCCCTGAAATAAAGATCACCCTCTTAAGGGGATTTCACTGTCCCATTCGGCGTAATTGTCAGTGATCTCCCAGAAGCGTTCGATCCTCGCCCGGTAGTGGTCGCCCCCCCGGCAAAATTCGTGAATCTGTTTCTGTGCCAGTTTGTTGTACTGACCGATTTTGACACACCAGCTGTAGAACGCATCAATGCCGAACAGCAGGTCCGTCAATTCTTCCATGTTCGGCTCCATGTTTTTGATAATATACCAATTTCCGGCAAACTGCTGCACCCTTTTCGGGTCGATTTCAAAGATATTATCCTGACGGTCAGCGATAATGAACTCGCGCAAAAAATAGTCGGCCCCGCGAGCCAGGCTCCCCGCTTCGAGCGGATCGCAATCTTGTTCCTCCAGCAGATCGCGGTGAAACTTTTTTAAAATCTTTTGACAGAGGCTGTCGACACGGATCTCATCACTTAAATCGGTGACGTCAAAATCGCGAATATTCAAAGTTGTCATTGCTGCTCCCGTTGTTCTTGTCATTTGTGGCCCTCTATGTAGCATCGGCGCAAAGCAAGCGTCAAGATCGATATGCTGCTGCCTCAGTAGTTGTCTGCAGAACAACGGCAAATTGCTGTGGCTCACTGTTTACTTTGACGCGCCGGTTTGTTAACATAACGCGGCTTTTACCCGATGGCTTTTCTGGTTGTCGCGTTACGGTGCTATATCTATTGTAGACAAAAAGCTTTGCGAGGTTTTTAATTCGATGACTAAAGTAACACCGATGATGCGCCAATACCTGGAGGTTAAATCCCGGTATCCCGATGCCATTTTGTTTTTTCGTCTCGGTGATTTTTATGAAATGTTTCTCGACGATGCGGTGACGGCGTCTCGTATCCTCAATATCACTCTGACTTCACGTAACAAGGGGGCTGACGACGAGATTCCCCTTTGTGGAATCCCGTTTCATAGCGCTCAGCCGTATATCGCCAAACTGGTGGCAAGCGGCCATAACGTTGCTATCTGTGAGCAGACGGAGGATCCCAAAACGGTCAAAGGGTTGGTCAAGCGGGATGTGGTGCGGGTGATTACCCCCGGCCTGGTTATCGATACCGATACTTTGCAACCGAATGAAAATAATTTTCTGGTCGCTGTTGTCTCCTCTGCCGATGACTGTTTCGGTCTGGCTCGCCTCGATATTACAACCGGCGAATTTCGTGTGACGCAGGTGGAGAGTATTGAGACGGTTCGCAGTGAGATCGCTTCACTCGATCCGACTGAAGTGTTGCTCCCTGAAGAGGAGGAAGGGGCGGCCCTTCTGTCGGCGCTGGCGCAGGTATTGACCCATAGGGTGATTAACCGGATTCCGGCCTGGGCATGTGACGAAAAGAGTGCGACCGAACAGTTGCTGGCGACTTTTAACTGCGCCGGGGTTGACGCTTTTGGTTTTAAAGGGTTGCCCGCAGCGATCCGGGCGGCCGGTGCGGCGTTGCACTATCTGCTTGAGGCACAAAAAGGGGTGGTGCCACACCTGCAACCGCCGATTACTTATCATGTCAGCGATTATATGGTTCTGGATGATGCGACCCGGCGGAACCTCGAGCTGACGGTCACGTTGTTCGATCGCAGCAAAAAAGGGTCGCTCCTCTCGGTTCTGGATCGAACCGTTACGGCTATGGGTGGACGGACACTGCGTCAGTGGATCAATCAGCCGCTGGTCGATATTGAGCGGATTCAACTTCGTCAGCAGGCGATAGCCGAGCTGGTTGAAGAACCGCTGCTGCGTGAAGATCTTCGTGCGCTCCTCGACAATGTCTACGATCTGGAACGGCTCAACGGCAAGATCGCCATGGCCAACGCGAACGGCAAGGATCTGGTCGCCCTGAAAATTTCGCTGCAGCAGCTGCCGCAACTGCTGACCCTCTTACGCTCATTACAGTCGCCACTCGCCACCGGGTTGGTGTTCGACATCGATACGCTGCCGGAAGAGGTTGAGCTGATAACCCGTGCGCTGGTTGATGATCCCCCATTTTCTCTGCGTGAGGGGGGGGTGATCCGGGAAGGGTATCACCCCGGACTGGATGAACTGCGCACGATCCGCCGTGAAGGGAAAGGGTGGATTGCCCGACTCGAAACCGAGCAACGGGCCCGAACCGGGATCTCTTCACTGAAAGTCCGTTACAATAAGGTGTTCGGGTATTATATTGAAGTTACAAAAAGTCACCTGCATCGGGTTCCCGAAGATTTTGTCCGCAAACAGACTCTGGCGAATGCCGAACGCTATATAACTCCGGAGTTGAAAGAGTACGAAGAGAAGGTTCTCGGTGCCGAAGACCGGATGGCAGATCTGGAGTATGAACTGTTTCAGGCGGTGCGTCAGCAACTGGCTCGCCAGAGTGAACGGCTGCAGCAGACCGCTTCGGCGCTGGCGCAGCTCGATGTGCTCTGCGGTTTGGCGGATGTGGCGCACGAACGCCGCTATAGTGTCCCGAAGGTCGATGCGAGTGATGTTTTAATAATTAGAGAGGGGCGTCATCCGGTGGTTGAGGCGATGAGCCTTGACGAACGGTTTGTTCCGAATGATGTCGAACTCGACCTTGAGCAGAACCAGATTCTGATTATCACCGGCCCGAATATGGCCGGGAAATCGACTTATATGCGTCAGGTTGCCCTGATTGTTCTGATGGCACAGATCGGCTCCTTGGTCCCGGCCGCAAGCGCTCATATCGGGGTGGTCGATCGGATCTTTACCCGGGTCGGTGCCAGTGATAATCTGGCGAGAGGACAATCGACCTTTATGGTCGAAATGATTGAAACCGCCAATATCCTCAATCACGCGACGCCGCGCAGCTTGATTATTCTCGATGAAATCGGGCGGGGCACCTCGACCTTTGACGGGGTCAGTATTGCCTGGGCGGTGGCGGAATTTTTGCATGAGAATGAGAAGATCGCGGCCCGGACACTTTTCGCGACTCATTATCACGAATTGACCGATCTGGCGGTGACCCACAAGCGCGTCCAGAATTACAATGTAGCGGTCAAGGAGTGGAGTGATCAGATTATTTTCTTACGCAAGATCGTCAAAGGAGGGGCGAGTCACTCATACGGCATTCAGGTCGGACGATTAGCCGGATTGCCACAGCCGGTTATCGATCGGGCGCGCGAGATATTGCGTAACCTCGAGTCGGGTGAGTATGAAGCGCAAGGGGCGCCACGTCTGGCACGCAGAAAGGGGAAGTTGACGGAGCCGTTGCCGCAGCTGTCGCTTTTTGCGGAACGGGGGCGCGCCGTTAATGAGCGCCTTGATGAGATCGATGTCTCTGTTTTGACACCGTTGGAAGCGTTGAACCTGATTGATGAGTTGAAGAGATTGAACAGATGATTCGTAAAATTATCGCCATCCTGATTCTGTTACTGCTGCCGCTTGCGGCCTGGGGAGACAGTTCCCGCGCCGATTATGATCGAGCGCGCGCGAGCTACTATGCCTTGCAGGATTCACAGACGAAAAAACTCTATCGACACAACTGGCAAAAGACGGTTGTGCTGTTCGATAATGTTCATAAAAAGAATCCCGAAGGGGCAAAAGCGGCAGATGCTCTCTATATGGCCGGTAAAACCTCAATGGAACTCTATACAATCTCAGGTTTGAAAGAGGATGCCCGCGCGGCTGTCGGCTATCTCGATCGACTTGTGCAACTGTTTCCAGACAGCAGTCTGGCGGACGATGCTCTCGATATGTCGGCCAAGATTCACGAAACGATTCTGGATGAACCGATTCCGGCTTACCGGCGTTATCAGCAGATTGTCACTGACTACCCGCGTGGCGATATGCAGCAGCGTGCCAGGAGTAAAGTGAAAGAGCTGGCCCGCTATACCCCTCAGGTCAGGCCTTCGCCATCGCCAACACCAGCGCCGGTCAGGGCCGAGAGTTCAGACAGCAAGCAGTTGCGCTCAATTAAATTCTGGTCAAATCCGGGCTACACCCGGATTGTGCTCGATATTGGTCAAGCGGTTAAATTTACTTCGAATTTTTTAAAAGGGGATCTCGATTCAGGCCGGGTGCCACGCATCTATGTCGATCTCGAACAGACGGCGCCGGGGAGCACGCTGACCCGGGAGCAGTCGGTTAACGATGGCCTGTTGAAGCGAATTCGTGCCGGCCAGCCTGATCCGAATACAACCCGCGTCGTCCTCGATATCGAAAGTTTCAGAGATTATAAAATCGTCCCATACGAGGAGCCGTTTCGGATCGTCATCGATGTGTACGGTGAAGAGGCGGCCGATACGATGGTGGCCTCAATATCGCTGCAAACAGAGCCGGGATCGATAACAGACTCTGTCGAGGATTCGATTGCCGATCTTCTGGCCCCGCCTCCGAAAGAGACGCCGCTTAAGGTGCATATCCCTGAATCGCGGATCGGTGGCAAGTTGCGGCGGATTGTTGTTGATGCCGGCCACGGTGGCAGGGATCCGGGGGCAATCGGTCCCCGGGGGATCAAGGAGAAAGACGTGGTTCTTGCGCAGGCAAAAATCCTGGCAAAAAGTCTGGAAAAAAATCTCGGTTGTGAAGTGATTCTGACCCGCACCGGGGATACCTATCTGCAGCTTGAGGAGCGCACAGCGATTGCCAACAAGGTGAAGGCGGATCTGTTTATTTCGATTCATGCCAATGCCAGCAACAATCGAAATGTCCGGGGGATTGAAACCTATTATCTCAATTTTTCCAAGAATGCCCAGGCGGTCGAAGTCGTCGCCCGGGAGAACAAAACCTCTCTCAAGCAGGTTGGCGATCTGGAGATGATTCTGCTCGATCTGCTGGCGAATTCAAAAATAAATGAATCGAGCCGTCTGGCGGCTGAAATCCAGAATTCTCTGGTCAGTTATCTCTATAAGGATTACAGGGTTAAAGATCTCGGAGTCAAGCAGGGCCCCTTCTATGTTTTGCTCGGTGCGACCATGCCGTCGGTGCTGGTTGAGACGGCGTTTATCAGTCATCATGAAGGGGAGAAACGTCTTACAAACAGGAAATACCAGGAGCAGACGGCTGACGCTATCGTCTCGGCGGTCCGCAACTATGCAACTGCCTTGAACCTGTTGGCAGCGCAGTAATATGGAAATCTCCCCGGATATCTCAATTAATTTTCCGGACAATCTGTTCGCAGCGGATTTGTCTTTTGCAGAACGCCGCCCGGCGCTCTGCGCTGCGGGTCGTTCTCTGCTCGATGCGAGTCGGGCTGATCTGCTGCAGCGGCACCGCAACGGTGCTTCAGGAAGGGAGATTGTCCGGGACTACACGGTGTTGATTGATCAGATGATCGTGACTCTGTTCCGGGCTGTTTCGGCCGATTTTTCTCCTGAGATTATCGCTCATATCGCTCTGGTTGCAACCGGTGGATATGGGCGGGCCGAGTTGAATCCCCGCTCTGATATCGATATTATGTTTCTGACCAGTGGTCGTGCGGCGACCGAAGTTAAAACTGTTTCCGAGCGGCTCCTTTATCTGCTCTGGGATCTGGGCCTCGATGTCGGGCACAGTCTGCGGACAAAAATTGACTGCCTGGAGGTTGCGGCGACCGATGTGACCGTACGGACCTCGCTGCTCGATTCACGGTTTCTGACCGGTGACAAGACTCTTTTTAACGACTACGAAAAAAACATTCTCCCCGATCTCCTTGGTAAAAACAGTCAGAAATTTATTGATGAAAAGCTCGAAGAGCGCAATATCCGCCGGAGCAAGTATGAATCGACGGTCTATCTGCTTGAGCCAAACATCAAGGAGGGGGAAGGGGGGTTGCGCGATCTGCATGCGGCGCTCTGGATCGCCCGGGTTAAATTCAAAGCAAAAAGTCTCAAAGAGCTGGTTATTAAGGGGGTCATCAGTGAGCAGGAAGCCGCTGCGTATAAAAGTGCCCTTGAGCACCTCTGGCGGCTGCGTAATGAACTGCATTTTTTATCACCCCGCAAGAATGAGCAGCTCAATTTTGATCATCAGGAAAAAATTGCTCACTTTCTCGGCTATCGCGATACCCGCAAAGCTCCGGCTGTTGAGCAGTTTATGCAGGATTATTATTTTCAGGCGACGCAGATTGAGCATCTCGCTTCAAATCTGATTAATCGGGCGACGCAAACTCAGGATGTCAGGACGGGGTTGATCGGTCGACTCGGCCGCCGGCAACTCGAATCACATTTTTACACACTGCGCAGTGAACTGCGCTTGAGTCGTTCATCTTTGTTTGAAACCGAACCGGAACAGATGATGAACGCCTTTTTGCTTGCGCACCGGCACCAAATTGAAATCAGTATCGAACTCAAGGGGCTGATTCGCGCCAATCTGCACAGGATTAACGATAAGGTCCGACGTGACAAAATCATGTCGGGAGGATTTCTGGAGATACTCCGGACCCTCAGGCCTAAAGCCGATGTCCTGCACGATATGCATCATCTGCAGTTTCTGAACTATTTCATCCCGGAGTTTCGTCGTATCTACTGCAAGGTGCAGCACGACGCTTATCATATCTTTACCGTCGATATTCATTCGATTCTGGCCCTGCAGGAGATTGCTAAACTCTGGGATGGGGTTTATACCGAAAAGAAACCGCTTCTGACCCGTCTGGCCGGTGATATCGGCAAGCGGGAACTGTTGATGTTGGCAGTACTGCTGCATGATATCGGAAAAGGGGAGGGGAAAAATCACGCTGATAAAGGGGCCGATATGATCCCGACCATCTCCCGGCGGTTTGGACTGAATCGGGAAGATAGCAACCGGCTCGCCTTTCTGGTTCGTCATCATCTCGATATGGCGCATATTTCACAGCGCCGTGATCTCAATGACGATAAGCTGATCGATCAGTTTGCCCGCACCATGGAGATGACCGAAACGCTGAAGATGCTCTACCTTCTGACTTTTGCAGATATTAAAGCGGTCGGTCCTGATGTCTGGACCGAATGGAAGGGCTTTTTGCTTCAGGATCTCTATGTCAAAACCTATAATGTTCTTGAGCGGGGGAATTTCCGCTACGATGCTCGTTCAGATCGGGTGCGCGAACGTAAACGGAACGTCGTCGTCCTCCTCTCCGAAGAGTTTGGCGAGCGTAAGGTTAAATCGACCTTGAAGTCGATGAATAACCGTTATCTGCTTTCGCACAACTCGGCGGAGATAGCTCAGCATATTCGCCTCGCTCTTGGTCGCAAGGGAGAGACTCTGGCGTTGCAGGTTGACCATGATGCGGAAAACGATTTTACTCAAGTTGTCCTTTCGACCGTCGATGTTCCCGGATTGTTTTCAACGATCGCCGGGGTCATGTCCGCCAACGGCATCAACATCCTCGGTGCCCATATCTATACGCGCAGCAACGGTGAAGCTCTCGATATTCTTGAAGTGCGCGGACAGACCGGCAGCCGACTCGAAAACCCGAAAAAGTGGGAGAAGGTCGAAAGGGATCTCAACGCCGCGATAGAAGGTCGCAAGTCGGTCGCAAAAATGGTTGCAAATCGAAAACAGTCCTCGCTGCTTTTCGAAAAGCCCAAGCCGCGTTTTGCCGACCGGGTGGAGATTGATAATGAGATTTCTGATCAGTATACGGTCATCGACCTCTACACCTCTGATGAAGTCGGTCTTCTGTACAAGGTTACACGGACGTTGGCCGATATGGGGCTCTATATCGGTGTCGCTATGATCTCAACCAAGGTCGATCAGGTGGCGGATACATTCTATGTGCAGGATATTTTCAGCCAAAAGATCAGAGAAGAGAACAAGCTTGAAGAGATCCGCATCCGACTGCATAAAGTTTTGGCGGGAGATATTGAGAATGAGAACAGCAGGGAAAATAATCAGTGATGGATACCGATACCACTCTTGATCTATTTTTGAATCATCTGGTTGTCGAACGCGGCCTTTCGCGCAACACCCTCGACGCTTATGGTCGCGATCTTTCTCGTTATGCCGAGTTTTTAACCAATGCGAAGATTGCCGACCCGGCGCTGGTCGGCTCTGTCGATATCCTCACTTTTCTGACCGGCCTCAAACAGACCGGACTCTCTGCACGGAGTCGGGCCCGGGCTCTGGTCGCCCTGCGAATGTTTCATAAATTTCTGCATTCGGAAGGGTTTGCCTCCGGCAATCCGGCAGATCGGATCGAGGCGCCAAAAAGTCTGAAAAAATTGCCGGATACACTTTCGACTCAGGAGGTGGAACGTCTACTCGAAGAACCCTCAGGGACCGAGAATCTCGATTATCGTGATCGGGCGATGTTTGAGGTGCTCTATGCAACCGGTCTGCGGGTTTCTGAACTGATCGTCGTCAAGTTGAGTGATCTGCAGCTCGATGTCGGTTATCTGCTCGCCTTTGGAAAAAGGAGCAAGCAGAGGATTGTTCCGATTGGCGAAGAGGCGGTTTCGGCTCTGCGTGATTACCTGAAACTGGCGCGGCCATTTCTGCAAAAAGGGAACGTTGCACCGCAAGTTTTTCTGAATCGTTCCGGTCTGGGGTTGACACGTCAGGGGTTTTGGAAGATCATCAAGCGCCGTGCGCGCCAGGCCGGGATTAATAAAAATATCACTCCGCATACCCTGCGGCACTCATTTGCGACTCACCTGCTCGATAATGGTGCTGATTTGCGTTCTGTACAGATGATGCTTGGCCATGCCGACATCTCGACAACGCAGATCTACACTCATGTCACGCGCG
>JAGXHN010000016.1 GCA_024636225.1 Desulfuromonadaceae bacterium | reverse complement strand
CTGCAGCCGTTCCGACAAGACTGTTTGGCGTTTTGGCGATCATATAATGGGCAGAGATTTGCGGGTCTCTGCCGTCAGCACTCTTGATACCATCAGTCAGCATGACCATATAACTGCTGCTCGATTTCAAGGGAGCCGTGGGGAGGATCACCAAGGTGGAATTGGTCGGATCGACCGAAGAGAGTGTTGCAAAGAATTCAAGACCAAAAACAAGTTCGCGTGTAATCCCCGTCACAGCACCACCGATGCCGCTGAGTGTGACTTCGAACAGTCTGACGGTAGCCGGTGTTAAGGTAGCAGGGTCGATGGCGCTGCTGAAGGTCGTGCTGATCGGCGCGACAGTCGAAAAACCATCCAGAGCATTCATCGCCACCTTCGGGTCTGAAAAAGCATTCGGGTCGACGACCGGGATATTCAGCGTCCCATCGGTTGAACCACTGAACAAAAGGTTAGTCGGGAATGGAATTACCCCTGCGGTCAGGTCAAAGTAAGCGGTAAACCCTTTTCTGTCGATATTGAGCTCTGTTTCAACATTCTCATTACTGCTGCAAGCCGTCAGCAGAAGCAGTAATGAGAGGACGAATAACCAGATTACCCTGTACATAAAATTGGCCTCCTCTTGACAAATAGAACCGAATTTTTGCTTGTTGGGCTGAATCAGCACAACAAGCAGCAAACCTGCCGCAATAGAGCTATCAACTTTGCGCCCCTCTTTACTCCAGAATCAAAAAAGAGAAGACGTTAATAAAGTTTCCTTCACGCTACATCGACAGTATACTGAGACTGTCTTCCCCTGCAAGAAATATAATAGCGTTATACAAGCAGATGCAGATTATATTTAAATGACAATTAACTTTAAGCTTATAAACTTTGATTGATAAAAAATTTCAAGACTTTTGATGATATCGATTTTTTAATAAAAAAATAAATAGCTAAACTCCAGTAAAATCGGGCTTGAAACGATTCTAGAAAGAGCTTGGAACAGCGACATAGACACAACATAATCACAAATCAAAACATGGCTCAAGTTGACGCTCTCGTAAACGTTATAGAACAGCATTCTATCCAAGTCAACAATTATTATTTTATTTAATCCTGCAAGAGTAAAACAACAGTTGCGATCGACAAGTGAGGCAGGAATTTATCGGCAAGGTTCAGTGGGGAGATAATCAAGTATTGAAATTCAAAAATGTCTGCACAACGCAAAAAAGCGGGTACCGCTACTGCTGTAGCACTACCCGCTTTTTTACTGGTGACCTCGGTGCGACTTGAAAGCACGACCTATCGTTTGAGAGCTATTTAAATAAACCGCACAAACAGCTGTAATCGTTGCACCTTACATTAACCAGTGTTATATAGACTTATATCTTTACGGGGGAAGAAATCAAACAAGGAGTGGAAAATTGAAAGCCATACTCTATCTCGTTTCCGGTCTGTTTTTGCTGGTCAGTTGCGGCTCAGCGGCTCCGGTCGCTGATGCCGGCAGTAATCAGACGATTATCCTCGGCGCAACTGTTACGCTCGACGGAACCAACAGCATCCCAAAAAACACAAAAACCCCAACCTACCTCTGGACGATTACAGATGCCCCTACCGGAAGCACAGCGACCCTTGACGATTCAACCGCTCCCCTGACGACTTTTACTCCCGATCTGGTTGGCGCCTATACTGTTCAGCTGATCATCAATAATGGCGACGAAGACAGCGAGCCAGCTCAGGTAACGATAACTGTGCTCCCGGTCGGCGGCACCATACTCCCTGAAGCCATCGTCACCGATCCTACCGGGGAGGTGTCTCTTTACGAACTCGTGGCTATCGAAAATTCCAGAAACGCCACACAGGTCAATTTTAGTCTGCAATACACGATCGAAAACAGTGGCGTCGATCTGGTGAATATCGGTTTTGTTGTATACGGAGTTAACGCTCAAAGTGCCGATGTATTCACTCAGGAGATAAAAACGGCAATCGGTGCCAATGAGTATCGAGTTGCGACAGTCAGTTTCGGTGACGCTTTAACGATAACTGAATATGACAGCATCGTTAGCTGGGAAGTTGACCCGATAATTATATATTAATGAGCGGGAGGGGATTATATACAATCTCTTCGGCGACAGCCTCAAAGACGCTTCAGTCGTACACTCTATAAACTAGTCAGCTCTTCAGCCTTGAAACTCGATCACTTCACCTTGCAGGCCGAAAAAAAGTCGGTTGCCAATAAAAACAAAAAAAGCGGGTCTAGCTATAACAGCTAAACCCGCTTTTTTACTGGTGGCCTCGATGCGACTCGAACGCATGACCTACCGCTTAGGAGGCGGTTGCTCTATCCACTGAGCTACGAAGCCAAACTCAATCATTAAAACTGCAGAAGACTGAACACTTTCCCTTCCGGAAGGCGTTTTCGACCTTCCAGAAAATTCAATTCGGTCATGAAACAACACTCCAGAATTTCGGCACCCAGACCTTCAACCAGCTCGACAACCGCCGCAACCGTCCCCCCTGTTGCCAACAGATCATCAGCAATGATGACCTTGGAATTTGGTTTGAAGGCATCTTCGTGAATTTCAAGAGTATCGGTGCCATATTCGAGAGCATACGAGACATTGCGGGTTTTTGATGGCAACTTCCCCGGTTTTCGTACCAGGGTGATCCCGGCACCGAGCTTGTAGGCAAGAGCAGCTCCTAAAATAAAACCGCGCGCCTCAACCCCAACAATCTGGTCAACATTCATACCGATATAGCGGTGAGCAATCAGATCGACCATCCGATTGAAATTACGACCGTCAGCCAGAAGGGTCGTTATATCTTTGAAAATTATTCCCTTTCTGGGGAAATCGGGAATATCACGAATAATACTTTTAAGCTCGTCCAAGTTACCCTCCGGTCAGTCGAGATAAGACGGGTTCTGACTCTCTTCTAAAATTTTCCGCAATTTTTCAAGGCTCTTCGATTCAATCTGCCGTATCCGTTCACGTGTCACGCCGAATTTACTGCCGATAGTATCGAGGGTTTGCGGCTCACGATCATTGAGACCGAACCTTAATTCCAGAATCTCCTGCTCATTTTTCGGTAGTTCGGCGAGCCATTGTGACACATGTGCAAATTTATTTAATTCTTCGATCAAGGTTGACGGATCGACTGCTTTGGAATCCTCTATCGTGTCGATAAGGCTGTAATCGTTATTGTCTCCGAGCGGGTGTTCGATTGAATAGGTTTTTTTCACCAGGGTCAATAATTTTCGAACGTGCGCAACGCTAACCTCCATCGCTTCGGCGACCTCCTCCGGCTCTGGATCACGATTGAGCTGATGCAGCAGCTCTCTGGTGACTTTCATGCATTTGCTGATTTCATCTGAAACATGCACCGGGAGTCGAATCGTCCGACTTTGATTCACCAGACCACGCTCAATCGATTGCCGGATCCACCAGGTTGCATAGGTCGAAAAGCGGCACTCCTTGCTGATTTTAAAGCGCTCAACCGCCTTGATAAGGCCAACATTCCCTTCTTCGATCAGATCAAGAAACGGCAGACCGCGATTCATGTAGCGTTTCGCTATTTTTACCACCAGACGCAGATTCGACTCGATCATCCGGGCGCGGGCGGCTTCGTCCCCTTGAGAAATCAGTATTGCAAGAGAACGTTCGTCGGCGGCGGTGAGCAATGTCCCTTTTTGAATCTCTTTCAGATAAAGCTTGATCGCGTCACCATAATGACTCGCTACCCCCTGCTCCACCTCGGCTTCGAGCTCAATATCCTCGTCGTCGTCCTCTTCCTCCTCCTCTAATTCGACAGCCGCCAAAAGCGTCTCATCCGGCTCAACATCTTCATGGTCTTTAATCGTCATGTCGTTATAAACCTCCCGAAGTTACGGTAAGTATGAAAGGGGATTCACAGGTTTTTTCCCATAACGAATCTCAAAGTAGACCCTGGGGACCCCGCCTGCCGGAGGTTGACCAGACAGGGCAATTTTTTCACCCTTACTGACAAAAGCACCGGTCTGAACCAGATTCTTCTTGTTGTAACCATAGACGGTGAAAAAGGAGTCGTCATGCCTGACAATCAGCAGATTGCCATAACCGGAAATGCCATCACCGCTGTAAATCACCTTCCCAGCGGCCGCCGATGAAACCGGAGTTCCGCTGCTGGCCGTAATCTCAATCCCTTTGCTCCCGACCGACGATTGAGAATCAAATTTTTTAACCAACGTCCCCTTGACCGGCCAGATAAAAGTCCCTTTACCTGCAGGCGCCTTGCTGGATGTAACAGGCGGTTTTATAGTCGGTTTTGTTATAGGCCGAGGTGGTTGCTTAACCAATGGCGGTTCTTTAACCGGCGGTTTAACCGGTGATTGCACAATCGATATCGGTCTTTGCGGCTCTTCATCATGGAAAATAGTTACGGGCACACTCTTTTTTACAGCCGCCCCGGGGATATAAATTCGCGTTCCGACCCGAATCTGGGTTGGATCGCTGATTTTATTAATTCGGGCGAGGTAAATCTCATCGACCCCGTAAACCTTGCTGATCGTGTAGAGGGTCTGCCCTTTTTCAACCGTGTGGTAGACGCTGGATGATGATACATGACCCCCGCACGCTGTCAATGCGAGAAGAAGAATCAACAGACAGATTTTTATATAAAAAAGTTGCATTAAGGATTCTCTTTATAAGTTCATGCCTGTCCATCTACAGCTGCAACGGCTGATCATAATCTTAAATCGGATCGTTGACTATTAATTCATCATTTTGATCAGAACAAAACCACCAAACAGCAAAACGGTAAAACCGATAGCCAACCAGTTAAAATAACGATCAATAAAAAGTTGCATCGGAACACCGTATCGTTTCAGCAGCCAGGCTTCAAGAAAAAAGCGGGCACTACGGCTGATAACGGAGGCCAGCATAAAGGTCAGAAAACCGATATCAAACACCCCTGCCCCAATGGTGAACACTTTGTATGGAATCGGAGAGAAACCGGCGGCAAATATCACCAGAAAATCGTATTGATCAAAATACCCCTGGACCTTTGTAAACAGCTCGGGAGTAAAACCGGGTACATAGTTAAAAAAAAGATCGGCTAGCGCGCTCCAGAGCAACAGACCGATCAGATACCCGAGAGCCCCACCGAGGACAGAACCACACGAGGCGAGTGCAGCAAAAAAAAGGGCCCGTTCCGGCAGGGAGATTGACATGGCGATCAACAACACATCCGGCGGAATCGGAAAGAACGAGGCCTCCAGCAAAGCCAGAAAAAAGAGGGCATGTCCAGCGTAGGGGGTTTTAGACCATTTTAAAACCCAATCATA
This sequence comes from Desulfuromonadaceae bacterium, assembly GCA_024636225.1. The sequence continues at coordinate 11,638 of JAGXHN010000016.1, read as the reverse complement.
CAGGCTTCTGATAAATTTCATCAATCGCCTGTCTCACTCTGCCAACCGTATCGCCCGATTAAGGGGACAAAACGACAGCCGATCAACTGCTCTTCATTGTATGTCTCTGCACCAAGACGGGTGATCCGATAAAGAATCTGTTCCCCGAGCGTGCCGACAGGAATAATCATACGACCGCCGATTTCGAGTTGTTGCTTCAGTTTTTCAGGGACCAGCGGAGCACCCGCTGTTGTGATAATCGCATCAAAGGGGGCTTGATCCTCCCAGCCAGACGTTCCGTCATTCACCCGGATATGCACATTGTAGGCACCACAAAGATCGAGGGCTTTGCGTGCTGTCCGAGCCAGATCAGCAACGCGTTCAACACTGTAGACCTGCCGGGAGATTTTACTCAATACCGCAGCCTGATAACCGGACCCCGTCCCTATTTCAAGCACACGCTCGCCGCCGGTCAGCCGCAACGCTTCGGTCATATATGCGACAATAAATGGCTGTGAGATCGTCTGCTTATGGCCGATCGGGAGAGGAAAATCACTGTAAGCCTGATCCATCAGACCTGTTTCTACAAACAGATGACGCGGCACAGTCAGCATGGCATTGATCACCTTCAGGTCGGTAATACCGCGTGAAGTGATCTGCTGCTCGACCATACGCCGCCGGGCGATACTAAAATCTAACATTGTCGATGGATTCCCGCTTTAACAGAGTGAATCGAAATCCCATAAAGAGAGGGAATCGAAGGACCGATAGTTCGTCAGATCAAGATGCAGGGGCGTAATCGACACGGATTGATTCAAGATGGCGTGAAAATCGGTTCCGGCGACATCGTGAAAATTGAGTTCGCCACCCCCGATCCAGTAATAATCACGCCCTCTGGGGTCCTGTTTTTTTTCGACCTTGGAAGAGTACCGGCGTTTCCCCTGTCTTGTTAACTGGACCCCTTTCGGGACCCCGGCCGGAATATTTACATTTAAAAACGTGTCGGTCGGAAGTCCGTTTGCTCTGATCAATCTGGCAATATCAGCTGCAATTTCAGCTCCGGCCAAAAAATCATCAAGAGTAAACGATACGGAATCGAGGGAGACGGCAAAGGCAGGGACCCCCATGAGTGTCGCTTCCATAGCTGCGGCAACGGTCCCTGAATAGGTCAGATCGTCCCCCAGGTTTGCCCCTTTGTTGATGCCGGAGACGACCAGATCAGGCTTCTTGGGGAGTAAACCATGCACGCCAAGATTAACACAATCGGTCGGAGTACCACTGACGGCAAAACGACCGCTCGTGATCTCATCAGCCCGCAGTGGTGAATGCAGGGTCAATGAATGGCCGACAGCACTTCGTTCGCGATCTGGAGCAACAACAACAACGGTACCGACAGAAGAGAGACTTTTTGCCAACGCCTGCAATCCGTAAGAGTGGATGCCGTCATCATTTGTGACCATAATTAACAAAGCAAAAAACCTTACGACTTGTTTGCGGGCAAAGAGCTGTCGAGAGAATCACGCAGAGCGGTCAACTCATGAATAATTTCTGTTAATAACTTCCGGTCATAGCCCGGAACCAGAGGGAGAGCCATCTGCTCATCGGCAGAATCGACCTCAATTAACGAGGCGGCGACACTCTTTTTTCGCGATTCTTCCCGTAATTTTTTACGGGCGCCAGCAATTGTAAAACCTTGCTGATACAAAAGGTCTTTGAGATGCAGGATTAGTTCGATATCTTTGCGGGTGTAAAGGCGTTGTTGACTGCGGCTTTTGGAGGGACGAAAAGCGCTGAACTCAGTCTCCCAATAGCGAAGCACATACGGCTTCACAGAAGCAAGTTCAGCAACTTCTCCGATTTTAAAATAAAGCTTGTCAGGGATATGAAGATCTACCATGATCTGTCGGCAATCTGAGCCTAACCGTCATTGATAGAGTTCTTGAGAACCTGGCTCGGCTTGAAAGTGAGAATTCTGCGCGATGAGATCTTGATTTCATCGCCGGTCTGGGGATTGCGGCCGCGTCGCGTCGCTTTCTCCTTGACCACAAAATTACCGAAACCGGCAATCTTGATCTTCTCACCCTCTTCAAGGGTTGTCTTGATAAGATCAAAAACAGTCTCCACGATATCCGCAGAATCCTTCTTCGAGAAGCCGGTTTTTTGATAAATGTTTTCTACTAAGTCTGCCTTGGTCATAGCCCAGACCTCCAGAGTGCGCACAGGCCATTGAATTTACACAGTTTTATAACACACATAATCTCACCATTCAACCGTTTTTTTATTCTATTATTCATCTTAGTTGTGCCGCCAGTACTTTATCCATAGTTTTGACCAGACGATTGTGTACCTTGGTGATCTCTTCATCCGTTAAAGTCCGTTCGGTAGACCGATAATTGACCCGCACGGCAACGCTCTTTTTGCCGTCCGGGATCCCTTGTCCACAATAGACATCGAAGAGTGTAATCGCCTCAATCAGGTTCGAGCGACTGTTCTCAAGGGTCGTCAGAATGGTTTCAGCAGAGATGTTCTCGTCGAGTAAAAAGGCGCTATCACGATAGACATCGGGAAATCTGGAGATCGGTTTGAATATAAACTTGTTGTCAGCGGCCTCAAGCAGCGCGGCAACATCGAGCTCCAGCAGAAATAACGGCGTCGTAATATCATAATTGACCGCAACTTTGGGATGGAGTTCTCCGAGCACGCCAAGACGTTTTGTGCCGCTGCTGATAGTACACGATTTACCGGGATGCAGGTAAGGTTCTGAACCGGAAGCATCCCAATGCAGATCAGAAATATGCATCATTTCAAACAGAGTTTCGGCAACCCCTTTCAGATCATAAAAATCAGATTGGTTGCCCCCCTGGCACCACCCGAGCGGTTCCCGGCTACCAGACATGATCGCTGTAAGCTGCTTCGGCTCCTGCGGCAGATCCTGACCGGCGATCGGAAAAAAGACCGGCCGCAACTCGAAAAGATGTAGATCGAGACTCCGGTAAGCGAGATTCCTCGACACATTTTCGAGCAGGCTCGGCACAAGGGACGTCCGCATCACCGCCTGAGTCTCGGTTAACGGATTGAGAATTTTTATATGTTCGCGACGTGCATCATCCAACGCCAAAAGAATCCGATCATCGACATCGGTGGAGACAAACGAATAGTTGATAACCTCGGAGAAACCTGCCGCAACCATCTTTTCACGCAGCGCCGTTACGGCAGCATGAACGGGAGTTATTGTAGCCCCTTCGGTCTGACCGACCGGCATTGTGACCGGAATCTGGTCATATCCGTTCAATCGGGCCACCTCCTCAATCAGATCGATTTCACGTTCAAGGTCGGGACGAAAAGTCGGGATTTCAACCTGAAGTGATTCAGACTCATCTCCCACAGAGAGGTTTAAACCGATCGACTGAAGATGTTCCTGGATCTGCTGCAGCGTAAGATTCAGTCCGAGGATCGTATTCGTCTTTTCAAGTCCGATAGAAATCTTGCGCAATTCGATCACTTTGGGATAAATATCGAGCATCCCTTTGCAGACCGATCCGTTAGCCAGTTCAGCAATCAGCGCTGCGGCACGATTGAGCGCAACCGGGACAATATTTATATCAGCTCCCCGTTCAAAACGGTGCGACGAATCAGTGTGCAGTCCGAGACGTTTACTGCTCCGGCGGATCGAAATCGGATCAAAATAAGCACTCTCAAGCAGAACTGTCTTTGTTTCGAGCTGAATTTCCGAGTTTTCACCCCCCATGATTCCGGCCAGGGCGACCGGTCCTTCTGCATCACAAATCGCCAGATCAGAATCAATCAATCTATGCGACTGCCCGTCGAGAGTAGTAAATTCGGTCTTACCTGGACAGCGAACTACGATTTTACCACCACGCAACAGGTTGAAATCAAAGGCATGCAGCGGCTGCCCCAACTCCATCATGACGTAGTTAGTCACATCAACAACATTATTAATCGAACGCAGACCGATAGTTTCAAGCCGTTTCACCAGCCAGTCAGGGGACGGACCGATTTTGATGTTTTTGATCAGACGTGCAGCATAACGCGGGCATTTATCGGCATCAACAATCTCTATCGATGTTTCAGGTCCTATCGGCCCGTCCTCTTCCAGTAACAGCGGCTCAGAAAGATTGAGCTGACGACCAACCATCGCCGCAACCTCACGCGCAACACCGACCACGCTGAGGCAATCAGCGCGATTAGGGGTCAAGCCAAGCTCGTAACGGACATCTTTTAAGTCGAGCGCCTCAAAAACAGGCTGGCCTAAAGTCAGACCGGCTGGCAGAATCATGATTCCGGCAGATTCATCAGCTAAGGCGAGCTCTTTTTCAGAACAGAGCATCCCCTGTGAAACCTCGCCACGGATCTTCGATTTCTTGATTATAAAGTCGCCGGGAAGAACAGACCCGACTTGAGCCAGAGCGACTAAATCGCCGGTTTTGTGATTGGTCGCACCACAGACAACCTGCACCTCATCGGTGCCGTTATCGACCCGACAGACCGTCAGACGGTCGGCTTCGGGATGGCGATCAACGCTCAAGAGTTTGGCGACGATAACAGTGTCGAGCTCCGCACCAATATATTCGATCAGATCGACTTCAAGCCCGGCCATCGTCAAACGATGGGCCAGATCTTCAGGAGAGAGATCAAAATCAACCAACTCTTTCAGCCATTTATACGTCACAATCATCGTTCATGCCTTTTATATATAAGTAGACTTAACAGACTGTATTATCAGTTGAATTGCTTCAAAAAACGGAGATCATTTTCAAAAAACAGACGCAGGTCGTTCACGCCATATTTCAGCATGGCAATCCGTTCAACCCCCATCCCGAAAGCGAAACCGCTATATTTTTCCGGATCGTAACCGACCGACTTGAAAACTTCCGGATCGATCATCCCACTCCCGAGAATCTCCAGCCAACCGGAATTTTTACAGACCCGACAGCCCGACCCGCCGCAGATGACACACTGCATATCGACCTCGGCACTCGGCTCCGTAAACGGGAAAAATGAGGGGCGAAAACGAACCCCGATATCAGCACCGAAATACCGGGTGATAAACTCTGTCAGGATCCCTTTAAGATCACCAAAGGTGACATGCTTATCAACCAGAAATCCCTCAACCTGATGAAACATCGGACTGTGAGTGATATCAGAATCACAGCGAAAGACCGTACCCGGAGCGATTACCCGGACCGGCGGCTCATGATTTAACATCGTGCGAATTTGTACCGGCGAAGTATGTGTTCTGAGCACAACGTCTTCATTTATATAAAAGGTATCCTGCATGTCACGAGCGGGATGATCCTTGGGCATATTAAGTGCCTCAAAATTATAAAAATCTTTTTCGATCTCCGGACCTTCGGCAATACCAAAGCCCAAAGAGGCAAAGATCGCCGAAATCTCCTCCATAACAAGTGTAATCGGGTGCTTGGATCCCTGAAATGAACGACGGCCAGGCAGGGAGACGTCAATCGACTCATCTGACAGGCGCGCAGAAAGACTCGCCTCATTTAGAAAGACGCGCCGGGATTCAAACAACTCCTCAAATTCACTTTTGATGCGGTTAACCATCGCACCGATGACCGGACGTTCTTCTTGCGATAAACTCCCCATCCCCTTCATCAAAGCTGTCAATTCCCCCTTGCGACCGAGAATTGCGACCCGTACACCCTGTAGAGACGATTCAGTCTCAGCCTGAGAAATGGCTTGTTTTGCCGCAGTGAGCAGTTGTTCAAGACGTTGTTTCATAAATCGATCCTTTGACCTGTACAAGAAAAAAGGACGATATAAGCGATTTAAACTGCTCACACCGTTCTTTGGTTCTGCAAAAAAAAAGAGATGAGGGGGAGCCTCATCTCTTTATTTTTGTTACTACTGAAGCTGCGCTTTGGCCTTGTCGACAACGACTGAAAAAGCGGCTGGCTCTGAGACGGCCAACTGAGCCAGTATCTTTCGATCTAGATCGATTGCAGCCTTTTTAAGACCATGAATCAGACGGCTGTAAGCCAACCCGTTGTCACGCGACGCAGCATTGATTCGAGCAATCCAGAGCGCGCGAAAATCCCGCTTCTTAACCTTACGGTCACGAAATGCGTAACTTGCTGCACGATCTACGGCTTCCGTTGCACTCCGGAACAGCTTACCCCGGGCACCACGATAACCTTTTGCCAATTTAAGAATCTTGTTCCTTCTGCGTCTCGCTTTGAATCCTCTTTTTACTCTAGGCATCTTTGAAACTCCTCGTACGTTGTTGAATAAGTGGCACTTCCAATGCCGGACCTGCAGGAGGAGACAAGACCCCACAACTCTCGGCGACCACTTTTGTGGATGCTTTTAAACTGATTTAGATATACGGGATCAACCGGGAGATATTGCGCGCATCGACTGCAGCAACAATCGTCCCCTGGCGCAATTCACGTTTACGCTTGGTCGATTTTTTAGTCAGAATATGGCTGGTAAAAGCCTTGTTACGACGAATTTTTCCGGTACCGGTCCGACGGAAACGCTTTGCGGCACCACGATTTGTTTTAATTTTAGGCATAGCCCTCTCCTTACAATTTTCTTTTTATTTGTTTTTTAGGGGTGCGATGACCATTGTCATGAATCGCCCCGCCATTCTCGGCATCATTTCGACCTGACCAATATCCTTGACATCCTCTGCCAGACGGACAAGAAGACGACGACCGTAATCAGGATGCGTCACCTCACGTCCGCGAAACATGATCGTGACTTTAAGCTTATTCCCCTCTTCCAGAAACCGACGGGCATTTTTCAGTTTAAAAGTATAATCATGCAGCTCGGTTTTGGGGCGCATCTTGACTTCTTTGATCTCGACCCGGGCTGTCTTTTTCTTTGCCTCAGCCGCTCTCTTGCTCGTCTGATATTTATACTTACCGTAATCCATGATACGGCAGACAGGCGGAGCAGCATTTGGTGAAACCTCGACAAGATCAAGTCCCCGCTCATCCGCGATAGAGAGAGCCTGATCGAGACTGATAATACCGAGCTGTGTCCCTTCGTCATCCACCACGCGCAGTTCCCGAGCGCGAATTTCACGATTAATCCGTGTTTCTTCTTCTTTAGCTATGACACACCTCCCTAGTGATAGAGACTACTCTCTTTCCCGACAAATGTAACAAACGCCTCCGGCGTCATACTGTCAAGATTTTCACCTGAACGGTGGCGAGGGGCCACCAACCCTTCATGCATTTCACGATCCCCGATAACAAGCATGTATGGGATCTTTCCCATCTGAGCTTCGCGAATCTTAAAACCGAGTTTTTCATTGCGCAGATCGAGCTGTACGCGAATCCCTGCATTGCGCAACTGCTTGTAGACCTGTTCCGCATAATCTCTCTGATTGTCCGTGACATTCACGACAACAGCCTGAACTGGGGATATCCAGAGAGGAAAATTACCAGCATGGTGCTCAATCAGAACACCGATAAACCGCTCAATTGCGCCGAGTATGACACGGTGCAACATAACAGGTCGATGTTTTTCTCCGTCAGCACCGACATAAGTGAGATCGAAACGTTCCGGGAGAGTAAAATCGCATTGGATTGTAGCACATTGCCATTTTCTGTCAAGGGCGTCCTTCAGCTTGATATCGATCTTCGGCCCGTAAAAAGCACCATCCCCTGCATTAACTTCGTACGGGAGGCCGGTATCGTCGAGCGCACTGATCAAAGCGTTGGTTGCCCGTTCCCAATCGATATCAGAACCAATCGATTTTTCAGGCCGGGTTGAGATCTCCAGTTCATATTCAAACCCGAAGATGGCCATCACATCACGAACAAAAGCGAGAACGTCCTTAATCTCCGCATCGAGTTGCTCAGGCATACAGAGGATATGGGCATCATCCTGTGTAAAACCCCGAACCCTTAACAGACCATGCAATACTCCGGACTTTTCATGGCGGTGAACAGTGCCAAGCTCAAAATAACGGATAGGGAGGTCGCGGTAAGAACGAATTTTCGTTTTGTAAATCAGCATATGAGCCAGACAGTTCATCGGCTTGACGCCGTAACTTTGCTCATCTATCTGCGTGAAGTACATGTTTTCACGGTAATTCTCATAGTGCCCGGAGGTCTTCCAGAGTTCGGTCTTGAGAATCTGGGGGCCCATAACGATATCGTAGCCACGTTTGAGGTGCTCACGACGCTCGAAATCCTCGATCAAGGTTCGTAGCAGCGCCCCTTTTGGATGCCAGATCACCAGACCGGCACCCGCTTCTTCATTGAAAGAGAAGAGGTCGAGTTCTTTGCCGAGCTTGCGATGATCGCGCTTACGCGCCTCTTCGAGCTTTGCCAGATAATGTTTGAGCTCTTTTTTATCGGGAAACGCTGTCGCATAAATGCGCTGCAACATGGCGTTTTTTTCACTCCCTCGCCAATAGGCGCCGGCAACACTTGTGAGTTTGAACGCTTTTATATAACCGGTCGAAGGAAGATGCGGACCGCGGCAGAGATCAACAAAACTACCCTGACGATAAAGTGTCACTGACGAAACGTCGAGATCTTCAATCAGCTCGACCTTGTAGGCTTCACCCATTTCACGAAACAGTTTGATCGCGTCAGCACTACTGATCTCTTCACGAACGATCGGAAGGTTTGCTGCAACAATCTCCGCCATGCGCTTCTCAATTGTTTCAAATTCTTCGGGTGAAAAAGTATGGGTCTCACAGAAAAAATCGTAATAAAAACCGTTTTCAATCGCAGGTCCGATTGTGACCTGTACATCATCACCATAGATCTCTTTAACGGCCTGAGCCATCAGATGCGCTGTTGTATGGCGATAAATCTCAAGCGCTTCAGGAGACTTGAGGGTCACAAGTTCAACCTTTGCGTCTTTTTCAAACGGAGTCGTCAAATCGACCAGATGCCCGTCGATCCGGGCGGCGATTGAGTCATTGGCGAGACGCTCACCGATAGAACGAGCCACATCAAGCGGCGTCGCCCCTGATGTCATCTCTTTAACCGTACCATCCGGCAATTCGATGCGTATTGATCCCATTCTCAAGCTCCATGAATGAAAAAAGGCATCAAGCGATGCCTCTTTTTCTTAATGCGTGTTGTGAAAATTGGTAGGCACGGGCGGGATTGAACCGCCGACCCCTTCCGTGTCAGGGAAGTGCTCTCCCACTGAGCTACGTGCCTGCAACAACAGCGTCGGTAGAAATAACAGAATCAAGCGGACCGTGTCAAGTATTTTAAACTCTTTTTTCCATCATTATCAATTATTTGCGCTTGCTTTGGTTGAAACGGAGCGTTAAGTTGTTCTGATGCAATTTTGCAGAATCGCAGGGAGGAAATTGTGACGACAATTGTTGAGCTTATCGAAGCAAGTTGCGCCGCTAACCGCAACCGCCCGGCTCTGGTTCAAAAAGAAAACGGCACCTGGAAAGAGACGGAATACGGTCACCTCTGGGAACATGCCGAAACGTTCGCCGCCGGGCTGATCATCAACGGCATGCAGCCGGGCGACCGGGTTGCTATAGTCGCCCCCTCTTCAACTCTCTGGGTCACAGCCTATCTGGGGATACTGTGTGGAGGCGGAGTTGTCGTCCCCGTCGATAAAGATCTCAAGAGTGCGGAACTGCGACATATCCTGAATGATTGTGGTGCACTCTTTGTCTTCACGGAACCACCCTGGCTGGAAACGATTATTGAGCTGGCTCCCGACCTTCCGGAGTTGGAAAAGATTATCCTTCTCAACGATAATCGCAGTTCAATCGGCGCCATATCATCGGAGACAACGAATCTGCTTCTCGACTTGAACAAACGCTGGAATGAAATGGTCGATGAATTCAAAATCCCGACGGATAAAACCTCAAAACTGGAGAATCTGGCCCGCAAAACATTTGAGAAACTTACTTCGACCGGAACCGATGGTCAAAAGGTAAAGGGGAAAACCCCGGCCAGCTTTATTTTTAACTCCAGGGCCGTTCACAATAAGTGGACGCGCAAGGGAAGAATTCTCTCGGTTCAGGATTTAAAAGGTGCCCGGCCAAAAAAATGGCCAAAACGACGTGCTGACGACACCGCGATTCTGCTCTACACCTCCGGCACGACCGGTCAGTCCAAAGGAGCAATGCTCAGTCATAACAACATCGTATCAAATATTATAGCCGCAAAGCACCATTTCAGGCTCGACAGCAGCATGGCGACGCTCTCTTTTCTGCCGATCAACCATGTCTTTGAACAGGTCTGCGGTGTTCTTCTCCCCCTCTCCCTTGGTGGAAAAGTTACGTTTGCCGAGTCGTTGAAAAAAATAGGGGAGAACCTGTTTGAAATCAAACCGACCTTTTTTCTCGGGGTACCGGCCGTTTTCAGACTCTTTCTCGACCGTATTCGCCGTAACATTCAGGCAAAATCTGTTTCACGCATCCTCTTTAAGCTCCCGCTTGCCAACGCAATTGTCCGCAAAAAGGTGCAACAGTCGTTTGGTGAAGGGACGGTTTTCGTCAGTGGCGGTGCAGCCCTCGACCCGGCTGTTGCTAACGGCTTGAAATCTTTCGGATTGACCATTTACCAAGGGTACGGCATCACCGAAACTTCACCGGTAATCGCTGCAGAAAGCCCGACCCATATCTGCACCGGTACGGTCGGCATTCCGATCGAGCATGTTCAGGTCCGCATAGACGACCCGAACAGTGAAGGAGTAGGTGAGATTGTGGTCAAGGGTCCGAATGTTATGCAGGGGTACTACAAGCGCCCTGAGGCGACCGCTGAGGTTCTGGTTGATGGTTGGTATCACACCGGTGATCTCGGTCGCTACGATTCAGACTACAACCTGATCATCTGCGGGCGGGTGAAAAATCTGATCGTGACTCCGAACGGGAAGAATGTCTACCCCGAAGAGATTGAAAACGAATTGATGAACAGTCCGCTTATCGCCGAAGTGATGATCTACGGGCACAAGGTCGATGCCCATTCGGAAGAGGTGTATGCCGTCATCTACCCTGACCCCGACGCCCTTGAAAAATACAGGCAGGAGCATGGCGATAAACCGCTGACACCAGAAGAGATCGAATCGATTATCAGGGATGAGGTTTTGGCGGCCGGTAAAAACCTGGCAGATTACAAAAGAATCAAAAAATTCACCCTGCGCGATGACGAGTTTCCAAAGACGACAACACGCAAGATCAAACGGTTTGTTGTCGAAGCAGAGATCATCGCAGCAGATTGAAATGTTTTCCCCTCTTTGTTTTTCAAACAAAAAGAGGCGTCATACTGTGTGACGCCTCTTTTTGTTGCATATTCATTTCAGACGATGTCATTCCATATCAGCTTCAATCCGGATGAAGTGAGTCCTGTCCTGGACGACTTCGAGATTATCGATCTCCACAATCGCGGCACGGACATCGGCTTCGCACGCTTCATGAGTCATGAAAACAAGAGGGACAACACCGTCACTGTTGCGCTCAGGCTGGATCATGGAAGCGATACTGATACCGAATTTACCGAGGATTCCAGCGATGGTAGCCAACACTCCCGGCTGATCTTTCACCCCGACGCGCATATAATACTGGGTCACCAGATCATCGATCGACTTGATTTTCAAAGTCTTGATCGAGGATGAAGAGTAAGCCATCGCCGGAGTCCGCATACCACTGCCACTGACGACCCCACGACCTGTCTCTTAT
>JAGXHN010000015.1 GCA_024636225.1 Desulfuromonadaceae bacterium | reverse complement strand
TAGCGTTCGTTCTGAGCCAGGATCAAACTCTCCAGTTGTATAACTGTATAATTTGATTCTAACTTTTTTAGTCAGTTTAAGACTTTTTTTACGCTAACTATCTTATTTGTCTGCTATTCAGTTTTCAAAGACCAGCTCTTCCCGAGTCGCTTATTCTTTGCGACAGGAGGGGGAAGATAAACCAAACCATCTTGCTGTGTCAACCTGTTTTTCGATTTATTTTTTACTTTTTCTCTGCCTCTGTACTGAGTCGTGTTAAGCGCGATTCACCCCATGGCAAGAAGGGGTGTTTATACCCAATTCGTACGAATGGAGTCAAGCAATATAAATAAAAACAGGGATTTAAATTTAATCGCGCGCAAATCAAGATGACTCGCTTGAAAAGGATAAGTAACCGTCGCGGCTAAGGCGTGAAAACAATCCGTGCGAATCGGCGTTTGCCAGCCTGAAGAACAAATTCACCTTCTGGACCGAGCTCGAGCGCATCGTTTTCAACCTTATCACCGTCGATACGCACGCCACCCTGTTTTACTAACCGCCTCGCTTCTCCGTTCGATGCAACCAGACCGGCATCACACAGTAACTTGCAGATCCAGATCGGCTCAGCCGACTGAAGAGTAACTACCGGGATATCTTCGGGAATCTCCTTCTGGCCGAACTGCTGAACAAACTCCTGAGCAGCGCTCACTGCTGCCGTCTCATCATGAAAGCGCACAACGAGTTCATGCGCCAACGCCTTCTTGGACGCCATCGGGTGACGCCCCCCCTCTTCCCCGGCGACCCCGGCTTTGATCTGTTTCAACGTTTCAAGATCCGTGTCAGAGAGCAATTCATAGTAGCGTAACATCAGCTCATCAGAGATGCTCATGATCTTGCCGTAAATCTCTTTGGCTGATTCAGTAATACCTATATAATTGTTCAGCGACTTGCTCATCTTCTGCACGCCGTCAAGTCCCTCGAGTAGAGGCATGGTCAGTACGCATTGCGGCCGCTGTCCGTACTGCTTCTGCAGCTCACGCCCAACCAGCAGGTTGAACTTTTGATCCGTGCCGCCAAGCTCAACATCGGCTTCCAGGGCAACAGAATCATACCCTTGTACCAAGGGGTAGAGAAATTCATGAATCGCGATCGGCTGGTTGCCGATGTGGCGTTTATGAAAATCATCACGTTCTAGCATGCGGGCGACAGTGTGACGTGCTGCGAGACCGATCAGGTCAGATGCGGACATCTTCCCCATCCATTCACTATTAAACACCACCCGGGTCTTCTCAGGGTCGAGAATTTTAAACACCTGGGTCTTGTAGGTCTGAGCGTTGGCCAGAACATCCTCACGGGTTAAAGCCTTACGGGTCTCATTCTTGCCGGTCGGATCGCCGATCATCCCGGTAAAATCGCCGATCAAAAAACAGACCTCATGTCCCAGATCCTGAAATTGCTTAAGCTTCTGAATCAGAACCGTATGTCCGATATGAAGATCGGGAGCGGTCGGATCAAAGCCAGCCTTGATCCGCAGGGGACGACCTTCATCGATCGACTTTTGCAATTTCTCTTTCAGCTCTGCCTCGACGAGAATTTCTACAGAGCCCCGACGAATCACTTCCATCTGTTCAGAAACCGTCTTCATACTCTACCTGCCTTGCGTGAAAGGATGTTCAAAGTCAACTTAAAAGGCCGTAACTCTTCAGATATTGACGGGCTCAAACACCCGATCGATCTTCAGTGCCCGACCGGAGTCAGCATCGACTTCAATAATAACGGCATTAATAGCGGGGTCATTCTTGGCGATTTCAAACCGGGTCGGCCGCTGATCAAAAAACTTTCCGATCACCTGTTCACGGCGCATCCCGATTACGCCGTCACGACTCCCGGTCATGCCGACATCTGATATATAGGCTGTACCAGGCGGTAAAATCCGTTCATCTGCGGTCTGAACATGAGTATGAGTCCCAACCACGGCCGAAACACGGCCAGCGAGATGCCAACCGAGAGCCGTTTTCTCACTCGTTGCCTCAGCATGAAAATCGACCAGGATAATCGGAGTCGTCTGACGCATTTTTTCCACCAGACGATCTGCCGTCCGAAAAGGGCAGTCGAGATTATTCATAAAGACCCTCCCTTCCAGATTAATAACCCCGATACGAGTACCGCCTGCTGTTCGATAGATACCCGCACCGCGCCCCGGCGCATCGCCCGGGTAGTTCGCAGGCCGTAACAGTCGTTCATCGCTGTCAAGCAGATCAAAAATATCTTTTTTGTCCCAGATATGATTGCCGCTGGTCAGAACATCAATGCCACAATCGAACAGTTCATCGGCAACATCGGCAGTCAAACCAAACCCCGCAGCAGCATTCTCACCATTGGCAACGACCAGATCGATATAGTGAATGTCTATCAATCGGCCAAGCCGTTCCCGCAGCGCCAGTCGACCTGGCCGTCCGACAATATCTCCAACAAAAAGGATTCGCACAGTTAATCAAAACTCCAATAAACGTTTGCTATTACTTGGCATAATCGACTGCACGGGTTTCACGGATGACATTCACCTTGATTTGCCCGGGATAAGTCATCTCATCTTCGATTTTTCGGGCGATATCTTTGGCCAAAATATGCGATTGTGCATCAGAGACTTTTTCACTTGAGACCAGAACACGGATTTCCCGGCCAGCCTGAATTGCAAAACAACTGGTACACCCCGGAAATGAAGTGCCGATCCGCTCCAGATCACCCAACCGCTTCACATAGGTTTCCAGCATTTCACGACGCGCCCCCGGTCGTGCGCCAGAGAGTGCATCGGCTGCCTGCACCAGCACCGCAAGCACCGTCTCCGGCTTTTCGTCTTCATGATGCGCGCCGATCGCGTGAACGATCTGCGACGATTCACCATATTTGCGAGCGAGATCAGCACCGATCACTGCATGTGAACCTTCCACTTCATGATCAACCGCCTTGCCAATATCGTGCAGAAGACCGGCACGCTTTGCCTGCTTGATATTAATACCGAGTTCAGCGGCCATGATGCCGCAGAGGAAGGAGACCTCAATCGAATGTTGCAGAACATTCTGTCCATAAGATGTCCGATAGAGCAACCGACCGATCAGCTTTATGATCTCCGGATGAATTCCGTGCACACCGACATCAAATGTTGCCTGCTCTCCAGCCTCGCGGATTTTATCATCGACCTCCTGTTCAGACTTTTTGACAACTTCCTCAATCCGTGAGGGGTGTATGCGACCGTCGGCAATCAGTTTTTCAAGGGAGAGTCGCGCCACTTCCCTGCGCACCGGATTAAATCCGGAAATAATAACGGCCTCTGGCGTATCATCAATGATCAGATCGACTCCGGTTGCAGCCTCAATCGCCCTGATGTTTCGGCCTTCTCGGCCGATGATCCGACCTTTCATTTCATCGGCGGGCAACGGAACAACACTCACTGTTTTTTCGGCAACAAAATCGCCAGCATAACGTTGAATCGTCAAGGCCAGAATATTCCGGGCCTTTTTGTCGGCCGTCTCCTTCGCCTCATCCTCAATCTGCTTGATCATCTTCGCCGCATCATGCCGAGCCTCACTCTCCATTGACGTGAGCAGAGTCTTTTTAGCCTCTTCGGTACTCATACCGGAAATCTTTTCGAGCTGCTGACGTTGATCCTGCAACAGCCCTTCTGTCTCCAGCTCACGCTCCTTCAGGAGCTTTTCCTGCGAAACCTGAAACTGTTCTCTTTTCTGCAGCTCTTCTTCACGAAGATCAATTTGATCAACTTTTCGATCGAGATTCTCTTCCTTCTGCTGAATGCGTCGCTCCTGATTCTGCACTTCTCGACGCAACTCGCGAGCTTCCGCTTCCCATTCGGTCTTCGCCTGAAGAATCGTGTCTTTGGCTTGAATAACAGCCTCTTTGAGAACCGAATCAGCCTCTTTCGTAGCGACCTCAACGATCTGCATAGCCGCCCGCTCGGCATTAGCGATTTTGCTTCCGCCCAGTTTCCCTTTTACCAGCGCTCCTATAATTGCTCCGACAACTGCAGCAATAAAGGCAATAACTACGGTTTCTATATTCACGGTCAGATTCTCCCTCCGCTCATCAAGTGTAGCTGTTTATGTTTAAACTCAATCATCTCACCTTCCGTTGCGAGAAAGTTGAGTCGAATGTCGTGCTTTTCTTCCGGTATTTTTTCAATAAGCTGAAACGTATACGCCAATCCGAAAAATCTGGCGTTTGCACAAACGGCCAGAATCCGATCATAATAACCTGAACCATAACCGATACGCCCTCCCCTGCAATCGAAGGCGACCCCAGGCACCAGAATCAGATCAAGCTCTTCCGGCGAAACAACAATTTTCCCCTGTGGCTCCGGCACACCAAATTTACCCGGCTGCAGATCATGTTGACCAGAGACTTCGACGAAAACAATCCGACCGTTTTCAAGGCGCGGGTAACAGACCCTCTTTCCGGCCAGAAGAGCTGCTGACAGAATACGCTGCGTCTGTACCTCATTGCGAATCGGGGCATAAAGGGCGAGTAAAACCGCCTCTGCATAGACCGTCGAAGTGAGGACATGCTCCTGCACTGCATCACTCTGCCGGGCACAACTCGATGCGTCAAGCTGCTGTCTCTGAATTAATAGACGTTGTCGAATCGTCTGTTTCGACATTGGCAGAGACTCCGTTTATCAAGGAATCTCTGTAAGGGGAGTAGATGGGGCGAGATGACCAAGATCCGATCGATCAGCATCCAGACCAGAAAAATAGAGGACAAACCGTGCTACACAAAAAGTATGATGACGACTGGCACCTCTTTTAAATAATCTGAAAACTATCAAAACCTGCGCAAGGCAGGCTGGAGCTTTTGTCTATACACAACGGCAACCAGAACCGAACACACCTTGCGGCATGTAGTATACTGCCAATCTATTTCAACTCTCCATACAGAGAAGGTTTTTAAATCATGCGGGCGGCAGAGCCGCCTCAACTTTAGCCAGAAGCCGTTCGAGGCGCCTCTGTACATCTCCTGTCTTTGGAGCACCACCGTTTAGCAGTTGCGAATACTCTCCTGCTATATTCATCAGGGTCAGCACCAAAACACCTACAGTGTCAGCACACCGGCCTGATGCCGCAACTTCATCGATTCGAACATTGACGAAATCGGCGATCTGCTCAATTTCCTCAGGATTTGCGTCAGTCTTGAACGCGTACTCCTGACCGGAGATGACGACACGTGCAACGTTTTTCAACGTTTATCCTATCCAAGGTGATCAAGTTTTGACAGAATGCTGTCCAACTCACGCTGACACCGTTTTCGATCGTTCTGAAGAACTTTTTTGGCTTGCTTCAGACGCTCGTTCTCAGCGCTGAGTCTTGTCTGAAAGACAATCAGTTCATCGATTCGTTTTTCCAGGCGCGAAACGATGTCATTAGCCACGAAAGATAACCTTCCCTATTCAGTGAGGAAGTGTAGATAAACTCTGTTTTGAAGTCAAGCGACTTCGTCTTTTCCAAACAGTGCCTCGGCAAATTCATCCGCTTCGAAAGGACGCAGATCACTCAACCCCTCGCCGACCCCGACAAAACGAACCGGAATTTTCAATTCGGAACAGATCGCGACAATAACCCCCCCTTTGGCGGTTCCATCCAGCTTTGTCAAAACGATACCATCAACCTGAACCGCTTCCTGAAACATTTTCGCCTGAACCAACGCATTTTGGCCGGTTGTTGCATCAACAACGAGGAGAGTCTGATGCGGAGCGCCTGGAATTTCTCGATCAAGGACACGACGCACCTTTTTGAGCTCTTCCATCAGATTTGTCTTGGTGTGCAGGCGGCCAGCCGTATCGACAATCAAGAGATCTGATTTACGCGCAATGGCCGCTTTGGCCGCATCAAAAGTGACCGCAGCCGGATCGCCCCCTTCACTATGACGAACGATATCGGCCCCGGCTCGCTCTGCCCAGATAGAGAGCTGCTCGGCAGCCGCCGCGCGAAAGGTGTCGCCGGCAGCCAGAATGACGCTTTTCCCTTCTTCACTATAATAACTGGCAAGCTTGCCGATGGTTGTCGTCTTGCCGACCCCGTTCACGCCGACGACCATTATAACTTCAGGCCCACTTTTAATCGGTCGCGACTGCGTGCAAGCGACCATCTTGATCCGACGTGCAATCTCAGCTTTTAGTGCAAGATAGACGTCTGTAGAGGTGACCTCTTTTCCTGCGAAGCTTTGCTCCAGTGCAGTCACCAGCGATACGGTTGTCGCCATCCCGAAATCTGAGGTAATCAGAACTTCCTCCAGCTCTTCGAAAAGTTCAGGCGTAAAGGTCTGCTCCCCTTTAAAGAGAGATTCGAGCCGTCCAACCAACGCCGCACGGGTCTTCTCCAGCCCGGACCGAATCGACTTGACCAACCCTGCCCCTGCTTCAGCTGCCAGCACCTCTTCGTCGAGAGAGGCTTCTCCAACCTCTATATCATCCGGTTTTATATCGACGTCAGATTCTGCAATAAGCTCGTCCGTTTCGACGCGTAAGCTCCCTTTTTTTGACGGGGAATAACTTTTACGCCAGACAGACCACCACAAGATCAAAACCAGGAGCAAAATCAACAAAGTGATTGCAAGATAAAGGATCAACATCGCCCCAAAGGGCCGTGTTGCTTCTGCAACCCCCATCCGGGCAAGGATATTTTGTAAAAAATCCAACAATAAATTCAGGTACGACTCCATAATTATAAACCTTGAGATAGATAAAAAGGGGAGGAGAGATTAAACACGTTCAAACGATCTCATCGCGCAAAATCGCGATTGTGCGCCGCGCTTCGAACAAGGCCCGACCGAGCATTTCACTCCGCTTAAGGGTCAGAACCAAATAATAATCTTGCGTCACAGGAAGAATCAGGGTCTGACACCGTTCCGTGGTTACAACAATCTCTTCGAGAATATCACTCTCAAGATCGCGCATGGCCAGACGCATATTGGTCAGAATAATCCCTTTATGGGCTCCGATCACCTTGAGCTCATAATCGCCGATTCGCGAGACCTGATCGACCGCCTCCCCTTCCCAATCGGCAAAAATAGCACCAAGAGCTCCCGGCACTCTTTCGATCAGATTTTCAAGTGTCTGTTTGAAGGACATAACGGTTCAATACTCGTTAATTCTTACGGAGACCGTTTTCGACACGCCCGGCTCTTCCATCGTAACACCATACAGGGTGTCGGCAATTTCCATCGTCCGCTTGCTATGAGTAATAATAATGAACTGCGACATTTTCGACATTTCACGAACAATCTCATTGAAACGGCCAATATTCGCATCATCCAGCGGCGCATCGACTTCGTCGAGCAGGCAAAAAGGGGACGGTTTAACCATGAAAATCGCGAAGATCAACGCAACTGCCGTCAAAGCCTTCTCCCCGCCCGAAAGGAGCGTAACATTCTGTAATCTTTTCCCCGGGGGTTGTGCCTCGATCTCAATCCCGGTCTCCAGCAGATCATCTTCATCTGTCAGCCGCAAAATAGCTTTGCCACCGCGAAACAGGCGGGGGAAATTCTCCTGAAACTTGGTGTTGACCAGATCGAAGGTTTCACGAAACCGACGCCGTGTCGTCCGGTTGATCTTACTGATGGCTGCCTGCAGTCCGGTTAACGATTCCTGAAGGTCCTCGCGCTGCGTAGTAAGGAAAGTATACCTCTCTTCTAGCTCCTGAAACTCCTCAATAGCGGTCAAATTGACCTCGCCCATCGCTTCGATCTGCCGGCGCAACTCTTCAAGGCGTCGCGCTTTTCCGGACGAGTCCCAAGTCTCTCCCGGGGGGGTAAAGCTTTGAAGGTCAAGACGATGGCGTTCCAGAATCGTTTCACGCAGATGCTCGGCTTCCAGCTCCAGCTCCCGGCCGGCAAGCTGCAAACCCGACAATTCCCCCTGCAGACCCGAAAGCTCACTGCGCACTTTTTTCAATTGCGCATCCTGCTGATCGATCTTTGCCCGCCCGGATTCAAATTCTTCACGCAGACGGATGACCGCCCCGGCCTGAGCATCCCTTACTTCGAACAGCCCTGCAAGCTGTTCGCGCAGACGGATATTCGAAGCCTGCAGGCGTGAGCAGGAGAGAGTTGCATCCGATTGCATTGCCCTTAATGAAACGACACGTGTCTGTTGTTCCTGACGCATTCGGGAAAACTGTTCCAGCGACTGACGCCCACTCTCTTCACGTTCGCGGCAACTGGCAAAAGCAACTTTAAACGTTGTCACTTCTTCGGCCACCACTTCACGGGCCTGACGGAGCTGTTGGACGGAGGCCTGAAGATTGAGAACCTTCTGTTCCTGCCCCGTTTTTTTTTGCAGCTGTGTATCGTGTGAAGATGACGATTCCAGCAACTGTTTCGTCAGCTCCGACTTCTCCTCATGCAGTTGTCCAGCCTCGAAATTGAGAACTTCCAGCCGCTCATAGAGCCGTTCGACTTCGGTTCGGCGACCGGCAAGATCACGCTCACTCTCAACCAATTGCAATTCGTTTCGATGCAGTGCTGCCTCAACCTCGCGTAGACCATCCATCGCATCGACCAGCTCAGTGCGCAGCTCTTCGCGTTCACGCGCCAACCGGCCAACAGCGATTGCCAAATCTTCAACCGCCGCGTCAAGTTCCTTGATCTCTCTCTTTTTGTGCAACAGGCCCTGCTGCAGAATGTCCCGCGATCCGCCGGTAAACTCTCCGCGCGACGACAGCGTTTCACCACTCTCCGACACCAGAACGGTCCCCGGGGGGAGATTCTCGCCAAAAAAATCGTGCAGATTTTCGACCAGTTGAACACCGGACAAAAGAGCGATCAAAACCGTCTGTTCGGGCTTGACCCCGATCAAATCGGCCAAAGAGGTTCCGGGCAAAGACGCCGATACAACAGGAATAACTCCGGGGAGAAGAAAAGTACAACGGCCTTGGGATTGCCGTAAAAACTCAACGGCAGCCAGCGGTTGCTCTCGATCCGAAGCGAGCAGCGATTGAAGTCGATCACCGAGGACAGCCTCTACAGCCGCCTCATAACGGGGAGACACATTGAGATGGTCGGCGACAACCGTCTGAAATATTTGTTTAAAACGGCTATCGCCAAGTAAAGTTTTAACTCCGCTGCCGTACCCCTCAAGATTTTTTTCGATCTGTCGTAACGACTCCAGTCGCGCCTGTAGCAGATTCAGCTCCTCACGTCTGGCAGAAAAGAGTTGTTCACTCGCTTCAGACCGTCCTTCGAGGGTCGAGCGCAACGTTTCGAATTCAGAACGCTGCTGCTGCAAGGCGTTTCGTTCTGTCACAACCTGCTGTAACAAACTCTCCAGAGCGACAGCCTGCTTGCTGGCAACATCGTGCGCCTGTTGCAGAGACTGAGCCTCTGAGTGGCTCTTTTCAGTTTGCAGCGCCAGCGACTGAAGACGCCGTTCAGCTTCCTGTTTTTGTGAACTGAATCGCGTCATCTCCCCGAGAGATTGATAAAGTTGTGCGCGTTCTTCTTCGAGTTGACGCGAGGTCACCAGCTCCTGCTCGGTGATATCCAACAACTTAAACTCTGATTCACCCAAACGCCGTTCTTCATGAACCATCTCATCCCTGAAGGCTTTCAGGCTCGTGACCAGAGCTATCTCTTCAGCATCTAACTCGGCAAGGCGCTGAACCGTTTCGGCTTCCTCAGCCGCATGACGTTCCTGCTGCCTGAGAATGATCTCCACTTCCTTGGTATTTCCTTCGATCGTCGCTTCTACTTTCTGGATTTCTGTGGTTAGAAGAAACACACGTTCCTGTTCCTGCGTCACGTCTCTTTCACGCATCGTCTGCTCGAGCCGTATCGCCTCCAGGCTGGCCTCTTGTTGGGCCTGAAAAGCTATCTTCTCATCGATAAACGATTGCAACTGTTTTTCACGTGCACCCTTGTCTTGAAGCCCGATCGCCAACTCCTGATAACGATCATACGCCAATCGTGTTTCAATATTTCGTTGTTCATCACGAAGTTCACGAAACTGCTCGGCTTTTTTAGCCTGACGTTTCAGGCTGCCGGACTGCCGCCGGACTTCACTGACGATATCATTCAGACGCTCAAGATTATGCCTGGTCGCATCAATTTTTCGTAACGCAGATTTTTTACGCGATTTATACTTGGTAACACCGGCAGCTTCTTCGATCAGGAAACGTCGATCCTCTGGCTTGGAATTGAGGACCATACCAATTTTCCCCTGCTCAATAATCGAGTAAGCCTTGGCACCGATTCCGGTGTCCATGAATAACTCTGTAACATCAAGCAACCGACAAGGTGTTTTATTGATCTGGTATTCACTCTCCCCATTACGATAAAGTCGCCGGGTAACGACAATCTCCGCATAATCTTTATAAACAGGCGGTGCCAGACCGTCCTCATTTGAAAAGTAGAGCGAAACTTCGGCCATGCCATGGGGTTTGCGCGATTCACTACCACCAAAGATAAGATCTTCCATCGCCTTGCCGCGCAGCTTTTTAGCACTCTGTTCGCCCATTGCCCAACAGATCGCATCGACAATATTGCTCTTGCCACAGCCGTTCGGTCCGACGATTCCGACAACCCCTTCCGGAAACTCAAAGGACATCTTATCGACGAACGATTTAAAACCAATGATGTCAAGGCGCTTGATTTTCATCTACAGACCGAATCAGAAAAGGGTAATGACAAATGCTGCACATGCAAAAAAATAAAACAACTGGACAAAATAGATACCCGACAAGGTGGCTCATTCTGCGGCGCGAAAAACAGTAGGAATGAACAAATAACAGGGGATGTTAACAATCTCTTTGTTTCCTGTAAAGATTATAAATTACAACAGACAAGTGCATGCTCTCGCATCAACGAGCAGGAGAGCAAAACAGAACGACATAAACTGAAAAAAAGCGGGGATGCCGATGGCATCCCCGCTTAAGTTCAACAGTTGCAAATAATTTATCAGATTACTTGATTCCGGCAGCAGCTTCCAGCATCGCGGTTGTGACCGACTTCGGACGCTCGATACCGTAGCCAAGAGCACGGTCCCAAGTGATGTTGGCAAGACAACCGAGAGCACGGCCGATACCAAACAGGACAGTGTAAAACTCGTACTGGGTGACACCATAATACCACTGAATAACGCCGGACTGGGCATCAACGTTCGGCCAGGGATTCTTGGCTTTACCATGCTCGGTCAAAACTCCCGGGGCAACTTCGAAGATCATCCGAACCAGTTGGAACAACGGATAATCCTTGAGACCTTCGGTCTTGAGGCAGAATTCGCGCTGTGAGGTGTAACGCGGGTCGGTCTTGCGCAGAACGGCATGGCCGTAACCCGGAATAACCTGACCGCTGTTCAGGGTTGCCCAGAGAGCTTCCTTGAGTTTCTCTTCAGTCGGAACTTCGCCGCCGAGTTTTTCCATGAAGGCCTGGGTCCAGCGAAGAACTTCTTCGTTAGCGAGGCCATGCAGCGGACCGGCAAGACCGTTAAGACCGGCACTGTACGCATAGTAAGCGTCAGAGAGAGCCGAAGCGACCAAGTGTGTCGTGTGCGCCGATACGTTGCCGGACTCGTGATCGGAGTGCAGAATGAAGTACATCCGGGCGACATCATCATAAGGGGCATCAACACCCATCATGTGAGCAAAGTTGCCGCCCATATCGAGCTTCGGATCAGCAGCAATCTGCTTGTTGTTCTTGTACTTCTTGCGGTAGATGTAAGCACCGATCGGACCGAGCTTCGCCATCATGTTGTTGGAATCTTCGTACATATCTTCCCAGCAGGTCATTTTATTGAACTTGCCGGAGGCGTAAGTCTTGGCGAACACCGAGTCGCGCTGCATCGCCAGAACGGCAGAAGAGAACATGGCCATCGGATGGCTGTCATCAGGCAGGGCATCGAGGACATCATAAACATACTGCGGCACCTGAGCGCGCTTTTTCCAGTCGGCAACAACTTCCAGTGTCTGCTCCATGGTCGGGACATCACCGGTCAATAACAGATACCAGAACCCTTCGACATAAGGCTGGTCCTTGCCCGGAACCTTCGGCAATGCAGCGAAGGTCTCTGGAATGGTCATACCACGGAAGCGGATCCCTTCCATCGGATCGAGATATGAAATGTCAGTAACAAGAGATTTGATGCCACGTGCACCACCGATACACTGGCCGATAGTGACTTCGCCAAGCGAAACATCACTGAATTCTTTAACCAGGCGGGTTGTACGGGGACGATGCGCATCAATTTTTTTACGCAGAGTTTCTTTCAATGTCGACATACTCAATTTCTCCTTTGGAAAAAGTGACGGGTAGACCCCGCCCAAGTAAAAGAAGCACGACCAAAAATGGATAGATCCAAAATGCCGTACCGACGCAAAACTAAACTATGAAACAACTAAAAACCGTTTAAATTCAGCCCTATAAGCCTACAAGATTAGACTTAAAATACGTTAATGTTATTTTATTCATATCATTTTTCAAATATTGTTCTATCAATTCAAACATCAGATGTCAAGGGTAATTTCGTATACAGTATGCGAAAATTTACTCTTTATGCAAGTTGATTATTGGTACTTTTTCCTCTAGGCAAAGAGGCTGACTGGTGATAAAGTGCATATTTTTTAAGCAATTATCAGAATATGGATTTATGAAAATCGGTTCACTGCAACTCAAAAACAGGGTCCTTCTTGCCCCAATGGCTGGAATAGCCGATTTACCGTACCGGATTGTGATGAAACGGTTCGGCGCAAGTCTCGTCTGCTCAGAAATGATCAGCGCCAAGGGATTGATTTATGCGGGTCCCCGTACCCGTGAATTGTTAATAAGTTCGGATGCAGAGCGGCCACTGGCTATTCAGTTGTTCGGCAATGACCCGCACGATCTTGCCGAAGCGGCGAAACGAACCGAGTCAGATGGCGACCTGCTTGATCTGAATCTGGGGTGCCCGGTCAGTAAAGTTGTCCGTGGCGGGTCAGGGAGTGCGCTGCTGAAAGATCCGCCCCGTGTAAAAAAAGTCCTTCGTGCGGTAAGAGCGGCGACCTCCCGCCCCTTAACGATCAAAATACGCTCGGGATGGGATCACGAGACCATAAACTTTCTTGAAATCGGTCGAATTGCCGAAGATGAAGGGGTCGATGCGATCACGCTTCACCCGCGAACACGCAGCCAGGGATTCAGCGGGGAAGCGCAATGGGATCATATCAGACAGTTGAAGGGGGCGGTCGGTATACCGATCATCGGTAGTGGTGACATTTTTGAACCCCGTGATGCAGTGAAAATGGTCGAGGTCACCGGGTGTGACGCGGTCATGATCGGACGAGGGAGTTATGGGAACCCCTGGTTGATTCGGGATGTCGTCCGGCTCCTCCAGGGAGAAGCGCCTTGCTGCTCACCCACTTATAGGGATAAGAAATTAGTCGCACTGGAGCATCTGGCGCTACAGGTCGACTTTTCCGGCGAAAGAAAAGCCCTGCTCGAAATGCGCAAACATCTCTGCTGGTACGTGCGCGGTTTAAAAGGGGCCGCTAGCTTTCGTGCATCGATTAATCAGGCGCCAACAGTTGTCGCACAAGAAGCGCTACTGGATCATTTTTTTTCGTCCCTGAAAGCAGAAGATGAGGAATTAAATGTCTCCTGAGCTGTCAATAGCTGACCCGGAACTCTTTGTTCGTGTCATTGAAAACATAGACCGGGCGGTTCTGGCGACCAATTTGAACGGCCAGATCATCCTGTTCAACCCGGCGGCTGAAGCCTGTATGGGACTCTCTCGCAGACAATGCATTGGACGTCACTACAGCTCCCTTTTTGCCGATCAGCCGCGCATCATGGACCTGATTCGACTCGCTCTTGAAGAAGAGCGACCGATATCGGATGATGAGCAGATTGAACTGAACCGACCGCACAGCGTACCGACCCCGATCAGTCTCTCGGTTTCCCCTCTTTTTGATCAGAACGGTTCACAGGAGGGGATTGTACTGATCATTCGCGATCTGACGCGCTTGCGCGAACTGGAGACCGCACTGCGTCAGGCCGATCGGCTCTCCATGCTTGGAACCCTTGCCGCCGGATTGGCGCACGAGGTCAAAAACCCGCTCGGTGGAATCCGCGGGGCAGCACAACTTCTCGGTATGGAACTGGGGAGTGACAGCCCCCTGGCAGAATACACCGATGTTGTCATCCGCGAGGTCGAACGCATCAACGGCATTATTGAAGAATTAATGAATCTGGCTCGCCCTCGTGTAGAGAGCATGGGGGAGACAGACCTCTCCCAGATTCTACGCGATATTGTTTTACTGCAAAAGGAAGCACACCGCAGTCGTCATCTTGAATTTGTACTGAACCTCGATACAAGTATCCCGCCGATCCGTGGCGATGAATCACTTTTAACCCGGCTGTTGCTCAACCTGGTGAAAAATGCCGCCGAAGCTGTTGAGACCGGAGGACGGATTGACATATCGACCCGTATCGCAACGGATTACCATCTGATGTCACCCGACAACAGGCCGATACCGTGGGTTATCATAGAAGTCGCCGATGATGGCCCGGGCATCAATGCTGCGGATATGGAGAGGATATTCACACCCTTTTTTTCCAGCAAGAATCAGGGGACCGGTCTTGGCTTGTCAACCTGCCAAAAAATTGCCGACACCCACAACGGCTTCATCAAAGCGCGCAACAGAACAGAAAAAGGGGCGGCGTTCACCTTTTTTATCCCTTTTATTCGCAATATTGACAAAAAACTATCGACAAAAATCCCTTTTTAAGGACAAACACTTTATGTCTATCAATCGTATACTGGTCGCCGATGATGAAGAGAGCATGCGCTGGGTTTTAGCAAAAGCGCTCGAAAAAAAAGGGTTCAGCGTCGATCTTGCAGCAAATGGCGATCAAGCTCAGAACCTGTTTGATCACAACGAATATGATCTTGCGATCCTTGACATCAAGATGCCCGGAACGACCGGACTTGAACTGTTGCAACGATTCCGGGAGTTGCGGCCGGATAAACTGGTCATCATAATGACCGCCGAGTCCTCCATGGAAAATGCTGTCACAGCGATGAAGCTGGGGGCTTACGATTACATTACCAAACCTTTTGATCTCAACGCTCTCGATGCCATTATACTCAAAGCGCAAAAAGCCTTTGATATCACAACTGAAGTCCATCGACTCAAAACAGAGCTACAAGAACCTTATCGGCTCCATCGAGCTATTATCGGCAGCAGCGCCGCAATGCAGCAGGTTTATAAAATTGTCGGCAAGACGGCGGCATCGGATGTTACCGTTTTGATCACCGGCGAGTCAGGGACCGGTAAGGAGCTGATTGCCCGCGCCCTGCATTACAACAGTCGAAGACTCGGCAAACCGTTTGTCGCCATTAACTGTGCAGCAATTCCGAGGGAGCTGCTGGAAAGTGAGCTTTTTGGGCATGAAAAGGGTGCGTTCACCGGGGCGACAGAGCGTCGCTTCGGCAAATTTGAACAGGCTAAAGGCGGAACCCTGTTTCTCGATGAGATAGGAGATATGCCCCTTGAGCTGCAAACAAAGCTGCTGCGTGTTCTGCAGGAAAAAGAGATTACCCGTACAGGCGGCAACACCACGATTCAAGTCGATGTGCGCATCATTGCAGCAACCAACCAGAATATTGCTGAAAAAATAAAGCTGAATGAGTTTCGCGAAGACCTCTTTTATCGGCTTAATGTTGTACCGATCGTCTTGCCGCCACTGCGTGAACGGATGGAAGACATCCACGATCTGACTCATTTTTTCATCAATAAAGCCAACGAAGAACTCGGCGTAAAAATTCAGGGCTGCTGTGAAGAGACGATGAACCTCTTGCGCTGCTATCATTGGCCCGGAAACATACGTGAGCTCGAAAATACCCTCTACCGGGCAACCCTTCTCGCCTCAGATCAGATCTTGGCCCCGACCGACTTCCCCGATCTTGTCCCCCGTTCGACCGCCTCTGAAAACGGGGCGTCACTGGAGGATCTGATCACCGGCAAATTAAACGCATCACTTGCACAAATGGACATCAACGAGCTTGACGACCTGTACGATATGGTTCTGCAACAGATGGAACGTCCCCTGATCAAAATCATTCTGCTGAAGACGCGCAACAATCAGGTCAGAGCGGCCGAAATTCTCGGTATCAATCGCAATACGTTACGTAAAAAGATACAGACACTCGGTATTGAGATAAAAAAAGGGTAACGAATCACTATGGGCCTGCTGAGTGAATTTATAAAAAGAGCACCTCTGAAACAGAAGCTGATCAGCATTATCATGTTGACCAGCCTGATCGTCCTGTTTTTGGCCTCCGGATCATCCATCCTTTCCGAAGTTTTCTCTTATCAGCAATCGATGGTCAACCGTCTCACGACAACTGCCGGCATTATCGGCATAAATGCACAACCTGCCATCACCCTGAAAAAAAATCAGATTGCCAAACAGATACTCGCTTCACTCGCCAGTGAACCCGACATTATTGCAGCGTATATTCTCTCGGCTAAAGGGGATGCGATCGCCCACTATCTCGGCAGAGGCGATCTGGGGAACAACCCGGACAAAAGGCTCGAACTCAACCGGGATGAAATTCTGCAGGTAATCAGGGATAAAACAGGCCATCACCGCTTCGATTCAGATCGACTCAATCTTTTTTCCCCCATCATCAGTACCGACGGGTTGCACGGAGTTGTTGTTTTGCAGGCGAACCTCTCCGAACTCTATCAATCCGTTTATCATATTATAGCCACCAGTTTCGCGGTTTTCACACTACTGGCACTCATCGCTTACTTCCTCTCCGCACGCATGCAGTTAATCATTTCTCGACCGATCAATGAATTGGCCGAGATCATGGCCAGAGTCTCGGCAAAAAAAGATTTCTCTCTGCGTGCAAAGAAAACAACTAACGATGAAATTGGGGCTCTGATTCTCGGCTTCAATAGCATGCTGGAACAGATAGAACTGCGTGACGATCAACTAGAAGCCCATCGACAGAATCTCGAAGCTCTGGTTCATCAACGCACACTCTCCATTCAGGAAAAAAATGCAGAACTGCAGATTGCGATCAAAGCGTTGCAAGAAGCAAAAGAGGCGGTAGAAGTGGTGAGCCAGGCAAAATCACAATTTCTGGCAAAAATGAGCCATGAAATCCGCACGCCGATGATCGGTATCATGGGGATGGCAGAACAACTGGTTTGCACCGACCTGCCCGAGGGGGAACGACGGATGGCAGACACCATTCACAACTCGGGGGAACTGCTGCTGAACATTCTCGACGATGTTCTCGATTTTTCAAAAATTGAAGCGGGGAAGTTAAGCCTTGAAACTGCTCCGTTTTCGATGCAGGAGGTCTGTGCAAGGGTCCTTTCGCTTTTCGCCAATCAGGCCCAAAGTAAAGGGTTGAAAATTCGCTCCCATTTGCATGCCGACTGCTGTGGTTTCTATTACGGTGATGCTTTACGGATCAAGCAGATTTTATTGAACCTGATCAGCAACGCGGTGAAATTTACGCACCAGGGCGAAATTTTACTGACAGCCAACGGCAGCATCGACGAAAAAGGAAAATCGGCGATCAAACTGTCGATCACCGACAGCGGCATCGGCATGACCGAGGAGATCCAGAGCAAGGTCTTCGAATCGTTCTGTCAGGCCGACAATACCATGTCCCGGAAATTTGGCGGTTCGGGGCTCGGCCTGTCGATCGTCCGGGAACTAACTCATCTGATGGAGGGAGAGTGCGGCGTTCAGAGCGTCCCCGACCAGGGGTCTACCTTCTGGGTCTCCCTGCCACTCACGCCAGCAGAGCCCGAAGCCGTTTGCACTGAAAAAACTGACAGTGACCAGACGCCACCGACTCTGATCCCCTCCTCACCTTTGGCCAAACCTTTGCCAAAAAGCGGGCATATTCTTCTGGCCGAGGATAACGAAACCACACAGAAACTTATCGGCATGATCCTCGACAAAGCTGGCTGCAGCTTCGATACCAGAGGCGACGGGCGTCTGGTTCTTGAAGCTCTCGCAACATCCACTTACGATCTGATCTTTATGGATTGCGAAATGCCTTATATGGACGGCTTTGAGGCGACCCGTAAAATTCGTGAAACCGACCAGAGCATTCCGATTATTGCATTGACCGCACACATTCACCAGCAGGAGAGAGTGCGCTGCCTGAAGGCCGGGATGAATGACTGTCTGAACAAACCATTCCGGCAACAGCAGCTCCTGGATATTATTGATAAATGGCTGCCAACCCGAACTGAGACACAGCGTGAAATTTAAAGGAAAAACAGTTCTGGTAGCCCTCTTGGGAGGACTGATTTGCGCCTTGACGATTCTGCTCCTCGCCTGGATCGACACCCCACAGCCATCGGCATCTGAACATAGAGACGTTGAGCTGAAGCAAAGGATCACCGGCAGCCTCGATACCTCTTATGACCTGACGATTGATGGCACTCTCCCCGGGGATCAACCGCGAGCATTTATAAGTCTGGATGCCAGAAATCGACACGCCACAATCAACTCTCTGCAGCTTCCGGGCAATCTGGAGAGTCTTTACATCGATGAGAAGAAGAAGCTGGCCTACCTGGCCAACAGCTTTTCTGGATTGCAGATCGTCGATATCAGCGATCCGCTGCAGCTGCGCCTGCGCGGCTCGTTACCAGACCTTGGGACCGCCTGGGATATTGTTGTTCAGGATTCTGTTCTTTTCCTCGCCTCGGCCCAGAGTGGACTCTATCTGATCGATATCCGTTCAGCAGAAAACCCGTCAATCATCTCTCATCTCTCCTTCAAGAATCAGTCAATCTTAAAACTTGCCGTATCGAATCAGACCGTTTATGCGTCAACCGGAAACAAGGGGTTGCTGATCATTGACATAACTGATCTCACTTCACCCCGGCTGGTCAACACCCTCTATGCAGAGAGCGGGGTCTGGGGACTTTTGACTGAGCAGAACCGGATGTACCTCTCTTGCGGGAAATACCGACTGGAAGTTCTCGACCTCTCCAGTCCGGAAAATCCCCGCAAGATCGGTGAACTGGCGATGCCTGGCATGGTCTGGGATATGCGAATCGTTGAAAAAGTTCTCTACCTGCCGATCCCGAGCAAAGCTCTGCAACTTATCGACGTCAGCAACGCGTACCAACCTAAGCGTCTTGAATCGCCCATCACTCTTATGCATCCAAACAGTATCGATCTGCATCAAAACCGCGCCTATATTCTAAGCCGGACAGGGGGAATGAGCATCCTCGACTTAAGCCTGCCAGAGGCTCCTAAATTGACCGGAACCTTTAACCTCCCTCATCCCTCTCGGAGTATTGCGGTCCTGGATCAGAATATTTATCTGGCGAGCGGTGTTAACGGATTACAAATTTTAAAAACCGATCAGC
The DNA here is from genome assembly GCA_024636225.1 of Desulfuromonadaceae bacterium. Next base: position 8,557 of record JAGXHN010000015.1, on the reverse strand, counting down.
TTGTCTCGGTAAAGCAGATAAAGAGCGTCCAGACGCCTGGAATCGTTCTTCAAGTTTTGTATGATGATTCCTTTTTCTATCTCGCGACAAAAAGATCCGGCGTCCACATTGCCAAAAGAGAGAGCTCCGGAACCCCAGGGGAAATCGTTGCCGTCATGCCAATGCCCGGCTCGATCGAAAAAATGGTCCGAATCGGCGATTATCTGTTTCTCGCCTGTTTGCAGGCAGGGCTGCAGATTGTCAACATATCCGACCCAACCTCTCCCACACGCGTCGATAATCCCCCCTTTACTCAAAATGCCAGAGATATCACCACGATCGGAAACCTTCTGTTTCTAGCCGATTATAATCAGGGAATTATTCTTTTCGATGTCAACACGCCTGAGAATCCGGTGCTGCTCACAAAGTTTCCTCTGCAAAACCTGATGAAACTGGCGGTAGACGACCGATACCTCTACGCGGCAACAGCCCCAACCGGGCTGCACATTCTTGATTATTCAACGACCAATCGGCTGCACCAGGCAGGAAAACTTCCCCTCCCCTGGCCGCTAAATGAGTTTGCAGATATTAATTATCTCACCCTGGCCGGGACAACCCTCTATATGGCGGCCGGACCGGCTGGCCTGCTCTCATTCAACATCGAAAATCCGGCGTTGCCAAAAATTCTGGAAATTATCAACCTCAATAGTGAAGTCGTCGCTGTCTCGATTGACCTGAAAACTGTTGTTGCAACAACTCGCCAGGGGAAATTGTATTTCATGGAGAAGGGCTCAGATAAAAGGTTAAGCCACCTGACCAGCATCGACACGACAGGGGTCGGTTACGATGTCATTATTGATGACGATCAACTGATCATAGCCAATGGAATGAAAGGGTTGATTCTGCTCCCATTGCCACAACCGATCGATATCGAAAACCACCCTGAATCAATCGCTCTACGAATTCCACCGCAATCGATACCGGGGGTCTACAATCTTACTCTTACAAATGATGGGGAGCAGACAGAATTTATCGGAGCTGTAATTTTGAATGAATCGCAGCAATAGCAAAAAGCTCTTTTCAGAACGTGTATTCTACTCCGGCCCAGAATTGTCGGCCAAGCTCATACTCGTCGGTCGACGCCCCGACATAAGTCCGTTTGTTCAACAGATTAAATATCTCCAGCGTCACGGTTAGCGCTTGTTCGGGAAATGCGGGCGGAATCCAATCAATTCGCCAGTCAAAAATGGTCGAACTTGGCCGTTTTTCTTTATAGTAAATACTATAATCGATTCCATCGATTGTTATCGGGGGATCACTACTCTTGACAATATTTTCATACCCATTGCGAAAATTTGTCGTGTTAGTAAACCGGAATCCGTAATCCATCGCCACCGAGTAGAGAAGACTCGCGACCCACCGGCGATTAAAATCATTTCGCGGCAACTCATCGGCATCAAGCAATTCACCGTCGTACCAGATTTGCTCATTCAGATCGTCCATCAACAGAATATCATCATAGTCGTTATGAGTTGACGTCGAACTGGCGTAAGCAATATTCATACTTAAGAATTGCGCTGACCAATGTCGTTCCCAAGAAAGGCGATAACTTTCATAATGACTTTTGCCATTATTGTTAAGTCGCGAGTAGCGAACTTCACCAGTAACCGCTGCATCCCGTTCCCTGGCAAATTCGTCCTCACCATCGCGCCGGACATAACGAAACCCTGTCGTTCCACCCCACAGTAACTGATCGAAGCCGACAACCGTTTCATCCGTAAATGGTGTTTTCAGCTTTGAAAATTGATCGCTGGCAAGAACCAGGCTGGTGGTTGTCCATTCCACATCGTTATCGATCACGGTCGAGCGGCTCTGAGTTTCGGATAAGGCGATCCCTTCACGCAGCTTATAAGTCAAAAGAGTATCTCCGTAGTAACGATTCCAACCGGCGATTAGTTTACTCCGACCGTTGCCAAACAGATCATAACTACCGGCCAAACGAGGTGCAGTATCAATATTTTCCATCAAGTCATCGTAGGAGAATCGGACTCCAGGTCGCAACTCAAGTCGCCCCAGACTGACCAGATCCTCCAGATACAGCGCAGCGTGGTTCAGCTTTGCCCGTGAGTGACTGGCCGGATAGACACTACGCCTGCTCAAATATTGATCCCCGGGAATACAGGCAATCGGATCAGATACACAGTCCGCCAAAGGGTCTGGAGGAATAATGGGGACTGACGTTCTATAGGCAAAACTGGTCTCATCCCGATCGTAGCTGCCAGAAGTATAAAGCCATTGCATTCCGGCATTCAGTTTGTGGGCAGCATCCCCGGACATCATTGTGCTTGACAACCAGTCAAGGTTAAACTCATAGGAGTCCTGCTGGATATCCAGATGACCAAAGCCCCCTTCTTTACTCTCCGACCACAAAAAGTAGTCTTTGGGCGCGGTTCGGGAATTCTCGCTTCTTCGAAAACCGACACGCAGGTCGAGTTCCCCCCCTGCTGCCGCGGTTTCATAAGCGGCAAGCAAAGACGTCCCCCCACCTTTCAAGGTAAAATCACTATTCAATGTGTCTTTGATGAAATAGCGCGCCTTGTAAGGGGAATGAATAGCCTGTAGCGTAATTTTGTCGGTCGCGTTTGGCTTTGAAACAAATTTCAGGAGGAAATTCTGATTGAACCGCTCCTGGTTCTGTTTACTGTCAAAAAAAACAAGTGGGATCTCGGAATAGATGAACTGGTAAGAGAGTAAAAGGCCACTAGAGGGGCTAATCGGTATGGAAAGATCAAAACCACCTTCATGCTTTGTAAATTGCGGCTGCCTAAAATAGGACGCCGACTGGTCAAAATCCGATTGATCTGAGGGGTCGATATGAAATCGTGTCCAGTTATCCCGGGTCGTATTATAGCGTACTGTCCCCCCGGCTACAGAAGCGGGGTCAATCGTTTTGACATCAACAACCCCACCGGTAAAACCACCGAAACGGACCGGGATATTGTTGTCATAGACCGTTATTTCTTTTACCAGGCGGCTGTTAAGGAAAATCTCTTCCGGATATCCCGGCAGACGATCGATTTTACTTGGGCTATCCTCAATCGGATCGATCAGACTGTTGTTCCCCATCCCATCGATCTGGAAATAGTTCTGGTACGGTTTCCCGCCGGAGATAGAGAGGAGTGGCGAAATAATCTCCCCTCCCCGAAATGAAGTATTCGAACTATCTGAAGCCTGAACACCAGGCATAAATTTAAGAAGATCTTCGATATTGCCATCACCGGCAGGTAAGACTGACAGCATCTCTTCAGAATAAACCGTTTTACCGGAGACGTCGTCTTTTGCAGACCCGGTCACAACAACCGTCTCCAGCACAGGAACAACTGCCGCATTTCCTTCTGACTTTTCAGAGAGTATTTCCGCAACAGAGGGGACGGCCAGAGATAAAAAAATGATCGAGCAGAGCAAAAGAACCGCAGTCGCTGGTGAAAAGATTCGATACTGTTGTGCACTAAAAAAATGCATCGCTTCCATCCTGTAAAATATTCAGATTAAAAACCTGAACAAAATAACAGGTTGACACAAGAAAAACAACCTACATTCAGTTAGTTACAAATTATTCATATTCAATAATGAATACACCGTGCGCTGAAAAGTTTGACCTCATCCTCTTTTTCGTTTCTAATAGCCAAAAGATATGGAAGCAGACCTCTTAAACATTTACGATTATGACGAATTGCTCCCTGATATTTTTTACTGCTTTGTCCCTTGCGACTCATGTTGCCCTGTTTGGCCTCTGGCCCACATCGGCGCAGAGACAGCAAACGGTGCAGGAGTCCTTTATAGAGATAGGGATAGTCTCTGTTCCACACCTCAATTCAGAGTTCATTCAGGATCGCAATCCGTCAGATAAAACGGCCCGTTTCAACAAAAAACCGAGTCGTGATCAAAAAGCTGAACCGACCCAAATCAAGAAGATTGTAAACAGCCTCCTTGAAAAAGACGTGAGCAAAACTGATTTAATCGATCCGACCATCTCCATTCACAAAGAGAACACCCCCATCGCGATAGAAATAGCAAGTTCAGCACAGCCGAATGCGAGCCCGGTCGTCGCAACCAAAGCGGCACCACTTCGTTCCAGAAATCTCCCGCCTGATTATCCCGAAACGGCGCTCCGCTACAGATGGGAGGGTGAAGTTTGGCTCAAGGTTATTATTGATCGATCTGGCGGGGTAAAGAGTGTTACGGTGGAGAAGAGTTCAGACTATAGCATTCTGGATCAGGCAGCAGTGAAGAGAGTAGAGAGCTGGGAGTTTGAACCGGCTCGCATCGGAAGTGAATCGACTGAGGGGATGCTCCTCATTCCGATTCACTTCAAGATAAAACGCGCCTGAACCATCAGTACTCACGAAAAGTCCAGCAGTTTTCAATGGAGACGCACAGATGATAAGCTGGAAAATAATAATTGGGGTCGTCTGTTTTTTTATTTTTTTAGTTGTTTTTCATGGGTGTACAACCGGACCTGCGCCTCAAGTTGGAGTCTCTGCAAATGCAGAGGTAGGGGAGCGTATCGCTTCTATCGCCAGAACGCTCATTGGCACTCCCTACCGTTTCGGCGGTGATACTGTTGATGGCTTCGATTGCAGCGGTCTCGTCCGCTATGTCCACGGTCAGATCGGAATAAAGGTTCCACGTTCATCGCAAATGCTTTATCAGCAATCGAAAAAAATCCCGCTCGATAAGCTTCGGGCGGGTGATCTGCTTTTTTTCAAAATTAGTGATAAGAAAGTTTCCCATGTTGCCATTTATTTACAAAATGGCCATTTTATCCATGCACCCTCATCCAGCAAAAAAGTTTCCACGGCAAACCTCGATTCTCGCTACTGGTCACAGAGAGTGATCGGAGCCGGTCGCTTCTGGTGAACAGAACCGTGCAACAGTGTAAAAACAGATAAAAGCACCATGACAGACGAAAACAACGTTCAATGAACCCGAGAGAACGGAAGTGGCGCGTCAGACTCAAGCAGGGCGTTCACAGCCGCCCGGCGTTCCGGTATACTGAAAATCAACGTCTTTTTAACCCGGACATGGTCTCGATCGGGGCGCACCCAGCCGCTCTTACGCTTAAAACTGATAATACCACCTGTTTCAAGCAGATAACTGAGCATCTCTTCTGTTACGCGGCCTTTTTGTCCATTATCGAAAACAATCTGAATCAACATAAGCTCACCTGTTTTTGTTTTTGTATTAGTTGATATTAACCATACTATACGACATCAGACTGTTTTGCAATAAACCGGTCAATAATTTTTGCTCAACACACCGAAAAGGAAAACACTCTTGCCGCCGATTCAGATCATTGTCGCCATGACCAGAGACCGGATTATCGGGGAGAAGGGGCAGCTCCCGTGGGATCTTCCGCATGATCTCAAACTGTTTCGGCAACTGACCATTGGCAAGACCGTCCTGATGGGGAGAACAACTTACCAAAGTATCGGGGAGCCACTCGCGCAACGACGTAATATCGTTATCAGCCGCTCACTTGCAGTAACGCAAGGGATAGAACTCTGTCGGACTTTTTCCGAAGGGGTGAATCTGGCACGCTCTTTTGGCCACGATATTTTTTGCATCGGCGGGGTAGAAATATACAGGCAGGCCCTCCCCTTGGCAGAGCGACTGCATATCTCCTGGGTGGAGGGAGCGTTTTCAGGTGACTCACTGTTTCCGGAGTTCGAACTGTCTGACTGGTCTGAAACAGACCGCCGATCCTACCCCGGATTTACTTACTCGACTTATCTGCGTAAAAAAATCGCCTTGTGATCTTTTCACAGGGCGACAGAACTGACTTTTCCAAAGGCAATATCAATAGCCATCCTTGCGCTTACTCTGGTTTTCAAACCGGGTAAACTCCCCCCTGAAAGTCAGATGAACCGTACCGATTGGACCGTTACGCTGCTTACCGACAACAATTTCAGCATCCTTATCATGCCCTTTATCGCAAGTTTTCTCCGGGGATTTACAATCTTCACAGTAAACGGATTCCCGGTAGACAAACATGATGACGTCGGCATCCTGCTCAATCGCTCCTGATTCACGTAAATCGGACATCATGGGTCGTTTGTCAGTACGACTCTCCAGTGAACGATTCAACTGAGAGAGAGCAACGACCGGCACACTCAGTTCTTTGGCCAACGCCTTAAGCGAACGAGAAATATCTGAAATTTCCTGCTGGCGGCTCTCGGGATTATTCCCCTGCATCAACTGAATATAATCGATTACGATCAGACCGAGGTTCTTTTCAGATTTTAACCGTCGTGCCTTGGCGCGCAGCTCAAGGACGGAGATACTCGGTGTATCATCGATGTAGATCGGGGCTTCAGAGAGCAGGCCTGCTCCCGTGGTCAGTTTCGGCCAGTCCGAATCGCCGAGATGCCCGGTCCGCAGCCTCCCCGCGTCGACTTTGGACAACGAACAGAGCAGACGTTGAACCAGCTGCTCTTTCCCCATCTCCAGCGAAAAGATCAAGGTCGGAACTTTTTTCTCACTGTGGATCGCAGCGTACTCAACCATATTAAGCGCAAAAGCCGTTTTCCCCATAGAAGGGCGCCCTGCACAAACCAGCATGTCGCCACTCTGCATCCCGGCAGTCATAAGATCGAGTTCAGTAAAACCGGTCGGAACACCTGTAACATGCTCTTTGCGATCGTACAGACTCTCAATCGTCTTGAACGTATCTTTGAGAATCTCTTTGGTTGAATAGTAGGAACGGGTGGTTTTCTGTTCGGCAATTTTAAAAATAGCCGCCTCAGCCCAATCGAGATTTTCTTCGACTTTCCCCCCTTCATACCCACGGGTGACAATATCGGTTGCGATAAGAATCAGACTGCGAGAAATCGCTTTTTCTTTGACCAGACGGGCGTAGTAGGAAATATTAGCCGCCGTCGGGACGTAATCGACCAGCGTTGCCAGATAGGCGGTGCCACCGGCGGCATCCAGATCACCATTATTAGATAGTGTAGCAGAAAGAGTTACTAAATCGGCGGGTTCACCCTTTTCAAACAGGGTGATCAAAGCTTTAAAAATTTTACGATGACTTTCACGGTAGAAGTCCTCCGGGCGAAGAATTTCAAGGGCTTTATTCAGAGCCTCATTCTCCAGCAGGATACCGCCCAGCACAGACATCTCACCTTCAAGACTCTGTGGTGGCAGTCGATGTAAAGGAGCCTCGACCATAATTCCTCAAAAATATACGGCAACGGGGAACAGAAGTTCCCCGTTGCTACCACAGATTACTTTTATTCGCCAGAAGCTTCGACTGTTACTTTCAGAGTCGCAACAACTCCTGCGTCAAGCTTGATCGGAACTTCATGCAGACCCAGAGATTTGATCGGCTCAGCGAGGACAATCTTCTTGCGATCGATCTCAACACCAGCAGCGAGCAGTTTCTCAGCAATTTCCATATTTGTCACACTACCGAAAAGCTTGCCATCTTCGCTGGCACGGTGGCTGACCACACAGGCAATCGCCTCGATTTTCCTCTTGATCAATTCCGCTTCCTTGGTCCGCATTTCGAGCTTACGCAGAGCCTGGCGTTTCTGATGCTCGAACTCTTTCACATTACGCGGATTCGCTTCAACTGCAAAATGACGCGGCAGCAGATAATTACGGGCGTAACCCGGCTTCACATTGACCATCTCACCAATATTACCGAGACCATCCACATTTTCCGTTAAAATCATTTCCATCGTATCAATCCTCCGTCAAAAAGGTTCATTCCCTTTTATACGTTTCTTTCTGAAATCGATCCAGAGATCGAAGACTCCGATACCGGCGACAATGATCGGTAACGGATTTAAAAATAGTGTCATCATGTAGCCGGGAATTCTAAGAAAAACCGGAACATGTTTACGGTCGAACAGGGTTGTTATAATCGCCAGCCCCTGAACATAATAGATCAGCAACAATACAATCAGCAGATTAAGCCCGAGCTGTTTGATCAGGCCGCTTGCGGCAAAGACAATCATGCCAGCAGCAATCAGGACCCATATCAACCGCTCTGGCGTTTTCCAGTCAACAAAAGAGACTCCGGGCAAAATATAGTGTCGACCGGCCAGAAGCGACAGACACCAGAGTTGCATCAGCACAAAAGCGGCCATCCCCAACACAACTATCGCCGGATATATCTGCTGTAACCACTCTTCCAGATCGCGGATAAATTGGCGCAGCTGGCGCTGCTGCTCCGGCGAAAAATCGGGAGGTGGTGCAAACGTATCACGAACCAGATCCATTTGCGTCTGGACATAACGATCGGCGAAAGCCGAAACAGTTGTCCCTTCATTGAGTGCGACTGCCGCAGCGATACTTCCGGCCAGAACAATCATAACGACAACGGTTAAGGCTGCAGCCTGATCCCACCGCCAACCACTCCGTAAAAAGAATGGGAGCAGTAACGACGGTGTCGCAAACAATAACAGATATTCAAGCAGCGGGTTTGAGACCCCATACATTCCGAACAAAACCAGCGCAGAAAGAACCACCGCGCCAATGGCACTCAGGAAAGTAAACCGCATAAATACATACC
>JAGXHN010000014.1 GCA_024636225.1 Desulfuromonadaceae bacterium | reverse complement strand
TGTCGCCGGCAAAATCGAGATACTGTTCCTCAACAATGACGGCTTCAGTCGTGATATCCGAAACCACACCATTGTTGCGACCAACCTTGACCCCTTTTTTCAGAATGAACGATTTGCCATCAGGAGCAATCACCATTGCCGTAGGATTACCTTTGCCAACAATTAAACCGATCAGGCGAAGCTGGTTGAGATCCAGCTTCTGCAAAGGAGTCAGAGGGATCGCATTATCGATCGGAATTTCAACAATAAGGCTGAACGGGTTTTCAAACGGATCGCGAGTGCCCGTCGGATTGTAAGTATAAACTTCGTCTTTTGACTCATCAATCTCTGAAACCGCAGCCTGAACCGGCTGCACCTTTTTACTGGCTGGAGTCGCAATCTGAGCTGGCGGCGGTGTTCCGTCATCACAGGCTGAGAGTACAAAAACGACGTAAAGAGCACAGAAAAAAAGAGGAAATAGTCTCTTTCTCATTTTTTAGCTCCCTTTGCGGCCGGCTTAGTAACAGAATTTTCAAGAAAACGAAAAGTGATCGCCAGACAATCGACACTCAGGATATTCGCTTCACTTTTATCCCCGGATTTTATGCCGATTTTTACATTATTAATATTAACAATCCGCGGGAGCTGACTAACCGCATTAAAGAAATTGGCCACTTGATGAAACGTCCCCTCAAACTTTAAAGAGACGGGAACCTCGGCATAAAAACCGATCGGTTTTTCCACTCCAGGCCTGAAACTCAGCACATTAAGGCCACTCTCCTTCGCCCGCGACGAGATGCTTGTCAGGAGTTCAGGAATTTCGCTCCCGTTCGGCAGCTGCTTTAAAGCCTCATCGAGTTGGGCCAGCATCTTGTCGTATTCTGCTTTGAATCTTGGCAGATTATCAGCCCTGCGCCGATCGGAATCGAGTTTTAGCTGCAGATCGGCACTCTGTTTCTGAAGAGCTGAATATGTCTCTATCTGCGGGAGAAACACCCCCCAGACAAACAGGCCAACGATGAGCAGAAGCAGAGCCAGCAGCATCAAGAGACGTTGATAAGCTGGCCTCTTTAATATCATTTCAACTTTAGGATTCATTAAAACACCTGTCCCCTTCTACAACAATTGCTATTTCTTCGCGACCGGAATTGCGGGTTTTTCCACGGTACAACGAATCTTGAAAGAGAGATGTTCATGCCCATCCGTCTTCTTCTGCTCGATCACTTCAAGCTCTACATTCTCGTATAAAGAAGAATCACCGAGTGTGCGCATAAACCCGGCAATCGACTCTTCGGTCATGCCGCCACCGGTCATAGAGACCATCCCTTTGTCTTCAGTAAAAGTCAGTATCCAGACTTTTTCGGGGATGGCCCTGCTTAATTCATCGAGAAGACGAACCGGGCCGGACCGGTCAGCTTTCAGGCGATCGAGAATATCGAGCTTTTCACGCAAGGTTTTCTGTGACGCTTCAAAACCCGCGATCTCGGCAAGGTCTTTTTTCAGACTGTTAATTTCAGTCTGCTTGGCAGCAACTTCAGCCTTGACTGTATCGATGCGGGCCGAGAACGACATCCAGATCAAAATACAAAGAGCAAACGTGACAATAACAGCCAGTCCGAGTATGACCAACTGATTGACAAGCCGCTCTTTTTTCTGAGCCGCACGGACCGGTAACAGATTAATTCGGATCATTTGTCACCTAACCTCCTCATAGCGAGCCCGACGGCAACGGACATCAGAGGACCGATTGCGTCAATATATTCCAGATCAAAATTCTTCTCATCGATAACCACTTGACCGAAAGCGCCAAGAACATTGACCGGCAGAGCGAGACGCTCACTCAGCAGCTCTTTAGCCAGAGGATTACGGGAGACGCCACCAGTGATGTAAACCGCTTGAATTTTATCGTCCGATGCTGTCGCAGAGAAAAAATCGAGGGAGCGCTGCACTTCCTGCACCAGACTCTCCATCGCCTCCCTGATCACTTCATCAACCGCAGAGCGCTGAACGCCGTCAACTGTCCCGCCAAGCTTCAGCGCCTCGGCATCTTCGGCGCTCAGTCCGAGACGTTTCTGCAGCTCTTCATTAACCATATTGCCGCCGACCGTAATATCGCGGGTAAAGATCGACGCTCCATCCCTAAGGACATTCATATTGATGGAACTTGCACCCATATTAACGAGCGCTATCACACCCTGACTATCCATCTGACTGTTCACCTCAAAAGCGTTCTCCATGGCAAAACAGTCAATATCGAGAACCGTCGGAGTCAGACCACACTCACTGAATACAGAGATATAATCGTTGACAAAATCTTTTTTTGCAGCGACCAGAACCACATTCATCTGTGAGGTATCTTTAGCATCAGGACCAAGAATCTGAAAATCGAGATTCACTTCAGAAATTTCAAACGGGATATATTGTTCCGCCTCCCACTGAATTGAAGCTTCCATCTCCTCTTCCGTCATAATCGGCAACTTGATTTTACGGATAATAACCGAATGGCCTGAAATAGAGGTCGCGACATTTTTGGTTTTCAGTTTGAGGCTTTTATACAGATTATCAATAACCTCAACAACGGCACTCGAATCCATGATCGCCCCGTCAACAATCGCATCAGGCGGCAGCGGCGCAACGCCGAGTGCCGAGAGATGATAAACCCCCTTTGTCTCATGCAGCTGCACGAGCTTGACGGAGTTCGACCCGATGTCGACACCAATGATATCTTTTTTCTGGCTCCCAAAAAACATGGACAAATCCCATTATCTTTTTACAGCGTTAACAAAAAAAACCGAACAAATGGTCAGCAATCAACCACCAGCGTCACGCTTCACCCTCGGGGAACACTCTGTCACGATCGGTCAACTTAAGATCAAGAGCAAGAATAACCTTGCGCATGGTTGACATGCGACACGGTTCACCCCGCTCAATACGGTCGACAGTTAAAGGCGAAACACGAGCCTTGCGTGCAAGCTCGGCTTTGCTCATGAGCAGAGATTCCCGTATTTCTCTAACTTTATTATTCGCCATAGATTCTTCCCACAATTTAACATTTATTCACTACAATTGTGCCTAATTATAGGTATATTAAATTTACTGTCAAGTCATTTATAGTCTTATTGAGGAAAGGTAAATATATTAATGGGGCGATTAGAGAGATCTTTTACTAGATACTGTATTATTAGATCGAGCTAAGCACAGCATCTTGCGTCAAAAAATATTCAGATCGATTGAAAAAAAGTAGAAACGTACCAATTAAACAGCTCAGCCCAGAAAAAAACATAAAAGAATGCCCCCAGAGAGAGAAATGGTCCAAATGGAATGGCCAGCTTTCCCCCTTCGCCTTTAATCAACATCAAGGGGACACCGATCAACGTACCAGCAATCGAACCAAGAAACACCACCGGCAGCACAGCCTGCCAGCCGAGAAAAGCGCCGATCATGGCGAGCAGCTTCACATCCCCCATCCCCATCCCCTCGGCACCCATCAGCAAACGATAGCCGGTCGCAACAGACCAGAGAAGACCGGCACCGAGCATTGTCCCGAAGGCTGAGTCCTGCCAGGTGAGCGGCAAAGCAAAAAGTGCGCAAGCGAAACCGACCACGATGCCGGGGAGACTGAGAACATTCGGAATGATCTGGTGATCAAGATCGATAAACGTGATCACCAATAAAAGTGAGAAAAAAATCCAGAAGACGAGCGTTGACCAGGAGAGACCAAAATAGAGAAAAACCAGAAGATAGAGCCCACCGGATAGCGCTTCAATCAAAGGGTAACGATACGAAACCGGTGCCTTGCAACTCGCACAACGACCCCGCAAGACGATCCAGCTTATCAGCGGAATATTCTGATACCAACGGATCGGAGTCTCGCAATGCGGGCAGTGCGAGGGGGGGTGAACGATAGAGAGCCCTGCGGGGATGCGATAGATACAAACGTTGAGAAATGAACCGATGATCATCCCAAGGATAAAGGATGCTGACAAGAAAAACAGCTGAGTATTCATTGACTACTCAGCCCTCTTGCCGAAATCGGACGATGAGACCACCCGCCCGTCGGACTCCAGACGATAGCGCCCACCGTAAGGCTCAACCGGGATTCGAACCAGACCCCCCGCAGTCACCAAATTTTCGAGACGCTTCGGCAATACCCCATTTCGCTCACGATACATCGCCACCGCTTTTTCCAACGCCTGAATATCGAGCAGCGCAGTCAACCGCTCATGGAGAAGATTGCGCGACATGTCATCTGATGCCTGCTGATACATCTCTTCAAGAAAAGTAATAGCATTACTCGTTTGATCCGAGGCGCTGGCAAGACGCGCTGCCAATGTGGCAATTACCGGACTCGCGCCAGGACGTCGGGCCGACTCCATCAACAGTGGTGCTGCCTTAGCGTTATCATGGAGAAAATAATAGTAATTAAAACCGGCCATAAACGGCGGCAGCCAGTCCCAAGTACGATAGCGCGCCCCCTTCTCCAGCAGCAGGTTGCCATCAAGAACGCGGCCTGCGTCCCAGACCAAATCACTGTTGGCTATGTAATACGGGTCAGAAAACCAGGGGTCAAGATCAGTCGCCGCCGTCAGGCTGTCACGAATCCAGTCCCATTCCTGCGGTAGAACCCGCGGTCGTTCGGTGCGCTCGAAGGTCCCGCCGATATAGACCAACGTTCGCAGGAATATGATGTCAGAAATAAGACCATCGTACTCCAGCGCCATAGCCTTGAGCAGTGGCGACGGCATGGCGTAGAGATTTTCCCCGCGCCCCGGTAGTTGATCACGTCGCGCCACGGCACCAGTCAGCAACAGCCCTTGGCCGACGAGTAACAACGGCACCAGCAACCAGAAAAGACCACGCGATCTCACGGAAACTCCCGTCGTTCAAAAATCAGGACCGCAGCTACCAAGGACAGTGCGGTAAAAAGCAACCAGTAGCCGCTGACCATCGCCACGTAGGAAATAGACATCGGTAACCCGTGCGCTGCTTGCAGCTTGATATCGAACAGAGAAAGATTGGGAAAAAGATAGTAGACCGTCTTGACCAAAAAGGTCATCGCTGCCGAGACTTTAATCCCCACCGTATCGGCGGTTTCGACCAGCGATTTGATATCGGTCGTCACCTGGCCAATCAGATAGGTAGCTACGGTCAGCAGCAGGGAGATGAAGGAGGTGGAACTGAAGGCGGAATAAAGAAAACTCAACGCGGTCAACAGTAACAACGACAAAACCTGAAACAGGATGGCAAGCAACAAGGTTGACAACGAAAATTTGTCGAAATAGTTTGGATAAAGCACTCTGGCCAGTAGCACCGAAACTGTCGCCGCCCCTCCAAGCAGTGTCATTGCCGCTCCGATGATCAGGCCCATACCGCAAAATTTGCCGAGGATATATTGCCCACGGGAAATCGGGCGAGCGAGAACCATGTAGATGGTGCGCCGGTCGAGATCTTTGGCCATCAAGTTGATGCCGATAAAAAGCACAATCAACAGCCCGGCAAAAGACGTCGACGATAGCGCAAGGTCAACCGCCACCTTACCAACATCGCGTGGAATCATTGAACAAACCAGCTGTGTGCCCAACAGTAAAAGCACCGCCATGGCACCAATGCCATACAGGGCGCGATTGCGCACCCCTTCTTTGAAGGTGATAACAGCAATCGGCCAGAGTCGCGTTAACATAGCTCACCCCCATCCGCCTTGCGAACGACATCGAGAAACACCGATTCCAGCGACCCCGCTTCCGTCAGCAATTCAGATAATGCACCGCACAAGCGCAAACGCCCCCCGGCAATGATGCCGACTCGAT
>JAGXHN010000013.1 GCA_024636225.1 Desulfuromonadaceae bacterium | reverse complement strand
GGCGAAATCAAAGGTCATATTATTCATTACGTAACTTGCGCCGAGGGAGACCCATGTACGATCGGCACCAGGGATACGCGGCGTACGAGTTGCATCGGGAATCGGTGTCTCATCGTAAGCGACACCAGCGCGGATAGCGAGGGTATCACTGTGGTGATAAGTTCCACCAACCGAGTAACGCACGTTGTTTTTCCAGTTTTCTTCTGTAACATTTGCTGGATAAGGGGATGGTAAATGAACAGTCAAGTCTGCAAAAACACTCCATTCGGTCCACATCACATCGGCCATCACGTCAAACGTGTTATTGATTCGATGAAAAACACTCATCTGAGCACTGGCTGGCATAGTGATTTTAGCAGTAATGGGTAAAATTGAACCATCAAGACGAATATCCATGTTCCCTTCAAGGGAATGGAAAACAGTCGAACGGTAGGAAGCACCTACACGGGTGTTATCATTAAACTCATACAAAGCACCAAAATTATAGCCATACCCCCAAGAGTCACCGGTCATCTCGGTGTATGACTCCATGTAAACAGACGGGGCAACAGGCAAAACTGACGCTTGACTTAATGTCACCTCGAGATACTGGGCGTTGAAGCCAAAACCGAGACTGAGATTATCGTTAAATTTGTAGGAGGCTGACGGGTTGATGTTGATCGTCATCAGGTTCGATTCAATACCGTGAAAACGTCCAACCCAGTCTTCATCGAATTTGGTTGCCATGCCGAAAGGCGTATTGACGCTGATACCGTAGTTACAGTTCTCACCAGCTTCAGCAGCAAAATAAAAGTTAGGGACCAGAGCCGTTTGTCCTGCTTCACCGCCATCTCCCCCTGAGCCATCTGTTTGCGTCATAGTAGGTGGAAGTAATAACGGTTGTTTTGCCGAAGTTTTAATAAACTTCGCTGAAGGAGCAATGTAGTGCAACCCGGCAGTCGCGTTCACCCCCTCCAAGCGGGACATCCCGGCTGGATTAAAGTAAATGGTGGTCGCATCTTCAGCGACTGCCGCACCACCGGCAAAAGAATGACCCAGCCCTTTGACGCTCTGCTCAATCAAAGCAAAGCCCGCAGCAGATACTTCCCCGGCCGACAACACGACAAGCCCTGTCATTGCCACCAATAATACGACTACCCTGTTCATAACTTCTCCTTGTCGACTAAACTGCTTTCTTTGTAATCCATTGCTCCACACCGGCACCATGCTCGAATTTTTTGGCGCAGTTACTAGCCATCGCAAACTGCCGTAACAGACACCTCTTCAATGTAAAAGCAACATCTGTGACAAGCAATACCTTATCCTTACGTTTAGGTCAACCTGATATGTAACAGTATTATGAATTACATAAATCACAGATTTTGACAGATGAGACTTATAAAAAATAAATAATATTTAATTTATAAGTTTATGATTTACATGGATTTTAAGGTAAAAAAAACACTAAATACATTTAATGTTAAAACTAACATTGTTACATTTAGTGATTATAATAATTTTTAATGTTGTTTTTTATGGGTATTTTATTTAACGTTTGCGTAATGTTTCGCCATGACTACAGAGGAGGTTACAATGAATAAACTCGAACTTATGACAAGATCAAAATTCCACAAGCACAAGAACAAAATGGTTTTGTTTTTAAATTTTGCGGATCTAGGCATCAATGACGCTTATGAGGTCATCGACTACAGTTCGGGAATCATTGAGAGAATGCCGTTAAATTCAGTTTACACCCTTACAGACATAACAAATTCCAACTTTGACCAGAAATTGATCAACGCCTTAACCGGCTTTACGCTGAAGAATAAGCCATACGTTGTTGCGGGAGCGGTTGTTGGAGCAGACGGCCTTAAAAAGTTCATATTCAACACCATCCTCAAACTTTCAGGTCGAAGCAACATGAAAACCTTTAACAACGAAGAGGATGCCATCGAATGGTTAGTCAGTCAAAGTTAGAGTCAGCATCGATGTCATTTTTTTAAGTGGGAATGGTTTGAGCGGGAGTTATTGATCTGCCCTCCCCCCCTCTCCCATTTTTTAGACCCTGTCGACTCGCACTGAACGAAACCGGTTTCAAATAGACCGTAACTATCCCTGTAAAACATAAAAAATCCTACAAAACGGTGCTGTTTTGTAGGATTCATTCAAGGCACCTACTGTGCTAGACAAAAAAAATCGATCAATCAAAAAAACATAACTTACACCAGTAAACAGTCAGTCTCGGACATCACACCTTTGCCAACCAGTGCGCGATAATAATGGTCCTGCCCCTGGATAATCTTAATGATTTTAACACCCATCCCCGCATCCTTGATCGCCCAGACGAGATTCGGCGCGACCCCCTTAGACCAGTTGACCAACCCTTTCATTCGAACAACCTCACCCTCTGACATAATCAACTCAATCCCTATCTCTGTATTTGAGGGATAAACTACCGCTGATTTAATAAAGATGCCGCTTGAAGAGATATCTTCGGTAAACCCCATATTATTTAATTGAGAGGTACCAAAACTTAACTTAAGCTTAATGGCGACCCTTTTATCTTCGTTATTGCGAGCCTGAGACAAGAAACCTCACTTTCGTTGCTAGACATCTATTTCTTACAAATAAAGCTTAATAATAATAGCCGTTTATTGCAAACAGAAAAAAAGCGGAAGTGAATAATCTCACTTCCGTTCTAATAAATATTGGTCGGGGCGAGAGGATTTGAACCTCCGACCACTTGCTCTCAACTATGGACCATTTGTGTTTTTTGACGGCGTGAATATCGACGTTGGCTATGCTAAATGGGTGTTGTGGTCATGATCAGGACCAGGCGTTTGGCTTTGAAGGTTTCGATCAGGACCGGGGTGAGCTGAGTGAACCGAAGCTTGGCGAAGGTCTTTTTAAGTTGCTTCCACAGAACTACTTATTATGTTGATGTTCTTTTTTGTCCCAGGAATTGTTGGCACTATAATCGCCAGCGGCAAAGGTCGCAGCGCCTTTGGCTGGTTTGCTCTCTGCGCTATATTCGCACCCGCAATCATTGTCATTATCTTTTTAAAGCCAGCCGGAGTCGTCCCAGGGAAATATAAGCAATGCACCGCCTGCATGGAAATCATTGCCTGGCAGGCCTCAGTCTGCAAACACTGTCAAACCACAATTTAATTCACCGCCGATCCGGAAGAAACAAAACGCACTAGCCCTGCTAAACTTTCCGGGTCGGCACCTATCATTTTTAGATATTGGAGGTTGCACGGGAGGTTGCAACGCAAAAAAGCGGATCTAGCTACAAAAGCTAAACCCGCTGAATTACTGGTCGGGACGAGAGGATTTGAACCTCCGACCCCTTGACCCCCAGTCAAGTGCGCTACCAGACTGCGCTACGCCCCGAATAATGTGTCGGATTATCTGTGATTGACCCCGAAAAGTCAAGAAACAAAATAGCTTGGAATATCAATAGTTTAAATTAACTTTTACGACGATCAATGACGCGTTGAGCCTTCCCTTCATGGCGCTTCAAGGAGGAAGGTTCAACCAGTTTCACTTTGGCGCTTACCCCCAACATTGTGGCAAGACGCTTTTCAAGCATCAGGATAAAATCGCGCTGCATCTTCATCTCGTCAAAAAACATCTCTTCACTGACCTCTATATGCACTTCAAGGGTATCCATATTCCCTATCCGATCGATAATCAGCTGGTAGTGCGGTTGACAATTCTCAACCTGAAGCAGAACTTCCTCGATCTGGGTCGGGAAAACATTGACACCTTTTATGATCAGCATGTCGTCAGAGCGTCCCATGGTTTTCTGCATCCGAACATGGGTCCGACCACAGACGCAGGGATCATAGTTAAGCTTTGTAATGTCACGGGTGCGATAGCGAATCATCGGAAAGGCTTCCTTGTTGATGCAGGTCAACACCAGCTCGCCGATTGAACCCGGCGGAAGTACTTTGCCTGTATCGGGGTCGATTATTTCAGGGATGAAGTGATCTTCAAAAATATGCATCCCGCTGCGTTCGATACATTCTCCGGCGACGCCCGGCCCGATGATTTCAGATAGACCGTAATTATCTGTAGCAATAATACCGAGGCGCGATTCAATCTCCCGGCGCATCTCTTCGCTCCACGGTTCACCGCCAAATAACCCGACTCGCAGAGCCAGCGAATGTGGATCGACACCAAGGGTCTCCATACGATCAGCCAGAGTCAGGGCATACGACGGGGTACAGACCAGCGCCGTAGAGCGATAATCCTGCATAATCATAATCTGTTTGTCCGTGTTTCCGCTCGACATCGGGATTACGGAGGCACCGATGCGCTCGGCCCCGTAATGCAGACCAAAGGCCCCCGAGAAGAGACCGTAGCCAAAAGCGATATGAACAATATCTTCCTGAGTGACCCCGGCTGCTGTCATAAAGCGTGTCACCAGTTCTGTCCATGAATCGAGATCACGGCGTGTATAACCGACCACCGTCGGCTTGCCGGTCGTTCCGGATGAAGAATGAATCCTGACGACCTCCTTAAGCGGGACGGCAAACATTCCGTAAGGATAATTGATCCGCAGATCATCTTTGGTTGTAAAAGGGAGTTTTGATAGATCATCCAGAGATTGAATATCGGCAGGCACAATATTGTGTTTGCTGAATTTTTCACGGTAACACGGGACGTTGACATTGACGCGTTCAAGTGTCTCTTTAAGTCTGTCTGTCTGCAGTTGAGTCAGTCTATCACGACTCATACATTCATTTTCAGGATCCCAGATCTGGTTCACGATAATGTTCCATTGGTCCGTTTTGGATTAAATTCTTGTGACATGTTCACCCTTGAGAACGGTTATCCCGTTCTCTGTCAAGGTTTTGATCGCCCCCTCAATATCATCAAAACGGAAGATAATGACGGCATCTTCACCGCTTCTTTCAACAAACGCATACATATATTCGACATTAATTTTGCCACTGTCGAGAACCTGCAATATCGAAGAGAGGCCATTCGGTTTATCGGGGACCTGCACCGCGACAACTTCGGTTTTGCTGACTGTAAAGGAATTCGCTTTCAACACCGTTTTCGCTTTGTCTGTCTGATCAACGATCAGGCGTAAAATACCGAAATCGGACGTATCGGCAAGAGACAAGGTGCGAATATTAATTCCTGCCTCGCCGAGAACCTTCGTCACCTCAGCCAGACGTCCTGATTTATTCTCTATAAATATTGAAATCTGTTCAACTTTCATGATCAGCCTCCCTTACGAAACCTTCCGGTTATCGATGACCCGCTGTGCCTTCCCTTCGCTCCGTTTGATCGATTTCGGCTCAACCAGGCGCACGCTGCAGGTGATGCCGAGCATCTCCTTAATCTGGGCCTTTATATACTGGCTCAGTTGCTGCAGCACCTTGACCTCATCCGAAAAAATCTTTTCATTGACTTCGACCTGTATTTCGAGAGTGTCGAGATTATCTTCCCGATCAATGACCAGCTGATAGTGGGGCTCAACATCTTCAATCTGCATCAGCAGACTTTCAATTTGTGAAGGGAAGACATTTACCCCGCGGATAATCAACATATCATCGGTGCGCCCGCTCATGCGCTCAAGTCGAATATGAGCGCGTCCACAAATACAAGGTTCGGGAATGAAACGAGTGATATCCCGCGTCCGGTAACGAATCATCGGAATCCCTTCCTTGGTGATCGTCGTAATGACCAGTTCCCCTTTTTCACCGAGCGGCAACACCTCACCGCTCTCTGGATCAATGATCTCCGGAATAAAATGATCCTCCCAGATATGCAGACCGTTCTGAGCTTCAATACACTCGATACCAACGCCCGGTCCCAATATTTCAGAGAGACCGTAAATATCCATCGCCTTGATACCGAGTTTACTCTCGATCTCATCGCGCATCTGCTCACTCCATGGTTCAGCGCCATGAATCCCGATTCTGAGTTTCAGATTACGAATGTCAATCCCCTCTTCTGCTGCGGCTTCGGCCAGATAAAGGGCATAGGATGGGGTGCAGGTGAGGACAGTTGAACCGAAGTCCTGCATAATCATGATCTGTTTTCTGGTGTTCCCGCCGGACATCGGGATAACGGAAGCTCCGATTTTTTCAGCTCCGTAATGAGCGCCGAGGCCGCCGGTAAAAAGCCCGTAGCCGTAAGCGTTGTGAACAACATCACCGGAATGGGCTCCGGCAGCGACAAAGCAGCGGGCCATCATTTCAGCCCAATTGTCAATATCCCGCTGCGTATATCCGACAACAGTCGGTTTTCCGGTCGTCCCGGAAGATGCATGGATGCGGACAATTTCGTCAAGAGGAGCAGCAAACAGGCCATACGGATAGTTGTCGCGCATATTACTTTTAAGCGTAAACGGAATGCGTCGCAAATCGTCAAGCGATTTAATATCTTCCGGTGTGACATTGGCCTGGTTAAACGTTTCACGATAAAACGGGACCGTAGCGTAGACCCGCTGCAAAGTCTTTTGCAGTCGTTTCAACTGTAGAGATGCAATCGCTTCCCTTGGCAAGGTCTCAAATTCTTCATTCCAGAACATAACCAGCTCCCGTCAATTAATCAGTAATCCCTGATTCACGCCCCAACTCAAATGCTCTTATATTTATATCGAGAAATCTCTCGGGGACCATTGCTTTAATCGCCTGAATCCAGAGCGCCTTGTCAATATCAAGATAGAGAGAGAGTGCTCCGATCAGAACCACATTGACGGTTCGTATGTCACCCGCTTGCTCCGCCAGCGCCATCCCGTTTACAACATGAGCATCGTCGACCGCAGCGCGCAGGTAACCCGGGATGTCTTCAGGATAATCCTGTTGTCCGAGCGCAACTGAAGGGGGTGAAATCCTGACATTGTTCACGATCACCTGCCCCCCTTTTTTCAGCAGAGAGAGATAACGACAGGTTTCGAGCAGTTCAAAGCCAAAAAGAACATCAGCCGTCCCGTCAGAAATGGTCGGTGAGAGAACTTTTTCGCCATAACGAACATGAGAGACAACACTGCCGCCCCTTTGTGCCATGCCGTGTACTTCAGCTTTTTTTACATCAAAACCGGCCAACATTAAAGCTTCGGAGAGGATCTCACTCGCCAGTAGAATCCCCTGCCCACCGACTCCTGCCAACAAGACATTCTTGATATCAGTCATTACAGACTCCAAATGCATCAAATTTACAAACCTGACGGCATTGGCTGCAACCGACACAAAGATGCCGATTAACCTTCGCCTCCCCGCGCTTGCCAGCCGCTGCGTCCCATTCGATCGCCGGGCACCCTATCTGCAGGCAGACCTTGCAACCGGTACATTTGCCGCTTTCGACAAAGAGCGGTGGCTTCTTCTCCACGACATCCCGTTTCATCAACATGCAGGGGCGTCGGGTAATAATAACAGACGGCTCAGTACGAGCCATTTCAGTCCGAATCAGTTCTCGGGTGTTGTCGAGTTCATACGGATCGATCACCATCACATGCTTCACACCGACGGCACGACAGATTTCAGCCAGGTCAACTTCATAACTCTCCTCATTCATCAGTGTGTATCCCGAGGCAGGGTTGTCCTGACGTCCGGTCATCGCTGTGATCCGATTATCCAGAATAATGAGAGTTGTCGTTGACTTGTTGTAGACCATATCGAGCAGACCGTTGATCCCGGTATGGAGAAAAGTCGAATCACCAATCACCGCCACAACATTCTGTTTTTGCTCGACAGGCAAGACTTTGGTCATACCGACCGCATTGCCGATACTCGCACCCATACAGATACAGGTATCCATCGCCGAAAGGGGTGGCATAAAGCCGAGAGTATAGCAGCCGATATCACCGGTTACATACGCTTTGAGCTTGTTCAGGGCAAGAAAAACACCCCGGTGCGGACAGCCAGGGCACATATTCGGCGGGCGAGGCGGAAGAGTCTGAAGCGCACCCTTCACCCCTGTCGCCTCTTTCTTTCCGGTCAGAGCCTGACGGACGATGCCGGTTGAGAGTTCGCCGCAGATTGGCAAAATGTCTTTGCCGATGATTTCAATCCCCATTGCCTTGATCTGATCCTCAATAAACGGATCGAGTTCCTCGACGACATAGAGCGTTTTATAACGAGCGGCAAAGTCACGAATCAATTTTTTCGGGAGAGGGTTCACCATCCCAAGTTTCAGAATAGAGGCGTCAGGGAGCGCTTCGCGAGCATACTGGTAAGCGACGCCCGCCGTGATGATACCGACATCCAGGCTCCCCTCCTCAATCCGGTGAAAAGGCTGCGTCGCAGACCATTCTTCAAGATCGAGTGTCCGCTGCTCGACAATCGGGTGCCGTTTACGGGCATTTCCGGGCAGCATTACCAGTTTGGCAGGATTCCTCTCAAGTGCTGGTGCCGGCAAGTCCGTGATCCGATCACCGGTTATAACCACCGATTTGGAGTGTGAAATACGAGTCGTTGTACGGAGCATAACCGGAGTATCAAACTGCTCACTCACCTCGTATGCCAGTCGCGTAAAATCTAGGGCTTCCTGGCTGTCAGACGGCTCAAACATCGGCACTTTGGCAAATTTGGCATAATTACGACTATCCTGCTCATTTTGCGAAGAGTGTAATTCCGGATCATCGGCGACAACCAACAAAAGGCCACCACGAACGCCTGTATAAGAGAGCGTGAAAAGCGGATCTGCAGCAACATTAACGCCGACATGCTTCATGGTACAAAGAGCACGACCACCACCAAAACTGGCGCCGATTGCAACTTCGAGTGCAACCTTCTCGTTCGTTGCCCATGAAGCATCAACTTCAGAATATTGGATGATATTTTCCAGAATCTCCGTGCTCGGAGTACCGGGATAAGCGGAAGCGACCAGAACACCCGCTTCATAAGCGCCACGGGCAATCGCTTCATTGCCGGAGAGAATCGTTTTTTTCATCGGAGACCTTCAAGTTAATGAGTAGGATGACAATATTAATTCAGAGTGGATAAAACAGTGCCAGAATATTAAAGAAACAGGCGTTAGATGTCAATCGTTCGGACGGCTTATTGTCGACATTGAGATCAGAACCCCTTCAAGAAGGCCAAAATCACTGACGGTCAGTTGCACGGCACGGAACTGGCGGATAATCTCCATGATGATTTCGATTCCGGCAGGGACCAGATCCCCCCGCCCCGGTTCCATCCCCGGAAGCTCTTCACGCTCTGCAACAGTCAAACAATCCAAGCGGTTATATATCGATTGAATTGTGTGGTGGTCAAGCGTGTAACCGTTAACCAGCCGCCAATCATAGTCGGACATCTGCATATCGAGCGCCGCAAGAGTTGTGGCAGTTCCGGCGGTTCCGATCAGGGTGATCATTTCAAGTGTCATACTTAACTGCTTAAGAATCGGTTCAACGGAAGAAAAAATTTCTGAAATTGCTGCTGAAATGAAATTATGCCGACTGCCAAAATCAGAGAACGACTCTGTCAAAGCAACAACACCGAGTTGACAGCTCTTCTGAAAAAGAATTTCACCCTGCTGTAGAAGAATAAACTCTGTACTGCCACCACCAATATCGAAAACGAGCAGACAACCTGCGGCCGGTGCAGCAAACTGAGAGCAGACTCCGGATGACGAAAGAGATGCCTCTTCATCACCTGAGACAATTTCCAGACTTAATCCGGTTTCGTTCAGGACGCGGTTAACAAAATCGCGTCGATTCGCAGCGCTTCTGACCGCTTCTGTTCCGACAACCCGTATGGCATCAATCGGCTGACGGGAAATAATATCTGAAAATTCTTTCAGAGCGAAAAGAGTTCGCTGCATCGCATCTGCACTCAAACCTCTAACGGTTTGACCACCCTTTAAGCGGGTGATACGCCGTACATACAGGTAAGGGACAACCTTATCCTGAACAACAGAACCGAGCAGAAGACGAACGGTATTCGACCCTATATCAATTGCTGCCAACACTAATTTTTACCAACGATGACTTCACTGAGATTAAAGGTATAATCACCGATCAGTTTAAAGTCATAGAGCATATCGATAAAAATAAGTCCGGACAAAACAGCACATTCGCCTGTGTGCAGACGGTTGATATGATTGTGGCGCAGATCGGATTCAAGTGCGGCTATTTCGGCATCCATTTTCATACTTTGCAGTTGCAGCTGCTTTTTATCTCCTGTTTCTCCAATTTTATCAACCACACAAAAGAGAAAGTGCCGGGTACGAGCCGAAAGTTCGTTGATTTCGCCGGTTGCCCTTTTGGAAAAGTAAATTTTTTGATCAAGCTTTCGCACCTCAAGTCGCCAAAGATGCTCACATTGATCACCAATACGCTCCAGGTAATTAACAAGATGCATCAGAGATGTGATTTCACGAGAGGTCTCTTCGGAAATTGATTTAAGAGAGAGTGCGACAAGAAAGACCATGATTTCTTTTTGCAATCGATCAAGCAGCTCTTCCATATTTTTCAGATTCGACACTCTGCTTTTGTCAAAATCGGCGAGAAACAAGAGTGTCTCATCCATGCACTGTAAAGACAGGCTCGCCATCCGCCTGGTCTCTGCGCGGGCCTGCCCCAAAGCGATGAGAGGCGTGTTCAAAATGCGATGATCGATAGATTTCAGCTGAAATTTGGAGTCATCGTCTAGGCGACGAATTATTTTCATACTATTTCTTTTCAGAAAACCGATCAGGGGAAGAAAAAAGATGCCGAAAAGAAACAGCCCAAGGGCGCACAATAACACCCCATAAGTCAGCTCATGGCCTATCTGCAGCTCTGACAAAGTTGCTACTCCTGTATCTATAAAAGTTTGATTTTATCGCCTGACGACAGATAACAAGAAGCTATCGACTCGATTTCATTCAATAGCAAAGGGGAAAATAGAGACAGAGTTGTCAATCGGGTTAGAGACCTGAAATTGAACAGTTTTATGCCGCGACAAATCAATCTCAAAAAAAACAACACCCGAACCTCTGGCTCCGGGTGAAATCGCTGATTCAGGGAACGGCGTACCGGCAGACTTCAACTCAAGACCGTGACCAACATACGGCCGTTCACTCGCCATGCTACTCGCAGCTCGCTGACTCTCTTGCTGAGCGACATCCAGAAATGAGACAAACGGGAATGGTTGTAAAAAATCAATTTCAGAAGAGAGCAGATTGTTGACGTCCAAAGGGGAAACAGCTTTATATGCGCTCCCCTGATCATCAACCAGAACGAACGAAGTCAGCGGAAAAGAAATCGATTTGCGCCCTTTATTCAGCAGATCAACATAAAACGATGTCAAAGGAGTGGCAAGATCATACCCCCCAACGGCCGTATCCTGAACGCGTACAGACAGAGAAAGGGAGCTATCCTCTTTTGTAATGGAACGGTCACTGAGGTTAACGCGATCCGTTGGAGACAGAGGGCGCGGGATGATTGAAATTCCACATCCGGCGACAAAACTACAGAGAAACAGAAGGGTCAGGATAATAACCGGTTTTTTCATGAACACCCCTTTGTTTATCGGCTCGATTGGTTCAATGCCCACATCAACATTTCACGATAGTCATCTTTGTTTTCGCGAATTCTTTTGGAAAAGACGCAGGTTATGTTTCGCATCATTTTAAGAGCGATACCCGGGTGAGATTTACAGAGTTTTTCAAAATCGGATTTATTGACACTGAATAAGATGGTATCTGTCTCAACCCGGGCTGTTGCAGAACGAGAGGAGCCATCGAGAATCGCCATCTCACCAAAAACTTCCCCGGTTTTTAAAGTAACCAGGGTTTTTTCATCCCCCTCTTCAATTAATTTTGTAATACGAACAGCCCCCTTCTTAATCAGATAAAGCGATTCGCCCGGCATCTGTTCGACGAAAACAGTTTTACCCTTTTCAAGTCTCTTTTCTTGAAAAAGAGCGCTGACTGCATCGATTTCAACTGCATTCATCTGCTCAAACAGAAAACAGTCTTTCAGTGATGTAAGATCAACTCGGCCCATCAAATTTATCCCTGTTAGAAACCTGTACTGGAGGAGTAACGGTCTGCCACGGGTTAT
This sequence comes from Desulfuromonadaceae bacterium, assembly GCA_024636225.1. The sequence continues at coordinate 1,041 of JAGXHN010000013.1, read as the reverse complement.
TGTATAAAGCTATCTGCACACAACAAACAGAATTGACCGTCGAGTGCCCGGTTAAAAATCGTTCAAAACTGACCGCATGAGAATTACGTAAATAACTTTCAACGGCTAAAGCCCTGCTCATAGAAAGAGCCGTTGGGTCAGAGACGGTATCCTGATCACCTGAAAAGCCCTCAATTCGGATCGTCCTGGCTTCAGTATCGATAGTCTGCAACTGTTTGGCCACACCATCAAGAGCTACCTCAGCCTGCTTGGTAAGTGTATAGGAATTCGGGAGGAAAGCAATCTCGCACAGAACCATTTTTTCACCAAAAACAGAGTCCGGTACGACCTGAATGTAATTTTCATTGGCAACTGCTGCGGTTAAAAAGAGAAAAACCAAAAGCAGACAGAATCCGGCGTGTTTCATTTATAACCCCTTCTGAGCACGAACCAATAAAAGGAGTTCCACACGCCGGTTCAATCGACGCCCTTCCAGGGTTGCATTTGAACTTATCGGAGCATTTTCACCAAACCCTTTTACAAAGATTCGTCTTGAGTCTATATTTTCCTCATTGATCAGGTACATTGCGTAATCGATCGCTCGCTGTAAAGAGAGTTTGTCATTGTATTGTGTCGGGCCGGTGCTGTCCGTATGCCCGTCCAGACGGACAATAAACCATTTTTCGTCTTTGGCCAACTCTTTTGCGATCCCGGCTAATACAGCCTTGCCGTCTTCAGCTAAGTTATACTTGCCAAACTGAAAGGTGAATTCGGGAAGAACAAATTTTCTGTAGAGTTTCACCATGGTCAATTCAGTCAGAACCGGCGTTACAGCTGACGCAGTTGTCAGTGCGGGTGAATCCGGAAAGTTGACCGAAGGCTCAGGAACCGTCCCCGGGAAGATGATATTATCAGTCGGGTCAATCATGACGACAGGCGCGTCCGGAGAAACAACAACTTCAAGTTCGGTGGCGACCGCAGCTAAAGCGGCCACTGTCGGAGCGGCCACTGTCGGAGCGGCCACTGTCGGAGCGGCCACTGTCGGAGCGGCCACTGTCGGAG